>JBKJZR010000299.1:0-32074 GCA_046715035.1 Burkholderiales bacterium | reverse complement strand
CGATCTGATCGTAATTCTTCGCCTCCCCTCCATACTTCTTCGCCAGCACGTGCGTCATCGCCGCCGTCAGCGTCGTCTTCCCATGGTCCACGTGCCCTATCGTCCCAACGTTCACGTGCGGCTTCGTACGCTGAAATTTGCCCTTTGCCATTATTTGCTCCGTCGTCTATTTCCTAACCCGCCTGCTGCGCAATACCGTCAGGGCCGGTCGAACACCGCACGCCTTGAATCCGCAAAAAATGAATGTCGAATCCACCAAAATCCCTGCTGCTACATGCAGAATTCGGCGCAGACGAATTCTGGTGCCCATGGCGTGGATTGAACACGCGACCTCTCCCTTACCAAGGGAGTGCTCTACCACTGAGCTACATGGGCGAAACTCGCGTGGCCTGCGCCGTAACGCGGGCGAGAAAAACGCACCGCATGCACCGTCCGCAGACCACACTACCCCCTTGGCATTCAGCCTTCCCGGGGCGCATCTCTTGCTGCTGCTAATTTCCGCCACGGGCACGGCGTCGCAAACGCCTTGCCCGTGGAGTGGAGCGGGTGAAGGGAATCGAACCCTCGTCGTAAGCTTGGAAGGCTTCTGCTCTACCATTGAGCTACACCCGCATGCCTGATGGAACTCAACTTCTCGGCTTACCACCTCGAGTACTGGTGGAGGGGGAAGGATTCGAACCTTCGAAGGCAGAGCCGTCAGATTTACAGTCTGATCCCTTTGGCCGCTCGTGAACCCCTCCGAACGAAACCGCGCATTATGAGGGGTTTTATGAGCATGGTCAAATAACTACGCGATTTCCCCGCATTGCCGCCGGCGCGGATGCGGCCGGCGCACGGTTTCGCTAGTATCCGGCTCAAGCGACCGCACCCGCACGCCATGACCCTGTCCCCGCCCGCCCAGCATCGTTCACTACGCGCCATCCTCAACCCGCGGTCAGTTGCGGTGATCGGCGCCTCGGACAGCACCGCCAAGTTCGGCGGCCGGGTCATGCATTATCTGATGAAGCATGGATTTAGCGGAGATATCTACCCCGTGAATCCCGGCGCCAGGGAAATCCTCGGGCGCGCCGCTTATCCGAGCATCGCGATGACGCCCCGGCCGATAGACGTGGCGCTGCTGGCACTGCCCGGCGCGGGCATTGCGGCGGCACTTGAACAATGCGGTGCGGCAGGGGTGGCCGGCTGCGTCGTGCTGAGCGCTGACTTTGCCGAGTCGGGCACGGGGGGCGCCGCCCGCCAGGACGAACTCGTGCGCATCGCACGCGCCCACGGAATGCGTTTGCTGGGTCCCAATTGTCTGGGATTCATCAATCCGGCCAAGCGCTTGGCGTTGACCTCGTCGGTCGCCCTCGCCGCGGCGCCGATGCCCGTGGGCGCCATCGGTCTCGTCAGCCAAAGCGGGTCACTCATGGCATCGCTCATCTCGCACGCTCGCGATCACGGGACGGGCTTCTCCGCTGCCGTGTCGGTGGGCAATCAGGCCGATCTCGAGCTTTGCGATTTCATCGAGTATTTTCTGGAAGACGGCGACACGCGGGCGATCTGCGTGTACGCGGAGGGCCTCAAGGACGCCAAGCGCTTCCTCGCGCTCGCCGCGCGGTGTCGCAGCGCGGGCAAACCGTTGCTGGCAGTGAAGGCCGGGAGCAGCGCCGCCGGGGCGCATCTTGCGATGTCGCACACCGCGAGCCTGGCCGGCGGACCGGCGATATGGCGCGCGGCGTGCCAGGAAAACGCGGTCATCATGCTGGATGATCCTGAAGCGATGATTCAGTGTGCCCATCTCCTGATTGCCTTCGGTCCGCCGCAGGGGACAGGCGTGGCCGCGATGTCGCCTTCGGGCGGCACGATCGCCATCACAGCCGACCGTCTGGCGAGTGCCGGACTGAGGCTCGCAGAATTAGCACCCCGCTCGCGGGATTCGCTCCATGAGATCGTCCCGGAATCCAGACCCGTCAATCCCCTGGACGTCGGAGGACTCGCCCGCGAGGCAGGCCTTGATGCTGTTCGACGCTGTTATGATATTTTCGCCGACGATATAGACTGTTCGGCAATTTTAGTCGTCGTTGCGACAACCCCGCAGCTGCTTGAGAAGGTCGAAGCCTGGGGAGCCCGCGCACTCGCGCGGGGTAAGCCGACCCTCCTGCTGCTGACGCCCGGCAGCCTCGTCGACGATGCCCGCAACGCGCTCCGTAAACTGGGGTGCCCGTTCGTCAACCGCATGGATGATGCGATGCGGTTGCTAAAGGCGTCGATCGACTACGGCAACGCGCTGCGCGCCGCTCACGGAGATGGCGGCGCTGTGCCTTTTTCGCCCACGCGGCTGCTCGAGCTCAGCTTTCCTGCGCCGCAACTCACCGAATCCGAGGCCAAGACCCTGCTGCGCGCAGCGGGCATTGCGACGCCATGCGACCGTATCGTGCGCAACGCCGAGGAAGCAGTGTCGGCCGCGGCAGAGATCGGCTATCCCATCGCAATGAAACTAAGCTCGCGCACGTTGACGCATAAGAGCGACGTTGGTGGCGTCAAGCTTGGGCTCTCCAACGACGACGCCGTGAGACAGGCCTGGCAGGAAATAGCGACGGCGCTTGCCAGCGCCGACGCCAGGCACCCGCTCGAGTGCGCGGTGCAGCCCATGGTCAGCGGAGGCGTCGAACTGATCGTGGGCTCGCGCTGGGACGCCCAGTTCGGGGCGACGGTGGTGGTGGGCGCGGGTGGCATCTGGGTGGAAATGCTCGACGACACGCAGCTCGCCTTGGCCCCCGTGACGCCTTCGCGGGCTCACGCACTCATCTCCGCGCTGCGCATCTGGCCGCTGCTGGCGGGCGGGCGCAGCCAACCCCCTGCCGACATCGCAGCGCTGGTCGACGTGATCGTGCGTGTGAGCTGGCTCGCGGCGACGCTGGGACCGCGGCTCGCCGAGCTCGACGTGAATCCGTTGCTGGTACGCGGCGCAGGCGACGGCGCGATCGCGCTCGACGCGCGCGCCTCGATCGAACACCCTGCCGTCCATTGACCGAAAGAATCCGCCATGAGCGAGCCCACAGTCACGTACGAAGTCGCCGACCGCGTCGCCATCATCACGCTCAACCGGCCCGAGCGGCGCAACGCAATCAACAACGACCTGGCCACGCGGCTGCGGGAAGCGTGGGAGCGCTACAACGCCGGGCCGGAGCGGGTTGCGATCATCACCCACGCGGGCGCAGATTTCTCCGTCGGCGTCGACATCAAGGGCCCTGCCGAGGATTTTCCCGCGTGCGTGCCCAATGTCGGCGTGCGCCTTCAGAAACCCTTGATTGCGGCAGTCGGGGGCTGGGTCGTAGGCGGCGCGGTCGTCATGGTGCAGATGGCGGACCTCTGCGTTGCCGCCGACGACGCGAAATTCACGTTTCCCGAAGCCAAGGTCGGCTTCACCGGGGCGCTCATCGCGGGGCTTGCCGGCCGCATTCCTCACAAAGTCGCCATGGAGCTCATGCTCCTCGGCGAAGAACTCGGTGCCGAGCGCGCCTACCAGGTCGGCATGATCAACAAGGTCGTGCCGAAGGCGCAGTTGTTGCCGAGCGCGATGCGCTATGCGCAACGTCTCGCGGACAATGCGCCGCTGGTACTGGCACTGCTGCGGGAGTTCGTGAGCGAGGTCGTGCCCCAGGGGCCCGCCGAGCGCGCCGCGCGCGGCCGCTTCGCGATCCAGCGCGTGCGCCAGAGCGCCGATGCCAAAGAAGGCATCGCGAGCTTCAAGGAAAAGCGCAAGCCCCGCTTCACGGGACAGTGAGGTGTACGGTGCTAAGCGGGCGTTCGAAGCAGTCGCTGCGCGCACGTCATTAGCCTGACGCCTCACTCCTCACTCCTCACGCTGATGAATGCCCCTTACGATCCACTGCGTGCCGCCACGCCGGGCACGGGACTCGACCATCCCCACTCCTACTGGGCGGCCACGGCGGGACCGTTGCCCGACGACGACGGCCCCGCGCCGCCGCGGCTCGATGCCGACGTCGTCATTATCGGCGCGGGGTATACGGGCTTGTCGTGCGCCTACCATCTCGCCCGCGTCTACGGCGTGAAGGCAGTAGTGCTCGAAGCCAATCGGCCGGGGTGGGGCTGCAGCGGACGCAACGGCGGTTTCGCCCGCATGGCACTCGGCCGCCTGAGCGCCCCCGAGATGATCGAGCACTGGGGACACCCGGTCGCAAAGCGGGCATTCGCAATGATGATGGCCTCGCTCAATCACGTGCGCACGATGATCAGCGACGGCAGCATCGCCTGCGACGCCGTCGAAGCGGGACACCTCAAGATCGCGCACCGCCCCAGCCGCGCGGCGGCGCTCGCGCGCGAAGCCGACGCGCTGCAGCGGGAATTCGAGTATCCCGCCGAATTTATCGGTGCGACCGAGCTGCGCGCCAACCACATAGGCGGCGCGCAGTCGCACGGCGCACTGCGCATACCGGACGCGCTGTCCGTCCATCCGCTCAAACTGGCCGCCGGGGTGTTGCGCATGGCGCGCGCAGCCGGCGCAGCCGTGCATTCCGCAAGCCCGGTCACTGCATGGCGCAAGCATGGCGGCGAACACGTTCTGTCTACGCCCCATGGCGAGGTGCGCGCGCGCAGGGTCGTGGTCGCGACCAACGGCTATACGCCGCCGGGCCTGCATCCGGCAGTCGCAGCAACCCTACTGCCGGTGTTGTCGCACATCATCGTCACGCGTCCGCTGACACGTGCCGAAATCGAGGGCGCGAACTTCGTGACGCAGCACGTGCTGACGGACACGCGCAAGCTGCTTTATTATTGGCGCCGGCTGCACGATGGCCGCATCATGTTCGGCGGCCGCGGTCTCATTGCCGACAGTCCCGAGCACAATGCACGCCAGCGCAGCTTCCTGCTCGCGGAGCTGAAGGCGAAGTATCCGGCGCTCGGCCAGGTCACTGTCGATTACGACTGGCATGGCTGGGTGTGCCTCACGCGCGACTTCCTGCCCCACGTCTACCATGCTGCAGACGACGATTCGGTGCATTACGCGCTCGGCTACCAGGGCAGCGGCGTGTCGTTGAGCCTCTACGCGGGGAAGCTGCTTGCGGGAAGGCTCGCCGGAGAGGAGCCCGAATACGCGATTCCGTGCACCAGCACGCCGCTCGTGCGCATTCCGCTGCACAGACTGGTGCGCATCCCGCAGCGGGCGATGTACTACTGGTATCGATACCTCGACAACAAGGATTGACAATGAGAGTCGTGTTTTACCTCGCCGCGTTCGCCGCCTCCGCGCTCCTGCCTCCACCCGGTGCGCACGCGCAGTCCGCGCCCACAGACTATCCCACCAAACCGATCCGGCTGGTCGTCCCCTACTCGCCAGGCGGCCCTGTCGATATCGTCGGCCGGCTTACCGCCCAAAGACTGGCCGAAGCGTTCAGCCAGCAGGTCGTCGTCGACAATCGCGCGGGTGGCGGCGGCAACATCGCGGTCGAGATCGTCGCCAAGAGCGCGCCGGACGGCTACACACTGATGATGGGCGCTAACGGCACGAACGCAATCAATCCCACGCTCTACCCCAAGCTCTCGGTGAATCCCGCCAGGGATTTGGCGCCGATCAGCATGGTTGCGTCGAGCCCGATGATTTTGGTCGCTCACCCTGCCGTGCCCGCAGCGTCGATCAAGGATCTCGTCGCACTCGCCAAATCGAAACCCGGCGCGATCAATTTCGCTTCATCCGGCAGCGGTTCGACTGCGCACCTCTCGAGCGAATTGTTCAAGAGCATGACCGGTATCGACATCGTGCACGTGCCGTACAAAGGCGCAGGACCCGCGCTCACCGATCTCGTCGGCGGGCAGGTGCAGATCATGTTCACCGGGGTGTCGTCCACGCTGCCGTACGTTAAATCGGGCAGGCTGAAGGCGCTCGGCGTGTCGAGCGAGAAGCGGCTATCGATATTGCCCGAGGTGCCGACGGTCGGCGAAGGTATCCCCGGTTACGAAGTGCTCACCTGGTACGGCGTGTTCGCACCGGCAAAAACGCCGCAACCGATTATCGACAAGCTTAATCGGACGCTCGCGAAAATTTTCGCCATGCCCGACATGCGCGAGCGCCTCGCCGCGCTCGGCGCCGATCCCGTCACCATGTCGCCCGATCAGTTCGCCGCCGCGGTGCGCAAGGAGCTCGTGAAATGGGCGAAGGTCATCAAGGAGTCGGGCGCTCGACCCGAATGAGCTTCGCAACTTTGCGCTTGCTGCCCTGATACTGCAGAATCGCTGATCGACCGCTTCCGAGTAGTTTCTGGAGATCATATGGACACGCCCGATACCGTTACAGCCGGTCCGCTAACCGAAGTCGCGCAGCGCAAGAGCTACAAGGGCGCCGAGATCATGATCGAGTACCTGATCAAGGAAAAAGTCCCGTACCTGTTCGGCGTGTGCGGCCATGGCAACATCGGCTTTCTCGACGCGGCCTGCAACGCCGCCGACCGCATCAAGACGATATCCGTGCACCATGAGCAGGCGGCGGGCTACATGGCGGATGCGTATTACAAGGTGCGCCACCAGCCCGTCGCCACGTATACCTCGTGCGGACCGGGCTCGTGCAACCTGCCGGTCGCGCTCGCGGGCGCGATGATGGACTCGTCTTCATTCCTCGCGATCACCGGCAACGTTCCCACCACCCAGTTCAACCGCATGCCGTTCCAGGAAACGGGGCGTTATTTTCAGGGGGATTTTCCCTCGGTGATCCGTCCGCTCGTGAAGAAGAGCTTTCAGCCCACGCGTGTGGAAATGCTTCCGCTCGCCATGAAGCAGGCTTTCGGCCTGCTGCGCAACGGGCGTCCGGGGCCCGTCAACATCGACGTGCCGCTGAACGTGTTCCAGGAAACCGCGGAAGTCGAAATACCCGATCCTGATCCCGCGCTGAATCAGCGCGCCCCCGGCGACCTCGAAGCGCTCGAGCGTACACTCGACCTGCTGCTCGGCGCCAAACGCCCGGTGATTCTCGTGGGTCAGGGAGGGCTCATCGGCGAGGCGACTGAAGTACTGCTTGAATTTCTGAAAGTACTGCGCATCCCGGTAGTGACGAGCCCGAATGGCAAAGGCACCATCGACGAGACGAGCGAGCTGGCGTTCGGGCCCATCGGCAGGAATGGCCCGTACGCTGCCAATGAAGCGGCGCGCAACGCGGACGTGCTGCTCGCGCTCGGCTGCAGTTTCGACGACCGTACCACGAGCGCGTGGATCAGCGGCTACACGCTGACGATTCCGCCCACCAAGCTGATCCAGATCGACAACGACCCGTCCGAGATCGGCCGCAACTATCCTGTGCACCTCGGCATTCTCGGCGACATTCGGGCAAGCCTCGAAGTGCTCACGCGCCGCGCGCAGGAAAAAGTCAAAACCAAGCCCAAAACGTACGACGACTGGGTCGCCAAATTGCGCGACTGCAAGAAAATATGGGACGACTACCAGAAACCGTTCACTGAATCGGACCAGTCGCCGCTGCGCCCCGAACGCCTGATGCAGGGCTTGTCGCGGGTCATGCCCGAGAATGCGATATTCGCGACCGACGTCGGTGTGCACCACAACTGGGTCGTCCAGTTATGGAAGGCCCGCCGCGCGCGCCACCTGCTGCAGTCGTGGGGGTTTGCGTCGATGGGTTTTGCGACGTGCGGCATCCTCGGCGCCAAGCTCGCGGAGCCGGAAAGCCCGGCCGTCGCGGTCGTCGGTGACGGTTCGTTCCTGATGACGCCGCACATCCTCGCCACCGCGAAGGAATACGAAATACCCGCGGTGTGGGTGGTCTGGAACAATCATGGCTACTGCTCGATCCGCGACATGCAGCTCGGCATGTTTGGACAGGAGCTCGCGACCAGTTTTCAGATCGAGCGGACCAAGGAGCTCTACAGTCCGGATTTCGTGATGCTCGCGCGTTCGTTCGGCGTGGATGCCGCGCGCGTCGAGCGGGCGGCCGATCTCGAGAGCGTGCTCGAAACCGCGATCAAAGCCGATCGTCCGTACCTGGTCGAGGTGCCGGTCGACCGCGACATCCGGCCGGTCGGCACGGGCACCTGGTCCCTGCCCCCGTTGCCTCACGGCGAGCCCAATTTCCGCAAGCTCGCTGGGCTCGATCGTTAGCGACGGCGCTGTCCGTCTGCGGCGACGCAGGGCAGCCGGGGAACGACATGAAAATCCACAAAGTCACCTGCTGGGTGTTGCGTATTCCCTTCACGTTTCCACTCGTCGCGGAGCAGCAGCACGCGCTCGCGAATTTCGTCGAAGTGGAAACGGACGAAGGGTTGAAGGGCCACGCGCTGTCGACCTATCCGCTCAAATACGGAATCCGCGAGTTCATCAACCGCGAAGTATCGCCCGCGATCGTCGGCATGGATCCCCTGCGTCCCGAAGCAGTGCGCACCAAGCTGTTCTGGGCGACCGCGCGTAAGCACTTCATGGGCGCATGGAACTGTGCTGCGAGCCTCATCGACATCGCGTTGTGGGACGTCAAAGGCAAGGCCACCGGCCAGCCGATCTGGAAACTGCTGGGCGGTGCGCACGACCGGCTCCCCGCCTACATCACGTTCGGACTGCCGCGCTACAGCACCGCTGAGCTGATCGAGGTTGCGCGCATGCTGGTCGCAGATGGCCAGACCAGCCTCAAGATGGTCGTCGCCGCGGGCGCGCACGAGCACGACGAGATACTCGGTCAGCCGACCGACAAGAGCATCCTCGAAGATGCGCGACGGGTCCTGGCGCTGCGCGACGCCGTCGGACCCGATATCGAGATCATGATCGACGCCAACAAGGGCGCCACCTACGCCCAGGCGCTGCGGCTGGCGAAACTCTGCGAGCCCTGCAATCTGGTCTGGTTCGAGGATCCCGTGCTGCAGGGCGATCCGCGGCTGATGGCGCGCCTGCGGGCGCAGACGACAATACCGATCGCGGCGGGCAGCACCGCGACTTCCGACCTGCTCTTCCTGCGCGAGTATCTGCTACGCGAGGCGGTCGATTACCTGCAGCCCAACGTCCGCGACATCGGCGGCTACACGCAAGGGCTCAAGGGGGCGGCGCTCGCGCAGGCGTTCAACATCCCGCTCTCGATGGGCGGCAACTACCCTCATCTCAACATGCACCTGCACGGCGGCGTGCCCAACGGCGGGCGTGTCGAGTTCCACTGGCAGGGCTGGAAATGCGTGGAGCTGCTGTTCGACGGCGCGCCCGCGCCCATCAACGGCACCGTCACGCTGCCACAGGGCCCGGGACTGGGTTTTACTCCCAAGGCGGGAATACTCGATCTCGCAGTCGAATGAAGGCGGATGCGGATCGCGGATTCAGGATTCAATAAAACCTGTCAAGAACCATCGGTACTGATCCCCGATCCTCGATGCTGCTGCTTACGGCTTCTGCCCCAGCCCGATGTGGGTGAGGAAGCCCTGCATCTCCTCGCGGCGCCTGACCAGGTACTGCGCGAACTCCGCGCTGCCCATGTAGGCGTCCTCGTACATGTTGCGCGCGGCAAACTCCTTCCATGCCGCGCTCGCATGGACTTGCCGCAGGACTGCTTCCATCGCGGCAGCCGCCTCCTTCGGCACGCCAGCCGGCATCGCGAAACCGCGGCCGGTGCCCACGACGATCGGATAGCCGAGTTCCTTGAGCGTGGGCACGTCGGGCAGCACCGTCATGCGCTTGTCGCCCGTGACTGCGAGCACGCGCATTTTCTTCGCCTCGACCTGGGAATACATCTCGCTCAGGTTCTCCGTGGTGAAGGGCACGTGGCCGCCGAGGACCGCTAACGCCGCGTCTGCGCCGCTCTTGAAGGCGACGAATTTGAATTTGGCACCGGTGACCCTCTCGATCTGATAGAGCAGCAGGCGCCCGGTGCCGCCCGCCGAAGCCACGGCGCATGCGATCGCGTCGGGTTCGCGGCGGCCCGCCTCGACGAGATCCTTGAAAGTCGCATACTTCGAGCCCGCCGGCACCGCAATGGTCTGCGGATCGAGCACGAAGAACGCGAGCGGGGTGTAAGTGTCGAGACTCAGCTCCAGATCCGGGCGGCTCGCGTTCGTCAGCAGCGATCCCGTCGCGACCGTCAGCACGGTATGCGGATCCCCGCGCTTGCTCTTGATGTAGGTATAAGCGACCGCGCCCCCACCGCCGGCGCGGTTGACCACCGTAATCGGCTGCGGCAGCAACCGGTCGCGGGTAATCATTTCGCTGACGGCGCGCGCGAACACGTCGGTGCCGCCACCCGCTGTAGTGTGCACGATGAACTCGACAGGCCTGCTGGGAAACGGCTGCGCGGATGCGCCGGCCGCTGCTGCCAGCGCCAGGACGGGTAGGACGAACCGCGCAGCGCGACGATACGCGAACTCAACCGAGCTCATGATCAAATCCCTCCATTGCCTGACCGGGCAAGCACTGATTCCTGCACAAGCTTCTGCTTCGGTTATCGTCTCGTCAAGCATGCGGTCAGGCGTGGGCAGTAGAGTCTGCGAACTGTAACGCGAGCGCGCGGAGAACTACCCGGACGTGCGAGCCTGGCGTATCGCATGCCACAGCCGGCTGGGACTGAAAGGCATGTCGAGATGGTCGATGCCGAGCGAGCGCAGCGCGTCGACGGTCGCATTCACGAGCGCAGGCAGGGAGCCGCTGCAGCCCGATTCACCCACGCCCTTGGCCCCGAGCGCGTTGGTCGGTGTCGGCACCGGGTGATCGTGAACCGACATTTCCTTCAGCCACCCGGCGCGCGGCATGAAGTAGTCCGCGAAACTGCCCGTCAGCAGTTGCGCGCTCGCCGCATCGTACACGGCGTGCTCGCCGAACACCTGGCCCGCGCCCTGCAGCACGCCGCCGTGTACCTGGCCTTCGACGAGCGTGGGGTTGATCACGTTGCCGAGGTCGTCCACCGCCGTATAGCGGGCGATCGTCGCGCTGCCGGTTTCGGGATCGATTTCGACTTCGGCGATATGGCAGCCGTTCGGATAGGTCGCGCCGAACGTTCCCTCGGCTATCGTATCGAGCGGATGCGGCGCCGTGCCGGCAAGCGCGCGTGCCAGCTCGATGAAACCGATCGAGCGGTCACCTGCGTGGAAACGCCCGTCTCCATAGCGCACCTCGCCTGCCGGCACCGCGAGTTTCTGCGCGGCATGCGGACGCGCCAGCTCGATGAGCTTCTCGCCGAGGACGCGAAACGCGCTGCCGGTTCCCAGCACCCCGCGCGAGCCGCCGGTGCCGCTGCCCATCAGCTCGGCGCGCGGCGGCCCCGGATAAAAACGGATGTGCGCTGGCTCGATTCCCAGCGCTGCCGCCACGACCTGCGGAAAAACCGTCTCATGGCCCTGTCCGGACGACTGCGTGACGGCAAAGAGCGTCATTGCACCCGCCGCATCGAATTCCACCGCCACCTGGTCTTTCGGCGCACTTCCGCCGCCGCCGGCCTCGAGATACGTAGCGATACCGATGCCGCGCAGCTTCGCTTGCCGCGCGCTCGCCTCCCTGCGCGCGGCAAACCCACCCCAGTCCGCGCGTTGCAGCGCATCTTCCATAACGGCGGCAAAGTCGCCGGAATCATAAGTGCCCGCATTCGGCGTTTTATAAGGCATCGCTGCGGGACTGATGAAATTTCTTCTGCGCAACTCGAGCGGATCGAAACCGTGCTGATGCGCGGCATAATCGACCAGCCGCTCGATGGCATAAGCGATGTCGGGGCGCCCCGCGCCGCGGTACGCGGATACCGGCACCGCGTTGGTGAACGCGAGTCTGCTCCGTGCATACATCGCCGGGATGCGGTAGACCCCGCCCATCGTGATCGTGAGGTTGCGCGTCGCAATGAACGCGCCGAACGCGGCGGCGTAAGCGCCCAGGTCGGCCCTGTCGTCGAAGCGGATCGCGAGAAAATTGCCCGCGCGGTCGAGCGCCAGCTCACCGGTGAGCGAGAGCCCGCGGCCATGGTAGTCGCTCACGAAACATTCGCTGCGCGACGCGACCCACTTGACGGGAAGGCCGAGGCGGCGCGCGGCGAGCATCGCGGCAAAATACTCCGGGTAGCACGCACCGCGCACGCCGAAACTGCCGCCCACGTCCTGCGCCACGATTGCGATCTTGTCGTTCGCAAGACCGGTGACCGCGGCGATCTGACTGCGCATCCCGCCGACTCCCTGCAGCGGCAGGTGCAGCGTGTAACGCCCCTGCGCAGCGTCGTAAACAACGAGGCACGCGCGCGGCTCGAGCGGATTGCCGACGAGGCGCTGACTTTCGACGGTGAGTCTGCTCACCAGCGGCGCGCTGGCGAATGCAACTGCAGTCGCGGCCGCATCCCCGGATTCGTAGTCGAACGCGAGATTGCCCGGTGCATCGTGGTGCAACGGGGGCGCGCCGTCGGCGACTGCCGCGTCGAAACTTACGGCGGCTGGCAGATCGCGATAGTCGACTTCGATCAGATCGCGTGCGTCTTCGGCGGCCGCCGCGGATGCGGCGACTATCATCGCCACGGGCTCACCGACGTAACGCACGCGCTCCTGCGCGAGCACCGCATGAAAAGGTTTGCGCAGCGATTGACCGTCGCGCCCCGCGAAATTGACGGGATTGGGCAGCGACCTGAACTTTTCGGCCCGCGCGTCCTCGCCGGTATAGACCGCGGCTACGCCCGGATAGGCCAGCGCACGCGACGTGTCGAGCCGGACGATTTCGGCATGCGCCCGGTCGGCGCGCAGAAAAGCGGCGTGCAGCTGGCCGGGCAGATTCCAGTCGGCCGTGTAGCGTCCCTGGCCAGTGGCCAGGCGATGATCTTCGCGGCGCGACATGGCGAGCAGTATACTTTTTTTTGCGCCATCTTCGCCCATCCGGTAGCGCGGCAGTCCCGTCGCGTGTTCGCCTGGAGCAGCTTCGCGTTAAAGCTCGCGCCGCACCGCGGGTCTATAATTCCTGACCGCAGCCGCCGTGTCCGGACTGCCGCGCCCGCCACCTTCGTCTAACACCGGAGCCTTAACATGCTGACGCTTTACTATAGTCCCGGCGCTTGTTCCATGGCCTCGCACATCGGACTCGAAGAAACCGGCGCGGCCTACGAGCTCAAAGCGGCGTGAAGAACGTCGAGCACTACACGCTGGAGCCCGGCGCCATCATCATGACCGGGACCCCCGCCGGCGGTCCCGCGAAACCGCGCGATGTGATCGAAGGGGGAATCGCGGAGCTGACCGTGCTCAAGGTGCGCATCGTTGCCTAATGGTTTGTTGAAAAGCGCATTAAACCCGTTCGTATTGAGCCCTTCGACATGCTCAGGACAGGCCCTTCGACATGCTCAGGACAGGCTAGCGAAGCGGAGTCGAAATATGGACGGCTTCCAATCAATGACTTGGAACGCTTCGACTCCACGCCGGCGGCGTTGCGCTCAGCGCGAACGGAGAATTTCAACGATCGGATAAGATGGACGATTCAATCATCACCCAAGCCGTCGTGACTCTCTCCGGCGGGTTCCTCCTCGGTGTCGTGCTCGGCGGCTTCACCGGCTGGTTGAAAGGGTTTACTTGGGGCGTCGCCATAGGCTGCCTCACGATCGGAGCAGCGGGTCTCGCGGGCGCGGGCTGGCTGGGTTGGCACCGCTATCATTCGCTGGCGGGCACCGAGGTCGCGCAGGGCGTCTTGATGGAATGGATACCGGTGCGCTCGACCGACGATACCAACCGGGTCTCGATTAGCCACGCGCCGGTGGTGCGTTTCACTGCACGCGACGGCAATACCTACCGCACCAGGGGACTCGCCCGCGGCGAAAAAAACGATCTCGAGCCCGGCAGCGCAATGCCTGTGCGTTACCGCATCGACGACCCCAACCAGGCGCTGGTAGGCGACTTCCAGAACCTGTGGAGCGGCGTGTGGGGGCTCGGACTGTTCGGAGTGATTCCCTTGATGATGGGCGCGTTCTTCTTCGCGATGTCGATCGGCGAGGCGCGAGCGACACGAAACGCGGGAGCAAGGATGCGCCGGCCGCCGCCGTCGCTGCAGCGCTCGCAGCTCGTGCGGAAATTCTTTATCGCCGGCAGCATTCTGCTGGTGGCGGCTTTGTTCGTGGCGCCCCATTTTGCGGCCACCGCCTTGGAAGCGATCGGACTGATGTTTCTGACGATATTCGCAGGCTGCGCAGCACTCGCCTGCGCAACGGTCCTGCGAGGCGACGACTGGCAAACGCCGGCGATATTGCTGATCTTAGCCACGAGCTTCGGCCTGTTCGGCATGGGCGCATATATGCTCGGCTGACCGAGGGTCTTTGCAGCCTGCCAAACAGTTCACGTAATCCTTTTTGCCGCCCCTGTGGGTGGCAGGCGCATGACGCCCGCAAGGCTTGGCGAACGACGCAGATCAAACGTCTCTTGCTCGACTCTAATGATGACGCGGCCTTCTTTTTCGCGATCCCCCATCCGCGTAGCCAGTATCCGATGCTGCTCTGGTTCTTTCATCTGCACGACCGCATACGCAACACCTTCTTCTTGAGATGAACGAACCAGTTTGAGGGTGTCTACCTGGCCAAATTGACAGCAATAGTAGTGAACTACCTCAACAACTTCGTCATTGGACAGTCCGTTCAAGTCGAGTTTGAGCATGCCTGGCCTTTAACGACCGATAGTTGCCTGGTATGGCAACGCAGCTATATCAGCCAGAGCGAGCGCGTGCTGACGCATTTTCATCACCTACGTAGCTGTCTCAGACATGATTTCTGTCTTTCAATAACTGTGCGCAGCTTCCGCTGATGCATCAAGGACCCTTATCCCGCTCGGGCTTCATAGACCGCAAATACAGCAAGATACATGCCGCGTTCGCTACCCGGCGTAGGAACGGCATTAATTCACGTTACTGGGTGGTGCCATTTGCACGCGCCAGCAACTGATAGAGCGCTCCTTTGCACCCGCCACGCGTTTCGGCATTGACCATGCCCGGTGGCGCGGGCGCAACAAACGTACAAATCCAGGAATATCTCAGCGCGGCGATCGAATACATCGAGGTTCTGATCCGTTACGGTGGCAATCCGGGACAACGGGGCGCGGCGCGTCAGAAGTTCCATGGCGGTTTCTGGCCGAAAAACTCTGTCGAGAAATTTTACGTTTCCCTCTCGGAAAGTTTGCGACGGGGCGATGCCTTTTGTAGAACGGAAAAAAAACAATGGCATAATCTGACAAGGCGTGATCTAGCACGGTCTATGCTTCATTTTCATTAACAAAAAGCACGTTGCTCCCAAACCGGGACACTCTACGATTTTTGGATAGGAGCCTAGTCATGACCTCTCGGTCTTCGAGTTTGGCGCGGCCGCTGGCTACCGTGTTGATCGGTGGCCTGGCGAGCGTCGCCTGCGCCGCGCTGAACGTAGGGGTGACAGGGGCCCAAGCTGCGCCCATGGAATGGACTGTCGCAAGCGGCGGCAACGGACATTTTTACGAGTCCATCGTTTTTACAGGTACCTGGAGTGCCGCGCGTGCTGACGCGTTGAGCCGCTCGCATAACACTCAGCCGGGCTACCTAGTGACCTTGACATCGGCTGGCGAGCAGGCGTTTCTCATCGGCATTGGTGTCTTTAGTTCCGGCTGGATCGGCGGCACCGATGGGGGAACTGAAGGCGAGTGGCTGTGGGCCGACGGGCCCGAGGCCGGCGTGCAATTTTGGTCAGGGGGGCCGAATTTTGGCGCTCCGGGTACCCCGCCAAATTTCTACGCCCCTTGGCATGGTGGCGATCCGAGCGGTGGGCTAAGCGAAAACTATGCATACTTGCAGGCGGGAGGGTGGAACGACTTCCCCGGTGCCCCATTCACGACCGCTACGTACTTCATCGAGTATGGTGGGAGCAGAGTTTCGAACCGCATTCCCGAGCCGGTAACACTGGGCTTATTCGGTGCGGGCCTGGCAGGCATTGGATTGGTGCGTCGTCGCACCCGCTGCGCCAATGCGTAATAGCAATTGCTGAAGAATCCGCTTTATCCCGATCCCGAGTTCACTCGCGGCCTACGGCGCAGTTTGGCTAGCGTCGAAGACCCGTCATCTGCTCGATCCTTGCATAAAATCCCGTTCTAAAGCGATCAACTTCCCGGAACGCTGCCGGGTTCGAGCGTCTGGCAGTAGTCGGCGATCTCGCCTGGCCTGCATTTCCACACGCGGTCCATCAGCTTGCTGGCGAAGCAGTGCCGCAGCGCCAGGCGCAGCGGACGCAGCCTGAAGGGGTAGCCGAAAACATGCGGGTGGATCGAGATGTTGCACACCAGCGGGTGGCGCGCGCTCTGCTCGGCCATCTCCTCGAACTGATCGACGAGCATGTCGCAGAACTCGCGCCCCGTGTGCTGGCGGTGGATGATCTGCGGCGAATCGTTGAGCTCGACCGGATACGGCACTGACAGCAGCGGCCCCGCGCGCGTGCGCATCCAGATCGGCTGGTCGTCGCACGGCCAGTCGGTGAAGTACGCATAGCCCGCTTCTTTCAGCAAGTCGGGCGTCCACGGGTTCTCGTAGGCGCCGCCGCTCAGCCAGCCTTGCGGCGGCCTGCCCTCCTGGCGGGTAATGGTCGCCGTCACTTCGCCGATGATGCGCGCCTCGTCAGCTTCCCAGCGGACGTCGTTGAAGTTCTCGGCGTTGGTGCGACCGTGCGCGATGATCTCGTCGCCGCGGGCGCGGATGCGCTTGAAAATCTGCGGCGCTTCATCGTAGAGCAGGCTGTTGGTGTTGTGCGCGAGCGGAATGCCGAGCTCGTCGGCGAGATCGAAGAGCCGCCAGATGCCGACGCGGTTGCCGTAGTCGCGCCACGCGTAGTTGCGCTGGGTCTGCGGCTCGCCGCGCTTGGCGTTGTCGTGTCCGCGCCCTTTGCCGAAGGCGTGGACCGCGATATTGGTCGTCAGGCAGAATGCCAGCCGTTTGCCCTCCGGCCAGTTGTAGTCGGCGCGCTCGGTCAGCGGCACATAGTCGTAACGGCCATGTCGCGGCAGCGCCAAGCCCGTCGCCGGCCGGTCTTTGGTTGGCATCATTGCCCCATCCCCTCACTCCTCACTCCTCACTCCTCACTCCTCCCGCTCCTCCCGCCTCCCGCCTCACGCTCTTCGCCTTTCACGCCTCTCGCCTTTAATCCACCTTCGCGCCGGAATCCCTGACGACTTTCGACCACTTCCCAATCTCGTCCTGGACGTAGCGACCAAATTCCTCGGGCGTCATTGGCGCCGGCTCGGCGCCGAGGGCAGCCAGCCGCTCCTTGATGTCCGCGGTGTTGAGTATCGCCACGATGTCGCCGCTCAATTTCGCCACGAGCTCCTTCGAGAGCGCCGCAGGCGCGAACAAGCCGTACCACGACGACACGTCGAAACCCGGCAAGCCGGCTTCGGCGACGGTCGGCACGTCGGGCAACAGCGGCGAGCGCCGCGTGCTAGTAACGGCGATCACGCGCAGCTTGCCCGCCTTGACATAGGGCAACGACGGCGGCAGCCCCATCGAGGCGAGCTGGACTTGGCCCGCGAGCAGGTCAGTCACCATCTGTCCTGAGCCGCCTTTGTAAGGAATGTGCGTCATCTCCACTTTCGCCATCGTCTTGAACAGCTCCATCGAGAGATGATTCGGCGAGCCGTTGCCGGCCGAGCCGAAATTGAGCTGCCCGGGCCGCGCTCGGGCGAGCGCGATCAACTCCTTTACCGACCTCGCGGGCAGCGACGGGTGCAGTGCGATCAGGCTCGGGAAAGTCGCGACCGCGCTGAGCGGCGCCAGGTCTTTCGCGAGGTCATAGCGCAGATTGCGGAACAGGCTCATATTGATGGCGTGCGGCGCACCGGCCATCAACAGCGTGTAACCGTCGGGCGCTGCGGACTTGGCGACGAATTCAGCGCCGATGTTGCCGCTCGCGCCAACGCGGTTATCGACGATCACGGTCTGACCCCAGCGCTCGTACAGCTTCTGGCTGACGATGCGCGTCAGCACGTCCGTCGCCCCTCCCGGAGCGAACGGCGCCACCACGCGTACCGGCCGATTCGGAAATTCCTGCGCGTGCGCCGCACACGTCACCGCCAGTACGAGCGCCAGCACGCCTCGAGTCATTGCAATTTTCACGCAGCCTCCATCACAGAGCGTCGAACTAGTCGGGGACACCCTCGTGCGCGACGCGGGCCGGGCTGGCCATTCTGCCAAATCCGCGGCCAGATTCACACCCTCATGCCCGGCGCGGCGCGGTCGGCCGTGCGGTAGAATCGCTCGTCAATTCGTGAAGGAGCAACGATGGGAGCAACGCCGCAGATGCCGCACCTGGCCCATAACGTCAAGCGTTTGTCGCGGCTCGACCTGCCCGGCGCGGGACAAGTCTACGTTGCCGGCAACTACGCATACATCGGTCACATTCCTAACCAGCAGCAGCTCGGCACGTCGATACTCGATGTTGCGGATCCTGAGAATCCGCGCGTTGTCTCGCAGATATTTCTCGACGATCCCACCTCGCACAGCCACAAGGCGCGCGTCGTCGGCGACATCATGATCGTCAACAGCGAGCGCAACATGACCGCTATCGGCCGCAAGGCCGACGAGCTGCCGAAGCTGCGCGAACAGCTGCGTGCCGGGCTGGGACGCGATCCCAGTCACGCCGAACTGGCGGCCAAACTGGGCGTCGGCGTCGGCGAAATACCCGCCGTCGAGGAAGCCCAGCGCAAGCCCTACGACCAGGGCGGCTTCAAGATCTATGACGTGTCGAACCGGTCCCAGCCTCGCCTCATCGCATTTCAGAAAACCCACGGCATCGGCGTGCACCGCTTCGACATGGACGCGCAATACGCGTACATCTCGACGGAAATGCCGGGCTACATCGGCAATATCCTGGTGATCTACGACATCGGTGACCCAGTGCGGCCTGCGGAAATATCGCGCTGGTGGCTGCCCGGCCAGCACCTCGCCGGCGGCGAGCAGCCGACGTGGTCGGGCCGCCAGCATCGGCTGCACCATACGCTGCGCACCGGCGACCGGCTATGGGCCGGTTGCTGGCATGGCGGTGTGCGCATCATCGACGTCGCCGATATCCGCAATCCCCGTACGATCGGCGCGTACAATTACCATCCGCCGTTTCCCGAGCCCTCGCACACCTTTCTCGGTGTGCCATTTCCGGTCGGCGGCAAACAGGTCGCCATCGCCATCGATGAGGAAGACCACGCCCACAGCGCCGAGGAAATGGCGCGCCGGCGCGGCCGTCCACACGGATGCCTGTGGGTCTTCGACGTTTCCGACCCGTCGCAAATCAAGCCGCTTTCGCTGTATGAAGTGAGCGAGCTCGACTCCCCGTGGAGCCGCGCCGCGCCGGGCCGCTTCGGCGCCCATCAGTTTCAGGAGCATATGTCGGATACGCTGGTCTATTGCGCGTGGTTTGCCGGAGGGCTGCGCATCGTCGACATCGCGGACCCGGCGGCTCCCCAGGAGGTCGGCTGGTTCATCCCCGAACCCGCAACTGGAAGGCCGTGCCCGCAAACGAACGACGTCGACGTCGACGCACGGGGACTGGTGTATATCGTCGACCGCTACGTCGGTTTCGATATCCTCGAATTCAGCCGGTAACAGAGCCGAATAACGGCTCAGCGTGTTGTGCGGCGCCCCGTTGCGCCGCCTCGGGTCCCGGCAGCAAAACGGTTTAAAAGCTGACTCGCACACGCGTCGTAGGACTATGCCTACGGATGTTCTAGGATCGCGCCTATATACGCGGACAAACATCGAAACGTAGCATTCAGATACCACGTGGCCTTCAGTCGCCCCTGGCGACGCTGCGTGCACAACAAAAACACATCGAGCGCGCCTATGAACGAACTGGCTTTTGCCCCTGCGGCGCAGTGCCCGACACACGGCGAAACAGGGAGCAGGCCTGCCGAAAGCCCTCAGCACCTCGTGCAGTTTTATGACGACGACACGGTTCTCGTCGATAGCATCGCCGAGTTCCTAGCCGCCACGCTGCGCGCCGGCCACGGGGCTCTCCTGATCTCAACGCGGTCTCACCGCGAAGCAGTGACGCAGGCGCTCGCCAAGCTGGGGTTCGATCCGACTGCCCTGCACGAAGCCGGGCAGTACCTTCCCCTCGATGCTGCGGACACGCTGGCAAAGTTCATGGTCGACGGGCACCCCGATCGCGATCGTTTCCGGCAGGCTGTCGGCACTGCGATCACGCAGCTCGGCATGCGCTACCCGCACGTGCAGGCGTACGGCGAAATGGTGGCGTTGCTGTGGATGCAAGGCTATATGGAGGCTGCGCTCGAGCTCGAGACGCTTTGGAATGAACTGGCCAGCACGCACGCGTTCTCGTTGCGCTGCGCGTATCCGCTCGGGGGGTTTTCGAGCCACGTGCACTCCGAGCCCTTTCTCCAGGTCTGCGCTTTGCACTCGCAGGTGCTGCCAGCCGGAGCCGCCCCTGCTCACGCAGACTCCGACGAGCACCTCAGGCTGGTCGCCGAGCTCCAGCAGAAGACGCAGGCGTTATCGAGCGAGATCAGGGAGCACCAGCAGACCCTCGAAACGCTGCGTCGTCGCGAACACGAGCTGGCGGATTTTCTCGAGCATGGTGTGGAAAGCATGCATCAGGTTGGACCGGATGGAACGATACTCTGGGCAAACGAGGCGGAGCTCAGCCTGCTCGGTTATACCCGCGATGAATATATAGGCCGGCCTATCGCCGATTTCCACGCCGACGGCGAGATCATCGAAGATATCCTGACGCGACTGCTGCGCGGCGACACCCTTCGCGATTATCCCGCGCGACTGCGCTGCAAGGATGGCTCGATCAGGCATGTCCTGATCCACTCCAACGCGCGCGTTGAAGACGGCAAGTTCGTGCATACGCGGTGCTTTACCCGTGACGTGACGGACCGCGTGCACCTCGAGGACTTGCTGCACGACAGGCTGCGGGAGCTCGCCGACGCCGATCAGCGAAAGGACGAATTTCTCGCCATGCTCGGCCATGAGCTGCGCAACCCGCTGTCGCCGATACTGGCGGCGCTGGAAATTCTGCGGCTGCCCGGCGCCGACGCGGTCGCAGTGCGCACGGCCCACGATGCGATAGGACACCAGACGCGCCACCTTGCCCGCATCGTCGACGACCTGCTCGATGTCACGCGCATCAACAGCGGCAAGATTCAGCTTCGCAACGAGCTCGTGGATCTCGCCACCGCCGTGCAGCGGTCGATCGAGACGGTGCGTCCGCTGTTGGACGCAAACCGGCACCGACTAACCGTTTCGCTGCCCGACCATACGGTGCTCGTGAACGGCGACGCGACTCGGCTCGAGCAGGTCTTCACGAACCTGTTGACCAACGCCGCGAAATACATGAATCAGTTCGGCCACATTTCGCTGATCGCGGAGCTGCGTGCCGACGCCGAAGTCGTGGTGTCGGTCGAGGACAGGGGCGTGGGGATCACCGCCGAGCTCCTGCCGCGGATCTTCGAGCTGTTCATACAGGCCGAAAGACCGCTCGATCGCTCGCACGGCGGACTGGGCATCGGACTGTGGATGGCGCGCAAACTGGTCGAGCTGCACCGCGGCAAGGTAACAGCCTACAGCGCAGGCGCAGGCAAAGGCAGCACGTTCAGCGTTCATCTGCCCGTCGCCAGGCGGCAGCAGGCGGCCACACCTCCCGCCGGTGCCGCTTCTGTCGAACCGGATTCGGCGCAGCTGTATCGGATCATGGTCGTCGACGACAACCGCGACAGCGCCGAGATGCTGGCCATCCTGCTGCGCATGGCCGGGCACGACGTGCATACCGCGCACGACGGGCTTGCTGCGCTGCAGATCGCTTCCACGTTCCACCCCGACGTCGCGCTGCTCGATATCGGCCTGCCGGGACTCGACGGCTATGGCGTGGCGCGCGCGCTCAAGGAGACTTCCAGCGATCATCCCATCGTTTTGATCGCCATTACGGGATATGGACAGGAAGAAGATCGCCGGCGCTCGCGCGAGGCAGGCTTCGATCATCACCTCGTCAAGCCCGTGGAGCCAGGGCAATTGCTGGAGCTTCTGGCGCGCTCTCGCGCCGAGCTGATCGGCCACTAGTCAGCACACGGCGCGCCGCGCAGACAACCTTGCGGGGCGACACAATTGTAAGTACCGCGCGGGCTTTTGTCGTTTTTACAGGCACGTCAGTCGACGCCTGTCGGGTCATTCCCGAATTTCCACCTGCAGCAGTCAGTTAGGCATCGCGGCGCGTGAAAAAAGCGCGGCATATTGCTTGCTTTCTTAGCAGGGGTAGTACCCATTCAATTTACCTGAGGAGTACAGACATGAAGCCTGAAGACCGCGATAACAGCGATGCGAACCGCGATCCGTTGACCGGTGCCCCGGGGTCACACCCGGTGGGGACAGGTCTCGGCGCGGCGGCTGGTGGCATGGCCGCTGGCGCGGCAGCCGGCACGGTAGCCGGCCCCGTAGGTACGATAATAGGCGCAGCGGCGGGTGCCGTGATTGGCGGACTGGCCGGCAAAGCCGTCGGCGAAGTGTTCGATCCCACCGTCGAGGATGCATACTGGTCCAAGAACTACGCGGGCGAGCCGTACTATAAGGCGGGCTATACCTATGACGACTACGCGCCGGCATATCGGACCGGCTACACGGCACGCAAGCAGTATGCAGGCAAGAAATACGACGAAATCGAGCGCAATCTGGAAGCAGACTACAACCGCGCCAAAGGCAATTCGCGATTAGGCTGGGACCAGGCGAAGGACGCTACCAAAGCAGCCTGGCACCGTGTCGAACGCGCCCTTCCCGGCGACGCCGATGGCGACGGACGCTAAGTAAGCAGCAGGCAGTATCAGGCGCGGACGCTGGCGAGCGTCCGCGCCTTTTTTGCGTCTAGGAGCTTGTCGGGCTTGAGTCCGACAAGCTCCTTACGCAAAACCGCCCAGGAAAAAATGCGCAAGTATCGTCAAAAAAGCCATCGCAATGGCGTTGCCACGTGCTGACCGAGGTGAAACGGCTGTGGAATTAGACCTTATTCAGAACAAATGGGCGGTTTTGCTTTTAGCAGCCTGTCGCATCCGCTAAGTCCGACAGGCTGCTAGCGCTAGCGCGGACTCGGCTGGCCGGGCAGGGTGTCCAGGCTGAGCGCGGGGGGCGGCTGCCAGCCTTTTTTACGGGTTTCAGCGACGACGGTCGTGAAGATGCCGCCGCGCACGTAAAACTTCGCTGTGAGCCGCATGAAACGCGGCCGGATGGCGCGCGCGAGATCGTCGAGTATGCGGTTGGTGACCGCTTCGTGAAACGCACCCTCACTGCGATAGGACCAGATGTAGAGCTTGAGGCTTTTCAACTCGACGCACAGCCGGTCGGGCACGTAGTCGAGCACGAGCGTCGCGAAGTCCGGCTGGCCGGTCTGCGGACACAGGCAGGTAAACTCTGGTATTTCCATGTGAATCCGATAGTCGCGGCGCGGGCTCGGATTGGGGAAGTGGGCGAGGCGCGGGCTGGGCTTGCTGGGCATTAGGGCAGCGGCTTCAATTCAGTTAAAATAACGCGCAAATTTTGATTCTGAATTATAACTCCCCTCGGCATAGAGAAAATTGCGCCTCACTGAGATCAAGCTGGCCGGCTTCAAATCGTTCGTAGATCCCACGCACATTCCCGTCCCCGGCCAGTTGGTTGGTATAGTCGGACCCAACGGCTGCGGCAAATCGAACGTGATCGACGCCGTACGCTGGGTGCTCGGCGAGTCCTCCGCGCGGCATCTGCGCGGCGAAACCATGCAGGACGTGTTGTTCAACGGCTCGGGAAACCGGCAATTGGTCAATCGCGCGAGCGTCGAGCTGGTCTTCGACAACAGCCTCGGCAAGGCCGCAGGACAGTGGGCGAGCTACGGCGAGATTTCGGTCAAGCGCGTGCTTCAGCGCGACAGCGAGTCCGCGTTTTACATAAACAACGTGCACGTCCGGCGGCGCGATGTCGCCGATATATTCCTGGGGACGGGCCTGGGCGCGCGTGCTTACGCCATCATCGAACAGGGGATGATCTCGCGCATCATCGAAGCGAAGCCGGAAGACCTGCGTATTTTCCTCGAGGAGGCTGCGGGGGTTTCTAAATACCGTGAACGGCGCCGCGAAACCGAGCTGCGGCTGTCCGATACGCGCGAGAACCTGTTGCGCGTCGAGGACATCCGTCTCGAGCTCGACAAGCAACTCGCGCATCTGAGCGAACAGGCTGCAGTAGCCCGCCAGTATCACAGCCTGCAGGATCAGCTGCGCGCGACACAGAGTCTGCTGTGGCTGCAGAGGAAGCGCGAGGCCGCAGCCGCACGCGAGCGTTGCCTGCGGGAGATCGGCAAGCTGGGCGTAGAGCTGGAAGCCGAAACCGCGCGGTTGCGCGAAACAGAGCGCGGGCTCGAGGAGCTGCGCGTGCGCCACCACTCGGCCGGCGATACGCTGCACGCAACGCAGGGCAGACTCTATGAAACGAACGCGGAATTCTCGCGGCTCCAGCAGCAGATCAACCATGTGCGCGAGAACCGCCAGCGGGTGGAAAGCCAGCTGGCAGCGCTTGTCGGTCAGCTCGAGCACGGCGAGCGCCAGTTGCGGACACACGAAGCCCAGCACGACGAGTGGCAACGGGAACAGCAGCGCGCACAGCACGCGTTCGACGTGTTGCAGGCGCAGCTCGCTGCTGCAGCCGCGCGCTCGCCGGTGATGGAGCAGGCATTTCGGGCTAGCCAGGAGCGCCGCGATCAGTTGCAGCGCGAAGCTGCGGAAAATGGCCAGGCGCTGCAACTCGAACAGGCGCGACGCGAGCATGCGTTCAAGCTGCTCGCTCAACTGGCGCAGCGCGAACAGCGGCTGCGCGAAGAGCAAAGCGCGCTGACGCCGCCCGACAGCGGCACGCTCGAGCGTCTGCGCATTGAGCAGCGGGACCTGGAAAGCGATCACCGCGGCCGACGCGCCCAGCTCGAGGACGAGGAAGCGCGCATTCCGGAGCACGAGCAGGCCCTGCGCAAGCGCACCGCGGCGGTCGAGGCGGCCGCGCAACTGGTGACGGGACTGACAGCGCGCATCGACGCGTTGCAGCAGGTTCAGGACCGGATCGCGCGCAGCGAAAAAATGCAGGGCTGGCTCGAAGCGCATGGCCTGGCAGCGACCCGCCGCCTCTGGCAGGACATCGAGATCGAATCCGGCTGGGAGGATGCGCTAGAGGCGGTGCTGCGCGAGCGCCTCAATAGCATAGAGCTCGACGATCTCGCGCGCGCCGCGCCGTGGCTCGGCGATCCGCCCCCGGGAAAGATGGCCGTCTACGCGGCGGGAGCCGCGATCGGAGAGGCCGCGCAACTGCCAGGGCTGGAGCCGCTGGCTTCGTTCGTGCGCCACAAGCAGTTGGCGGCAGCGGGTGCGCTCGGTGACTGGCTGCATCAGGTTTACGTCGTCCGCGACCACGACGAGGGCCTGGCGAAGCGCACGCAGCTGCCGCCAGGCGCCGTTCTGGTGTCGGCTGACGGCCATGTTTTCACGCGCTACAGCGCGAGCTTTCATGCCGCTGATTCGGAGCTTCACGGGGTGCTGTCGCGGCAGCGCGAGATCGAGCAATTGACGGTGCAGCACCAGGGTGAATTGACGGAGCTCGCCGCGCGTCGCAGCGAGGCGGCGGCCGTGGCAGCCGACTTTGCGCTGCGCAAGTCGGCGCTCAACGATCTGCGCGTTACCGTCGATACGTTGCAGCAGCGCCACCATGCCACCCAGCTGGCCATCCTCAAGCTCTCCGAACAGGCGCAGCGTGTCAGCCAGCGCGGCGCGCAGATCGCTGCCGAGCTGGCTGAAATCGGCGCGCACACCGGGCAGGAGCGCGGTCATCACGATGCTGCCGAGATCTCGATCGCGCAGCTCGATTTACGACGCGCAGATCTACAGGCCCATCTGGCGGCAGCTGTTGCCGAGCATGTGCGCAGCGATGCGGCGCTCGAAACGCAGCGTCAGTCGTTGCTGCAGGCCGAGCGTTCCGCGCAGGAAGCGGCTTTCCATCTCAAGACCTGCGCCAACAAGATAGCCGAAATCGGCAACGCGCAGCGTCTGATTGCGGGCAACGTCGACACTGTCAGGACCGGGATCGCCCGGCATACGCAGGAGCTTGCGGGACTGGATGAGGCCCCGCTCAACGCGGAACTCGAGCTGGTAATGGCAGTACGCAGGGAGAAAGAGCAGGCGCTGGCGGCGGCGCGCGACGCGCTGGAAGCGACCGAAGCGGAGCTGCGCCGGGGCGAGCAGGAAAGGCTGACCATCGAGCAGAATCTCAACCCGCTGCGTGATCGCATCGGCGAAATCAAACTGCGCGAGCAGGAAGCGCGGCTCACTGAAGAGCAGTTCGCCCAGCAGCTCGCGCAGGCGGGCGCCGATGAACGCGAACTGGAGGCCTTGCTCGAGAAAGGCAAGCGCTCCCCGGCGTTACAGGCCGACATTGCGCGGCTCAACGACGAAATCGGCTCGCTCGGCGCGGTCAATCTCGCAGCGCTGGAAGAGCTCGAAACGGCACAGCAGCGCAAGAACTATCTTGATGCGCAGTCGGACGACCTGACACAGGCCCTGGCTACGCTCGAGGACGCGATCCGGCGCATCGACCGGGAAACCCGCGAGCGGCTCCTGCTTACCTTCGACGAGGTCAATCGCCATTTCGGCGCATTGTTCCCTTCGCTCTTCGGGGGAGGCCAGGCCAAGCTCGTCCTTACGGGCGAGGAAATTCTCGACAGCGGCGTGCAGGTCATCGCCCAGCCCCCGGGCAAGAAAAACAGCTCGATACATCTGCTGTCGGGCGGCGAAAAAGCGCTCACCGCGCTGTCGCTCGTATTCGCGCTGTTTCAGCTCAACCCGGCGCCGTTTTGCCTGCTCGACTAAGTCGACGCCCCGCTCGACGATACCAATACCGAGCGTTTTTGCGAGCTGGTCAGGAAGATGTCCGCGCAGTCGCAATTCCTGTTCATCAGTCATAACAAGATCACGATGGAGATCGCCAATCAGCTGATCGGCATTACGATGCAGGAGGCCGGTGTGTCGCGGGTGGTGGCGGTGGACATCGCCGAGGCGATGAAGCTGGCTGAAGAAGCCGCTTAGCAGCCTGCCGGCATTAGAGGTTCCGACAGGCTGCTAAAAGCAAAACCGCCCCATTTTTCTTGAATCATGTCTAAATTCCACAGCCGTTCCACCTGGGTCAGCACGCAGCAATGACATTGCGATGGCTTTCTTGACGACACTTGCGCATTTTTTCCGGGGCGGTTTTGCTCCTGGAGTCGCCGGCACCGGGCCGGTTTTGACATGAGCGATTTGCAGATCAGTCTGCTGGTGCTTGGGGCACTGCTCGTCGGCGGCGTCTACTTATTCAATTGGCGGCAGGAGCGCGAATTTCGCCGCAAGGCGGAGCAGGCGTTCACGCGCGAGCACGCAGACGTGCTGCTGCAAGACGATGCGCCTGATAGCAGCGCGCCGGCGCGCGTGGAGCCCAAGCTCAAAGTCCCCCCACCGCCGACGGCCCGCATGGTGGGGGCGCCGCCGGACGGGGATCAGATCGATTCCGTCATCGACTATGTGGTAGACGTGTATCCGCCGCGGCCCCAGGACGGTGCTGACCTGCATCAGCAGTTGCTGACGCTGAGCGCGGGCTGGCGCAAGCGCGTGCTCGCAGCGGGATTCGACGCCGCGAGCGGTGACTGGGTGGACGCGGGCCACGGCAGGGATTTCCCGCAGCTGCGGTTCGCGCTGCAGATGCTCAACCGCGCCGGATGTGTCGAGCACGGTCAGCTGACGGCGTTTCGCGATGCCGTTCTCGCGTGGGCGCAAGGGCTGCAGGCTGACGCCAAATGCCTCGATACCAGCGAGGCGCACGCCATGGCCCTCGAGCTCGACCGCTTCTGCGCTGACGTTGACATCGCCATCGGTGTCAATGTGGTCGCCGCCGAGGCAACGCCATTTCCAGGCACCCAGATCCGCGCGCTCGCCGAAGCGGCGGGCCTGAAGCTCGAGCCCGACGGCGTGTTTTACGCGCATGACGAAGACGGGGAAGTGCTCTACACCCTCGACAACCACGAGCCGACGCGGTTCGTTCCGGAACAGATCACGACACTGCACACCAGCGGCGTCACTTTTTTGCTCGACGTGCCGCGTGTGCGCACCGCGACGGCGGCTTTCGATGAGATGCTGGAAAGCGCGCGCACCTTCGCGGCGGCGCTCAACGGCGTGCTCGTCGACGACAATCGCGCAGCACTCTCGGCCGCGGCAATCGATAAGATCCGCGGCCAGCTGCGCGCCATCGTTGCCAAGATGGAAGCGAGTCAGATCGCGCCCGGGAGCGCGCGCGCGCTGCGTCTGTTCTCGTGAATGGCTGATGCCGGCGATATCGCGGCGCGCGCCGCGTGGCTGCGCGCTGCCATCGAGCAGCACAATCATCGTTACCATGTTCTCGATGAGCCGGAAATCGCGGATGCGCAATATGACGCGCTGTTCCACGAGCTGCAGGCGCTCGAGCAGCAGTATCCACAGCTCGTCACACCCGATTCGCCGACGCAGCGCGTCGGCGCCGCGCCGCTCGCTGCTTTTCGCCAGGTTGCGCACCGCACACCGATGCGGTCGCTCAATAACGCGTTCACCGACGAGGAGGTCGCCGCGTTCGATCGTCGCGTGCGCGACGCGCTGGAGAGCGCAACCGTAGAATATGCGGCCGAGCCCAAACTCGATGGCGTGGCGACGACCCTGACCTACGAGCACGGGCTGCTGGCGACGGGCGCCACGCGGGGTGACGGGTATACGGGCGAGGACGTGACGGGCAACCTGCGCACCGTGCGTGCGGTGCCGCTCAGGCTGCGCGTCAGGAGGCCTCCCGCGCGGCTCGAGGTGCGCGGCGAGGTGCTGATGCCCAAAGCCGATTTCGAGGAATTCAACCGCCTGCAGCGCGCGCAGGGTGGCAAGGAATTCGTGAATCCGCGCAACGCGGCAGCGGGGTCGCTGCGCCAGCTCGATCCGCGCATGACGGCGGCGCGACCGTTGACGTTCTTTGCCCACGGCATAGCCACGCCCGAGATGCGGGGACTGCGCAAACATTCCGAGGCCCTCGATTATCTCGGCGAGATCGGCTTTCGGGTCGCCGCCGGGCGCAGCGTCGTGCACGGCCTCGACGGATTGCTCGAATACTATCGCGCCAGCGGGACGCGGCGCGCGCGGCTGCCGTTCGATATCGACGGCGTGGTCTACAAAGTCAACGACCTGACCGCGCAGCAGCAGCTGGGTTATGTATCGCGTGCGCCGCGGTTTGCGCTGGCCCACAAATTCCCGGCCGAGGAGGCGACGACCGTCGTCGAGGAGATCGGCGTCCAGGTAGGGCGGACGGGCGCGCTCACCCCGGTGGCGCGCCTTGCGCCGGTGTTCGTCGGTGGAGTCACCGTCACCAGCGCGACGCTGCACAATGAAGACGAAGTGCGGCGCAAGGACGTGCGCGCCGGCGACACGGTGGTCGTGCGTCGCGCGGGCGATGTCATACCGGAGGTGGTGCGCGTAGACCAGAGCAAACGCTTGCCGGGCGCGGCGTCTTTCATTCTCCCGCAGCGTTGTCCCGTATGCGCTTCCGCGGTGCGCAGGCTCGACGGCGAGGCGATTGCGCGATGTACGGCCGGGCTCTATTGCCAGGCGCAGCGCAGGCAGGCGCTGCTGCATTTCGCCGGCCGGCGGGCGCTCGACATCGACGGGCTCGGCGACAGGATCGTCGAACAGCTGGTGGACAAGGAGCTCGTGCGCAGCCCGGCCGACCTTTACCGCCTCGACACGAAGACGCTGGCGGGGCTGGAGCGGATGGCGCACAAATCGGCGGACAACCTGGTCGCCGCGATCGAAAAAAGCAAGCGCACCACCCTGGCTCGCTTCATTTTTGCGCTCGGCATACGCAACGTCGGCGAAAGCACGGCACAGGACCTGGCGCGCCATTGCGGCTCGCTTGCGCGATTGATGGCTGCCGGCAGCGAAGCGCTGCAGCAGGTCCCGGATGTCGGCCCGGTGGTGGCGCAAGGCATTGCCGCTTTCTTTGCGGAACCCCACAATCGGCAGGTTGTCGCGCAATTGCTGGAGGCAGGCGTGACGTTTGTCGAAAGCGCCGTGCAGCGCGTGGACGAGCACCATCCCGTCTACGGGAGGACGTTTGTGCTGACCGGAACGCTGCCGCGGCTGGCGCGCGACGAGGCGCAGCAGCGGATCCGCGACTTGGGCGGCAAAGTCAGCGCAAGCGTGTCGAAGAAAACCGATTATCTCGTAGCGGGGGCCGATCCAGGCAGCAAGCACGCGAAGGCGGTCGAGCTGGGCATTGAAATTATCGATGAGGACGGCCTGCGCGAACTGCTAGGGAACCGCGCATGAGCAAAGTTGCTCGGACGGCTTCATCTGCCAGCGGCGTGGAGCGCGAAGTTGGCGAACGCGAAGGCGCGACGCGATACGCGGACGTCCATTCTCGAAAAATGCGCCCACGCTGCGCGTCGCAGTCCTATTCAAACGTGAGGAGACGATGAGCACCATCACCAAAGCAGTTTTTCCGGTTGCGGGAATGGGCACGCGCTTTCTGCCGGCGACCAAGGCGAGTCCCAAGGAAATGCTGCCGGTCGTCGACAAGCCGCTGATCCAGTACGCAGTCGAAGAGGCGGTAGCCGCGGGAATCACCGAGATGATATTCATCACCGGCCGTGGAAAGCGTGCGATCGAGGACCACTTCGATACGGCTTTCGAGGTCGAAAGCGAGCTCAAGACCCGTGGCAAGCACGACATGCTCGCCATGGTGCGCGATGTGATACCACGTCACGTCAAGTGCATCTACGTGCGCCAGCCGCAGGCGTTGGGCCTGGGCCATGCCGTGCTGTGCGCGCAGCCGGTGATCGGCGAACAGCCGTTTGCGGTGATACTGGCCGACGATCTGATCGACGGCAAACCGCCGGTCATGAAGCAGATGATGGGGATCTACCGACGCGAGCGCTGCTCGGTGCTCGGTGTGCAAAAGGTGGCGCGCGCCAACACGCGACAATACGGCATCGTAAAACCGGGGCGCCGCAAGGGGAATATCCATGCGGTCAACGGGATCGTTGAAAAACCGCAGCCGAGCGCCGCGCCGTCGACGCTGGCAGTGGTCGGACGCTATATTCTGACGCCGCGCATCTTTCATCATCTGCAGCGCGTCAAACCGGGCGCCGGTGGCGAGATACAGCTGACCGACGGCATTGCCGCGCTGCTGGACAACGAGCCCGTGCTGGCCTATCAGTTCGAGGGCGTGCGCTACGATTGCGGCAGCAAGCTCGGCTATCTTAAGGCGAACGTCGCCTATGGCCTCAAGCATCCGGAGATTGCCCGCGACTTCGCCGCGCATCTGCGCGGCCTGCAGCGTCAGCGCCGGCGATAAACGCAATGCTCGCAGCAGCACAGGCATGGGAAGCGCTCAATTCGGCCGACCTCATATGCCCGGCCGAAAGCGTAGCGCGCGCGGTGAGCAGCGTTGCCGGCGAGATCACGCTCGCACTGGGGGACGAGAACCCGCTGGTATTGAGCGTCATGGGCGGCGCCGTCGTGTTCACGGGGCAGCTCCTGCCGCAGCTGCGGTTTCCGCTCGATTTCGATTACCTCCATGTCACCCGCTACGGCAATGCCACGAGCGGGGGCAGCATCGAGTGGAAAGTCTTCCCGCGCGCCACCGTCGCGCAGCGCGTGGTGCTCGTCGTCGACGATATACTCGATGAGGGTTATACGATGTCCGCGGTGCGGGCACGCATCCTCGCCGCGGGGGCGACGCGTTTCTATTGCGCGGTGTTTGCCGACAAGGACATCGGCAAGACCAAACCGATCACTGCAGATTTTATCGGCGTCACCGTTCCCAACCGCTACGTGTTTGGATTCGGCATGGACATCAACGGCGCTTGGCGCAACCTGCCGGCGATTTACGCCGTTAAGGACCGTGAGGAGTGAGGAGTGAGGAGTGAGGCGCAAAAAAGCACGGTGTCGGGCTGGCCTGCGCACCCGCGCCATTCAAGCATGCGGGCCGCTAAAGCACACCGAGCGGGCCGTCGTTCCACGCATGTGGACGTTACGCCTCACGCCTCCCGCCTTACGCCTCACGCTTTTCGCTCCACGGATGTGGACAATTCGCCTCACGCCTCTCGCCTCACGCC
>JBKJZR010000298.1:0-6582 GCA_046715035.1 Burkholderiales bacterium | reverse complement strand
CGAGTCGCGGCGCGTGCGCGACCGGCTTGCTGTCGTCCCACACTCCGAGCCCTTGCGCGAGCCTGGCCAACGCCTCGGGGTCGCGCCCGCCGAGACGGCGCAGCACGGTCCCGGTCAGGGCGGTATTCGCTTCACCCTGCCCGATATGCGGAAAACAGATGAACAGCGCGGTCGCGAACGCGTAGCCCACGCGCATGACCCAATGGCGCCCGACGATCGCGCCGCCTTCATCGGCGTCGCGATTGTGCAGAAACGCCGCCGCGCAGAGCTCGATGCGCGGGCGTGCGTCGGCGCTGTCCATCGCCTGCGGCAGGGCGCGCGCGGCGAGTCGATAAGCCTGCAACCGCACGCCCTCCAGCAGGGGATTGACCTCGGTCCACCCCAGGTTCATCACACTGCGCCAGTAAACCGAGCATCCGGTCGAGCGCGCGAGCTGCGGCGGCGCCGTCAGCAGCGCGTCGGCATCCCAAAAAATGGCCGCGGGGCGCGTCTTGGGATCGAAGAACTCCATCCGATGATCGAGATTGTCGTCGCGCACCGCCGAGCCGCCGCGGTTCTGGGCGGAAGTGGGCAATGTCAGCACATTGATGATCGGCAGCTTGGGCGCAAGCAACTTCGGGCTGATCGCCGCACCGCCCGCCGGATACTGGGTGATCAACTCGTGCGGTGGCCGCGTCTCGGCGAGCAGGATGACGACCACGCGCGCCGCCTGGATTACGCTGCCGCCGCCGACGGCGATGATCAAATCGGCGTTTGCACCCCGCGCCGCCTCGGTGGCGCGGAGCACCGAGGGCAGCGTCGAATCCTTGTCGATTTCGTCGAACACGCCCGCGCAAGCGTCGCCCAGAATGCGGCGCATGCGGGCGATGAGGCCGGTGCGGCGCGACACGCTGCGCCCGCAGACGATGAAGGCGCGCGCCGAGCGACAGCGCTTGAGCTCGGCGGGCAGGTTTTCGAGCGCATCGTTGCCGCTGTAAACGCGAAACGGATAGCTGACCGCCTTGAAGTCGGTCACGCTCACACTTTATGCAAAACCCCGCGTATGGACGAACTGTTCATGCGCCTGCAGCGCCGCCAGCGCCCGCCCGGCGTTGCTCATCTCGTCGTAGACCGGAATCCCCAGCGCAACCGCTTTGTCGCGGAACTCGCGCTTGCGCGCTTCGAGCTTGGGCTCGCCGTCGGAGCGCAGCACCAGCACGAAGTGCGCCTGCCCCGGGTACTGCGTCTGCACGCGCAACGCCGCCTGGACCAGATTTTCGAGAACCTCCGGCTTGGTGCGGCCGACGAACGCCGACATGTTCAGATGCATGACCAGCGCTTCGGGTTTGCCCTTGGCGTAAATCCCGTCGAGAATTTTTTCGGCGACGCGCCCGTCGTCCTGCTGCAGCGTGCTGACCGGGCAGTCGACCGGGTTGGTGATGCTGGTGCCCGGCGGCAGCTTGAGCGCCTGCAGCGCATCGAGCGTCGGTTGATCGAACGGCCTTACGTCGAGGCCGAGCCGCGCGAAGTAATCCGTGGCGAGCACGCTGGTACCCCCGCCATTGCCGAACAGCACCACGCGTTGCGTAGGCTGCTGGATGCGCGGGGTGAGCGCCTGGAAAATGAGCAGCGTATCGATGAACTCGTCGAGGGTGTCGACGAGCTCGCAGCCGGTCTGGCGCGACAGCGCGGTCCACGCCCGTGCGTCGCCGGCCAGCGAGCCCGTATGCGATGCGGCGGCGGCCAGACCCTGGCGCGTGCGTCCGCCCTTGAGCAAGACCACGGGCTTGCGCGCCCGCGCTTCGCGCAGGATCTCGAACAGGCGCCGCCCGTCGCGCGCCGTTTCGATGTAGAAGCCGATCACCTTGGTCTGCGGGTCGGCGAGATAGAACTCAAGCAGGTCGCTCGGCCCCAAGTCGGCGCAGTTGCCGACCGTGATCAGCCCCGAAAATTTGACGCCGCGACCCATGCCGCGCCGGATGATGTCGGTCCCCAGCCCGCCGCTCTGCGAGATGATGCCGACCGTGCCGACTTCGCGCGGCCCGATCTCGGTAAACGTCACTTTGCCCCGAGGCGTGTAGATGCCGAGGCAGTTGGGCCCCAGCAGGCGCATGCCGCCGGCGTGCGCCGCTGCCGCCAGGCGCGCCTGCAAATCCTTGCCCTCGTCGACTTCGCCGAAGCCGCTGGAAATCACCTGCGCGAAGCGAACGTGTCCCGCCGCGGCGGACAGCATGTCGGGAATCTGCGCCGCCGATACCGCGATATAGGCATAGTCCACCGGCAGCGGCGTGTCCGCCAGCGTACGGTAGGCGGTCAGGCCGTCGATCTTGTCCGCCGCCGGATGAATCGGGTAGATCTCGCCCGCGAAGCCGAATTCACGGATGCGGCGGATGAACACGTTAGGCAGCGCGTTGCCCTTGGTCGAGGCACCGATCACCGCCACCGTCTTCGGCGTGAACAGCGGCGCGTATTTCGCGAGTATCGTTTCGGCGCTCATTGCAGAATAAACCTCGCGTCCACGGCGACCGCGCGTGTCTCGGACACGATCAGCGGGTTGATGTCGGCTTCCTTGAAGTCGCTCGCGTGGCGCATCAGCAGCCCGTCATCGCCGCCGATCCTGAGCAGCGCCTCGACGATCGCCTCCTGCGAGGCGGGCTTGCGCCCGCGGGCGCCCCTGAGTATGGCGGCACCCTTCAGCTCACCGAGCATTTCCTGCGCGTCCAGGCGCGTGATCGGACAGATGCGGAAAGCCACGTCGGCGAGCACCTCGACGAATATTCCGCCGAGGCCGACCATCACCAGCGGTCCGAACTGCGGATCGTTGACGGCACCGATCACCACCTCCTGACCGGCGGGCGCCATTTCCTCGATCAGGTAGCCATCGATGCGCGCGCTGCTGATCTGGGGCACGGCAGCCATCGCCACGATCGCCTGCTCCACCTCGCCCGCGGTTTGCAGATTGATCCGCACGCCACCGGCGTCGCTTTTGTGCAGGATGTCCGGGGACATGACCTTGACCGCGTACGGCGGGCGCAGTGACGCCACGGCGTGCGCGACACCCTCGGCGCCGCCGACGGTCGTCGAACGCGGCACGTCGATGCCGAAGCCGGCGAGCAACTGTTTGCCGGCGAGCTCGTCGAGCGCAGTTCGCCCGGCCGCACGCGCGTCGGCGATAATTTTTGCAGAATTGTTCATGCGGTTTTCTTCTTCGCCAGGACTTCAGGAATGAGGCCGGTGTGGACGCGGCCGTCGCGGAACGGATCGGAGCGCAGGATCGCGATGACTGCGGGGATATTGTGCTTGAGCCCCTGGATGTCGAATGCCGACAGCGCTGCGATCAGGTTGTCGATTGCGATCTCGCGCGTCGCGGCGTGGACGATAACTTTGGCTATCATCGGATCGTAATGCGGCGTCACGTCCCGGCCTTCGGCATAGCCGGTTTCGATGCGGATCGCCTTGTCCTGGGGCGGCCTGAATACCGTCAGCTTGCCGGGCGACGGAAAAAAATTCTTCGGGTCTTCGGCATAGACGCGCGCCTGGATCGCATGTCCCGTGATCGCGATTTTTTGCGGCAGTATCGCGCTCAACCGCTCGCCGGCGGCCGAGCGGATCTGGGACTTGACGAGATCGACGCCGGTCACTTCCTCGGTCACGCCGTGCTCGACCTGCAGCCGCGTGTTCATCTCCAGAAAATTGAACGACCCGTCCGCGCCCATCAGCATTTCGACGGTGCCGATGTTGTCGTACCCCATCTGCTTGATGATGCCGGCAATCTGGTCAGCGACAGCCTCGACTTTAGAGCGCTCGAGCGCGGGGCCGGGCGCCTCCTCGATCACTTTCTGGTTGCGGCGCTGCACCGAGCAATCGCGTTCGAAAAGATGCGCGGCATCGCCGTGCTGGTCGCCGAGCACCTGGAACTCGACGTGGCGCGGCCGCTCGAACAGGCGCTCGAGATAGACTTCGGTGTTGCCGAAGCCGCGGCTCGCCATCGAGCGCGAGCGCTCGACAACCGCGAGAAGCTCGCTCTCGTCTTTCGCCGGCAGCATGCCGATGCCGCCGCCGCCGCCCGCGGGCTTGACGAGCACCGGATAGCCGATCGCGCGCGCTGCACTCAGGATAGCTTCGGGTTCGACCGGCAAGACGTCCGAGCCCTTCGTCATCGGCATGCCGTACTTCGCGGCGAGTTCGCGCGCCCGCGTTTTGTGGCCCATCGCGTCGATCCACTTGGGCGAGGGCCCGATGAAGCGCGCACCGATATCCTGCACGCGCTGCGCGAACTGCGCGTTCTCCGAGAGAAATCCATAACCGGGATGGAGTCCGTCGGCGCCCGATCGCTTGAGCACCTCGAGCAGCGTGTCCTGATTGAGATAGCTGTCACGCGCGGGAGCCGGCCCGATCGCGTAAGTCTGACTCGCCAGCTCAAGATAGGGCGCGCCGTAGTCGGCTTCGGAGTAAACCGCCGCCGCCTGGATTCCCATTTCTTGCAGCGCTCGCAACACGCGGGCCGCGACCGCGCCACGATTGGCTACCACGACTTTGCTGAACATGCTTTCCTTCGAAGTTCACTGCGGGGGAAGGCTATTATCCACTTTCCGCAGAGCCTGCGTGATCCGAGTCGTTTTTGATCTCGAGCGCCGCCGCTTGCTTCTGGAAGTGCCTCAGGTTGACTTCCAACATCCGTTCGCCCTGAGCGTAAGGCGTATGACGCCTGGAGTCGAAGGGGAACCGCGTTTCTCCTTCAATGGACTCACGTGCAGCCTTGCGGTAACATTTTCCGCTCAGCAGTGGCACGCCTCGCAGAACTCCAATCAATCAGTCGCAAAACACTCAGGTGCATGATGAATGCAGAAGCTGCTCGTGAATCCAAACTGCTGGCGGAATACCTGAAACGCACGCCAGGCTCGGCACAGCGCCACAACGACGCGCGCGAGCTGCTGCCCAGCGGCATCGTTCACGATTCGCGGCGCACATGGCCGTACGGCCTCTACGTCGACCACGCGGTGGGCTCGCGCAAATGGGACATCGATGGCAACGAGTACGTCGATTTCTACGGCGGTCATGGCGCCCTCATGCTGGGACACCAGCAGCCGCAAGTCGTGGCGGCGGCGCAGGCGCAGCTGAGCAAGGGCATGCACTATGCCGCGGGACACGAGCTGCAAATCGAATGGGCGCGTCTGATCCAGCAATTGATTCCGTGCGCCGAGCGGGTGCGCTTCACCTCCTCGGGAACGGAGGCGACGCACTTGGCGATCCGGCTCGCGCGCGCTGCGACCGGCAGGCCCAAGCTGCTGCGCTTCGTCAGCCACTTTCACGGGTGGCACGACCACGTCGCTTTCGGCGTCAAGGAGCACCTCGACGGCACGCCGACTTCCGGCGTGCTTGCCGACGTGGCGGCAAATGTGATTCTGGTGAAGCCGAACGACGTCGCGGGCGTTGCGCGCATTCTCGCGGAGCGCAACGACGTGGCGGCCGTGATCATCGAGCCGGTCGGCGCGAGCTCGGGGGCGATTCCGACGCCGCCGGCGGTGCTGCGCGAGCTGCGCGCCATCACGCGCCAGCGCGGCGTGTTGCTGATCTTCGACGAGGTCGTCACCGGCTTTCGCGTGTCCCCCGGCGGGGCCCAGGCGCTGTATGGCGTCACCCCCGACCTGGCCACGCTGGCGAAGATCGTGTCGGGCGGCATGCCCGGCGGGGCGGTCGCCGGCCGCAAGGACATCCTCGACTGGCTCGATTACGAAGCATCGTCGGCGGCCGGCCGCGAGCGCATCGCGCACGAAGGCACGCACAACGCGCATCCCGTCAGCGCCGCAGCCGGAATTGCGACGCTCAAGATCATCCGCGACACGGATGCGTGTGTGCGCGCGAGCGCTGTCGCCGCGCAGATTCGCGACGGCATGAACGCCATCCTCGAAGAAGAGGGCGTGCCGTGGGCAGTGTATGGCGTGCACTCGTTCTTCAACTTTTTCACCAATCCCGAGAATCGCGAAATACGGCCCACCACATTCGATGCGCACGCGGTTCCCGTCGAGTGGTTCAAGATCGACAAACGCGAGCGCCTGCTCGCGAAGATGCGTCTGGCGATGCTCGTGAACGGCATCGACCTGAAAAGCTGGCGCGGTGGCATCGTATCGGCGGCGCACGGCGAGGCGGACATCAATCTCACGCTCGAAGCGTGGCAGCGCTCACTGCGCGCGCTCAAGGACGAGGGCGACCTGCCGCAGAAGGCCGAAGCGACTCTGACGCAATGAATTTAAAGGACGCACCATGCTAGTGAACAAAGCACTGGATCGCGAGTGGAATGCGACGGACTACCCCGGCATCGAGCGTAGCCTCTTCCGCAACACCGAAGCCGGCGGCCGTTCTTCGGTCGTGCGATTGGTCCAGGGTGCCCGGTTTCCGCGCCACGCCCATCACGGCACCGAGGAAGTCGTGGTCCTCGCCGGAACCGTGCGCATCGGCGGCACCGAACTGAATGCGGGCGACTACCTGTTTACGAGCCCCGGTGAGGAACACGATGTCGTCGCGGTTGCGGATGCGACGATCTTTGTTTCTTCGCAGAAGGGCACTCCGATCCTGGAATAGCGCCGCGTGCGTACGGGGACG
>JBKJZR010000297.1:0-6645 GCA_046715035.1 Burkholderiales bacterium | reverse complement strand
CACAAAGACGCGCCCATGGCACCACCTGCTCCATCTCAGCCAGGAACTGCTCGCGACGCGTCCTCTTGCCCTTGTCGAAATAGCCTGTCATCGACAGCGACTGCTGTTTCATCTTCCGTCTCCTCTTATCCATCGTTGCTCAACGTACAGCAATCAGCTTAGGATGACGAGACGAGTAGGTTTTTCAGAGTTTCCTTAGCAGTCGCGCTTGAATCCGTTCCCCGTAAGACTGGTTGAAACGCCGCACGCCTAGTTCTTTTCAGTCGCACGCAATACCCTAACTCGAGTTTTCCAGCCACTTCCCTTTCCCTCACGTCCCGATGACGCCTCCATCGTTCTTGCGGATCACCACGGTAGCCGCGCGCGGGCGGCGACCGGCCGAGCCGTCGGGCCAGGTGCTGATGGCGTGCGGCTTGAGGGGATCGCTGCGCTCGTTCGCCGTCTCGCCGGGGTGCTGAATGTTGATGAACATGGTGCGTCCGTCAGGCGTCATGATCACGCCGGTGACCTCGCAGCCGTTGGGGCCCGTTAGGAAACGCCGCACCTCGCCGGTGCGCACGTCGGCGCAAAGCATCTGGTTGTTGCCCATGCCGGCGTAATCGCCACGGTTGAGTACGCTTGTGGAAACGTCGGTCTGTATCCACAGCAGCCCGCCGTCGTCGAACCACAGCCCGTCCGGGCTGCCGAACGCATCGCCTTTGATATTGCCGCGTTTGCTGGCGTCGGCGTGATTCGGATCGCCCGCCATCACGAAAATGTCCCACTTGAACTTCAGTCCGGCCGGGTCGTTGCCGTCCTCGCGCCAGCGGATGATGTGCCCGAACACGTTGTTCGCGCGCGGATTGGCCGCATTGAGGCCCGGAACCCGCGGCGTGCCGCGGTCACTATTGTTGGTGAGCGTGCAATAGACCTCGTTGGTGCCGGGATGCACCGCGATCCATTCCGGCCGGTCCATCTTGGTCGCGCCAACCGCATCGGCCGCGACACGCGTGCGGATCAGCACATCGGCCTGGTCCGCGAACCCGCCTGCGGCATTGAGGCGGTTCTTGCCGAACGTAAGCTCAACCCATTCGCCGCCGCCATCCTCATGAAACCTTGCCACATATAGCGTGCCGTGATCGAGCAAGTCGCGGTTCCCGCCGCGGTCCGAAGTGTCGACGCGATCGCGCGACACGAATTTATAGATGTATTCGAAGCAACGATCGTCCTCCATATATATCACCGCGCGGCCGTCGCGAGCCGGCGCATACCATGCACCTTCGTGGCTGAAGCGGCCCAGCGCAGTGCGTTTGACGGGCCGGGATTGCGGATCGAAAGGGTCGATTTCGACCACCCAGCCAAACCGGCTCGGCTCGGTGGGAGGTTTGCCCGCATCGAAGCGCTCATCGAATTCCTGCCAGCGGTAGCCGCGCCCCTTCGGCGTAATGCCGTTACGTCGATGATCGGGCGAAAGTTCGCCACTGCTCATGAAATAGCTGTCCCAATTCTCCTCGCAGGTCAGAAAGGTGCCCCACGGCGTGTAGCCGTGTGCGCAATTGTTGATGGTGCCGAGAACTTCGCTGCCGGCGGGGTCGGCCGCAGTGCGCATGGCGGGAGATCCGGCCGCCGGACCGGCGATGCGCATAGGCGTGGCGGCAGTCACGCGGCGCGCGTACCTGGACGGGCGCACTACCGTCCACTGGCCGCCTTTCATTTCGACCTGGACCACGCTGACGCCGTGAGCGTTCTGTGCCTTGCGCACCTTCTCGGCGCTCCAGTTGGCGAACCCGTCACTGTGCAGCAAGCCGTCATCCGTGTATTCGTGGTTCATCACCAGCAGCCCGCTCGAGGAGCTGTCCGAGCCGTAAGGCAGGGGGAAGTAATGAATGCCGTCGTGATGCATGCCGGCCTGCAGCGCCTGTTCCGCCGCCGTGTTGCTCGCGTCGGGCTTGAACACGGGCGACCCCGCAACATGCCCGACGGGATCGCCCCATCGGTACAGCACGTTGGAGCTGTAGCCTTCGGGCACGCGCACCGTATCCGCTGTGGACGAAGGGATACCTTTGAAACCCATGTTGCTTTGGCGACGCATGCCGCTCGTCGCACACCCGCTGAACGACAGCGGCACGCCCGCGGCCAGCGCCAGCGCAAAACCGCCTCGCAGCACTTGTCGGCGCGACAGGCGCGCTGCGAGAAGCTCGCGCAGACTCGGGTTGGCGGACGGGTTGCTGACGGATGCAGGGTCGCTGTAGCTGTCGCTCATGAACAGGCGCACCTTCAATTGATCGATACCGAAACTTTCGATCTTATCCGGCGCGCATGACATCCCAGTGACAAGTGCGTCCAGTGCCGCTTGCGCAGCGACATGGCGATGCAACAATTCCCGCGTAGATTCGCGTCCGTGCGGCGGCGGTCGTGCACCCTACAGTCTAGACAGGAGGAAGATCAATGAAACCCACCGTAATCCTCACCCATTACGCGTATGCCGAAGCGATCGATCTGCTGGCGAGCGTATGCGACGTGTCGGCAGTCAGGGCACACTGTGCCAGCTCGCGACTCGAGCTCGCCATGCGCGCGCGGCACGCCGATGCTCTGATGCTGGTAACGCCCGACGGCATCGACGATGCACTGCTCGCGGGCTGTCGCAACCTGAAGATCGTTTCGTGCGCCTTCCGAATCCCCGAGCACGTCGATATCGCCGCCTGCACGCGGCGCGGGATCTGGGTCACCAACGTGCTGACGCGCAACGGCGGCAGGGACGCCGAGCTGGAAGCAGCGCGCAATATCCTCGATGCGCTCGGCGGCGACCCTCCGCGCAGCGCGCTGAATTTCGTCCTCCAGCCCGCGGCGTGAAGTGCGAGGATCGAGCATTCATCCTTCATCCCTCCTCCCTCACCCTCCGACCTGGCTTGCCGCACTCTGCTGCAGCAGCCTCAGCATCGCCGCCGCCTTGTCGAACGTCTCCTGGTACTCGTCCTCGAGCCGCGAATCGGCGACGATGCCGCCGCCCGCCCAGAAGCGGATCGCCCCGCCTGAATAAACGAGCGTGCGGATGGCGATGTTGGTATCCATGTTGCCGTCACAGCCGAGGTAGCCGATCGCGCCGCAGTAGACGCCACGCCGGTTCGGCTCCAGCTCGTCGATGATCTGCATTGCGCGCAGCTTCGGCGCGCCGGTGATCGAGCCGCCGGGAAAGCACCCGCGCAGCAGGTCGATGGCATCGCGGCCCCGCCGCAGCATACCGGTGACGGTGCTCACCAGGTGATGGACGGTCGCGAAGCTCTCGATCTCGAACAGCCGCGGCACCCTCACCGAGCCGAGCTCGCAGTTCTTCGACAGATCGTTGCGCAGCAGATCGACGATCATCACGTTCTCGGCGCGGTCCTTGACGCTCGCCTGCAGCGCACTCGCCAGCTCCGCGTCGAGGCGCGGGTGCCCTGCGCGCGGGCGCGTGCCCTTGATCGGCCGCGTCTCCACGCTGCCGCGGTCGACCTTGAGAAAGCGCTCCGGCGACGCGGACAACACGGTGCCGTGCGGCGTGTTGAGGAAAGCCGAGTACGGCGCCGGATTCATGATGCGCAGCGCCTGAAAGGCGAGCCACGGGTCGCCGCTCGCCGGGGCGGCAAAACGCTGCGCAAGGTTGATCTGGTAGCAGTCGCCTGCATGGATATAGTCGATCACGCGCCGGAAAGCGGCAGCGTAGGCGTCGCGCGACAGATTCGATACCAGCGGCGCCGTGATGCGAAATGGCGCTCGCGCGCGCTCCGGCAGCGGTGCGCTGAATCGTGTGATGAGGGCGTTCCACTTCCACTCCGTCGCCGCGTCGCGGCCGGGGCTGACGAGCCAGGTGCGGCGTTCGAGATGGTCGACCACGAGCGCCCAGTCGTAGAGACCGATCGCCATCTCGGGCATTTTCTCGGTCTCGTCCGCGGACGCGGGCAGCCGCTCGAAGCGGCGCGCCAGTTCGTAGGAGAAGTAACCGATCGCGCCGCCGCAAAACGGCAGCTCGCAACCGGCGCCGGGCTCGATCGCGAGATGGCGCCGCAGCAGCACGAGCGGATCCTCGCGCGACAGCTCGACCGTGTCACCGCGGATTTCAGTCAGCTTGCCGCGCGTCACCAGCGTCGTATGCGGCTCGGCGGCGATGATGTCGTATCGCGACTGCGTGAGAAAGTGGCGGCCGCTGTCGAAGAATACCGCCCACGGAAGATCGACAACGGCCTCGAACAGCGCGGCGCTGTCGTCGTGGTACGGCAATTCTGTGCGCAAGGGGCCGGCCATGGAAAGCGCATTCTGCCCCAAGCATCTGCACGCGGCCAGCGCCCGCCATTCGCATCCCTCCCGTGCCGAGCGGCATCGCTGCCTCCTGCATTGTCACAAAACTTAAACATGACGCGGTCAATATTACGGGTTGCTTAACATCGGGATGCCCGCATGCCTGGCCTCAATACCGGTTTCATCCGGCGCCTCATCGCGCTGCTCGCCGTGTCTGTCTTTCCTTGCGTCACGTCCGCGCAGGGCACGGCACGCGCGAGCGTGGCCGATTTCCCAGCAAAGCCCGTGCGCATGATCGTTCCGCTCGCGCCGGGCGGTGGCAGCGACATCGTCGGGCGCATCGTCGCGCTCGAGCTGACCCATCACTGGCAGCAATCGGTGGTGGTCGACAACCGACCTGGCGCAGGCAGCACCGTGGGCACGGCGCTTGCCGCCAAGGCACCCGCTGACGGGTACACGGTGCTGGTCTCGAGCTCGTCGATCGCAATCTCGCCGGCGCTGTACAGGAATCTCGGCTTCGATGTCCGCAACGATTTCGCGGGTATTTCGTTGCTCGCGAGTCAGCCGAGCATTCTTGCCGTGCAAGCGGGGGTGACCGCGAGCACCGTCGCCGAGCTGTTGACGCTCGCCAAAGCGCAGCCAGGCAAGCTGACCTACGCGTCGGCCGGATCAGGCAGCGCCACGCATCTGGGTACCGAGCTGCTGAAGCACTCGGCGGCCATCGACCTCCTGCACGTGCCTTACAAGAGCGCCGGGCTCGCGATGAACGCGCTCGTGGGCGGGGAAACCCACGTCCTGCTGACGAACATGGCAAGCGTGCTGCCGCACCTCAAGTCGGGGAGGATCAAAGCGCTCGGCATCAGCAGCGCCAAGCGCTCGCCACTCGCGCCGGATCTGCCCACCATTGCGGAGTCGGGTGTTCCCGGCTACGAGTACTCGACCTGGTATGCCATGCTTGCGCCGGCCGGGACGCCGAAACCCATCGTCTCGCGCGTCCACGCGGACCTCGCGCGGATCCTGAAAACACCCCGCATGCACGACAAACTGTCCGCTCAGGGCCTCGAGGTCCACGCGAGCTCCCCTGCGGAGCTCGAAGCGTATCTTCAGGCTGAAATCATCAAATGGGAAAGGGTGGTGCGCGCTGCAAACGTGCGTGCCGAATGACTTCGCTCGGTCGTAGCCTTCTCGTTGTACTGGTGCTGATGCCGGCGGCCGTCTGCGCCGAGCGCTTCAGCTTCATGGCGATCGGCGACACGCCGTACAGCCTTCCCGGTGACTACCAGTCCTTCGGCAGACTGCTGGCACGCATCGACGCCCTTGCCCCCGCGTTCACGATCCACGTCGGCGACATCATCAGCGGCCAGACGCGCTGCGATGACGCGCTCTACGAGCGCGTGCGCGAGATGTTCCAGCGCGTCGCGACACCGCTGGTGTACACCCCGGGCGACAACGAATGGACCGATTGCCACCGGCCGAACAGCGGCAGCTACGACCCGCTCGAGCGGCTGGCGCGGGTGCGCGAGCTGTTCTTTGCCAATCCGGCGCAAAGCTTCGGCCAGCGGCCATTGCGCGTCACGTCGCAGAGCAGCGACCCCCGCTACGTAAAGTTCGTCGAGAACGCGCGCTGGGAACGCGCGGGCGTCGTGTTTGCCACGCTGCACATCGTCGGCAGCAACAACAATCTCCAGCGCGACCTTCCCGCGGTCAGCGAGTACGTCGCGCGCAACGCCGCCAATCTGGCGTGGCTCGATGCCGCATTCGCCCGCGCCCGCGACATCGACGCACGGGGCATCGTGCTCGCGTTTCAGGCAAACCTGCGCTTCGACCGCGAGCCGCCTGAAACCGACTTGCGATCGGGATTCAATGACACGGTGAATGCGTTGAAGCGGCACGCGATCGCATTTGCGAAACCGGTGCTGCTGATCCATGGCGATCATCACTACTTCGTGCTCGATCAGCCGCTGCTTGGCCCGGCTCGGACGCGCATCCAGAATGTGACGCGGCTGATGGTGCATGGCGACAAGGAAGTGCACGGAACGCTGATCAGCGTCGACAGCGACGACCGCGATCTTTTCAGTTACAAGCCGGTGCAGATACCTGAAAACGTGCCTGCGTGGAAACCGCAGTCAACAAATGACCCCGCTGCCGCCCGGACATTCTGACGGCTGGCCGCAGTCACGCAGGCGCCGTGCACGCTCGCTGGGGAGCCCGGCCCCGATCGAGCCGAGCCCGAGTGTCGTGTCCCGCAAGTTTCTTTAGTAAGTGATAGGGGTCGAGAAGAGCGTACGCTCTCCCCGCCCTGCGAACCGTGCGTGCGGTTCTCCCGCACACGGCTCTCCAGTGGGTGGTTTCCTCATCGCGATCGGCTTGCCGATACATGGGCCTCGGCCA
>JBKJZR010000296.1:0-5276 GCA_046715035.1 Burkholderiales bacterium | reverse complement strand
GATCCGTCCCCTTCTCGATGACCCCAGCGGGCTTGCGATGGCACAGTGCTGCGAGCGCTTGACGTGAGCGTGTGCCGAACGCTTGCCAGCGCTCGGGAGCGTCGATGTCAGCGATCCGCACCCTCACGCGCTCGCGTTCGACCAGGACGGTAAGCGTATCGCCATCCTGAATCGCAACAACCGTCCCAGGGAAATCCGCGTGCGCGCAATTGATCGCGAGCAGGTAAAATAAGGCGGCCATGCGCGTACTGAGGCGATAGCTTCGGCACTGCCTGAACTCACTCACTCTACTGAGGTGTTCTGCCGGGTTCGCTCGGCGTATTCCTCGTCCCTCGCGGCTTGGCCCTTTTGATAGGGCATCCATTCACATTGCCCCGGCTCTGGATTGCCTTCGTGCACCAAGATGACCGACGTGCGATTGAACGTACCGCCTTTCTGATCGATCACCATAAGGTTGACGCAGGTGTCGTCTGTAGCGTGCGCAACTATTGCGGCGTAGCGCATTTTTTCGTCGCGCGAGAAATCCTCGCCCGGGGGGTCGCTTGGCAGCGGCCGATACCAGACTACGCGTCCAACTGTGGGTTTGATCATTGTTACCTTTCAGTTCGCGAATCTTGCGCTACGAGGATGGCGTGCCTAGTTCTTCAGATGGCGCAACCGCCGGTCCTCCATCGCGCGACCCGCCGCCGTCTTGACCTTGACCCAATGGCGCGACCGGCCGGCCACGTAGGGTGAATCAGCGCGCTTCGCTACGATCCCCTCCAGCTGCATCTTCGATACCTGCTCGAAGAACTCAATACCTCGCTCCTCTATGTAACTCGCGTATTTGATCCGGCCCCGCTTAGGGGTGTTTCATTGAGCGCGAGCTTGCGTTCCAGTAAGGGCCACTTACGAGTATCTTCGCCATTCAGCGAGAGTAGGTCGAACGCGAAGATCGCTGCAGGTTCCTTTGCTGCGGCGTGGATGACTTCCTTGTGCACTCTCAGGAGTGAACGCCATCTGAGCCGCTCGAACTGTGGGGCGCCAAGATCGTCAATCACAACGATCTCGCCGTCGAGGACCACGTCTGGCAAGTCGCGTATCTCAGAAACCAACTCGGGGAAGCTCGGCGTCATATCCCGGCCTAGTCGCGAAGTAGTTTCGCCTGCTTGCCCTGCTTGATGACCAGGACTCGGAAGCCGTCGTACTTAAGCTCGAACAACCATCCGGCGCGCGTGGTACATGGGCCCGCGAAGTTCAACATGTGTTTCACCGTACATCTCTTTCGTCGCCTTCTTCTGCGACATGTCACACCTCGGTGGAACGTTGGACCCAGACAAGCCGTTGATCCGTACGGAAGTAAAACCCGATCAGCAGTTTACTATCTAGCTGGCGGAGAGGGTGGGATTCGAACCCACGATACGCTTGCGCGTATTCCGGTTTTCGAGACCGGCCCGTTCAACCGCTCTGGCACCTCTCCGTGGACGGGCATTTTAGCAGAGGCGCCCACCCGAGTCAGGGGCGACCATGCCCCGCGCGGCTTGTCTTCGCACGGTGGCTGCCGGCTCGAGCGACCGCCGGGCCCGCGATCTGGCGTCGACCCTCAGACCGAAATGCGCTCCAGGCCGCGCATATAAGCGCGCAACGCATCGGGCACACTGATGCTGCCATCGGCGTTCTGGTAATTCTCCATGATGGCGACGAGCGTGCGGCCCACCGCGAGACCTGAACCGTTCAGTGTGTGGACGAGCTCCGGCTTGCCTTTTTCGTTGCGGAAGCGCGCGTGCATGCGCCGCGCCTGGAAACTTTCGAAGTTGCTGCACGAAGAAATCTCGCGGTAGGTATCCTGCGCCGGCAGCCACACCTCGATGTCGTAGGTCTTCGCTGCCGAGAAACCCATGTCTCCCGTCGACAAAGCCACTACGCGATACGGCAGCCCGAGACGCGCGAGTATCGACTCCGCGTGAACTGTCAGCGCTTCCAGCGCATCGTAGGATTGCGAGGGATGGACGATCTGCACGAGCTCGACCTTGTCGAACTGATGCTGGCGGATCATGCCGCGCGTGTCCTTGCCGTACGACCCTGCTTCCGAACGAAAGCAGGGCGTATGGCAAACGAATTTGAGCGGCAGGCGTTCGCCGGGCACGATCTCGTCGCGCACGAAATTGGTGACCGGGTACTCCGCTGTCGGAATCAGGTACAGGTCGCGGCCTTCGATCTTGAATAGGTCGTCCTTGAACTTCGCGAGACTCGACACGCCATTGGCGCACTCGCCCGTCACCATGTAAGGCACGTAGACTTCAGTGTAGCCGTGGTCTTGCGTGTGCACGTCGAGCATGAACTGGGCGATGGCCCGGTGCAGGCGCGCGAGGTCTTTTCGCATCACCGCAAAGCGCGCGCCGGCCAGCTTCGCCGCGGTGTCGAAATCGAGCTGATCGAGCGCCGCGCCGAGATCGACATGGTCTTTCACCGGAAAGTCGAATGTGCGCGGCGTCCCGACGCGCCGCATTTCGACGTTTTCGTCAGCCGATTTGCCGACGGGTACGCTGGCATGCGGAAGATTGGGCACTACCGACAGGAAAGCATCGAGCTCGCGCTGCACGCTCCCAAGCTCGGCCTCCAGCGCCTTCAACTGCTCGGCCTGCGCGTTGACTTCGGCCATCAACGCCGTTGCGTCGCCGCCTTTGGCTTTGATTTCTCCGATCTGACGGGAGAGCTGATTGCGCCGCGCCTGCAATTCCTGGGCGCGCGTCTGCACCGATTTGCGCTTCGACTCGAGGTTCTCGAAAGCCGCAGTGTCCAGCATCATGCCGCGGTCGGCGAGGCGTTTCGCGACCGCCAGCAGGTCGCCGCGCAGCAATTGAATGTCGAGCATGGGTCGATGGCGCGTATTGTTGATTTGCGGTTATTATCGCGGAGATCGACCCACGCGGCCAGTTCTGCAGTGCCGGCAGCGGGTATCGCGAATTTCCCCACGGAATCTGCTGCCCATGTTGTTTCTCGTCAGTCCTGCACACTTCGAGATCCTGCCGTTGCTCGATGCCAGGGCGGCGCAGAATTATCTGGCTGCGAGCTCCCGCAAGCGCAAGCGCTGACCGGCCGAAAGAATCTCAATGCGGTTATCATTGTGGATCGTTTGTGCCCTGCTCGCAGCCGGTACCTTTGGCGCGGCGGCGCAGACGTTCCCCGCCAAGCCCGTGCGCATCATCGTCGCCTTTCCGCCGGGCGGCGGCACGGACATCGTCGCGCGCACCATCAGCCCTCGGCTTTCCGAACTGCTCGGGCAGCAGGTCGTCGTCGACAACCGCAGCGGCGCTGCCGGAATCGTGGGCACGGACATCGCAGCCAAGTCGCCGCCCGACGGCCACACGATATTCATGGGGACGCTGGGCAACCTGAGCGTCAACCCGCTGCTCTATCCCAAACTGCCGTTCGATGTCGGCCGCGACTTCGCACCGCTGACGCTCGTGGTGTCGGTCACTTTCATGCTGTACTCGCATCCGTCGTTTCCGGTGAAGACCGTCAAGGATCTGATCGCTCTCGCGAAGGCGCGGCCCGGCCAGGTCAACTATGCGTCGAGCGGAGTCGGCGGCGCGCCACACCTGGGTGCCGAGTTGTTTAATTCGATGGCCGGCGTGAAAATGGTGCACATCGCGTACAAGGGCAGCGGCCCCAGTTTTACCGATGTGCTCGGCGGGCAGGTGCCGATCACGTTCGATAGCATGGTGCAGGGCCTGCCCTATGTGAAGGGCGGCAAGCTGCGCGCGGTAGCGACGCTCGGTCCCAAGCGCTCGCCGGTGCTGCCCGACGTGCCGACCGTCGCCGAGACGCTGCCGGGCTACGAAGTGGTCAACTGGTTCGGCACGGTCTTGCCGGCGGCGACGACGCGCGACATCGTTGCCCGGCTGCATGGTGACATGGTCAAGGTCCTGCGGATGCCCGAAATTCGGGAACGGCTGATCGCGCAGGGGACCGAGCCGGTGGGCAATACGCCGGAGGAGTTCGGCGCATTCATGAAGGCGGAAACGACCAAATGGGCGAAAGTCATCCGTGATGCCAATATCCGTGCCGAGTAGATTTGTCACGCGTGGGGTTTGCGCGGCGGTCGTGCTGGCGGCATGCGCTGCCACCGCATCCGCACAGAACTACCCGAACCGTTTGATCCGGCTGGTCGTGCCGTGGACCCCGGGCGGCGCCGCCGACATCCTGTCGCGCACCGTCGCGCAGAAAATGAGCGAAAACGTGGGGCAGCAGGTGCTTGTCGACAACCGGCCTGGCGCCAACGGCATTATCGGCACCGAGTTCGCGGCGCGCGCCCCTGCCGACGGCTACACGCTCCTGATGGGAGCGACGGGACCCAATTCGGTGCTGCCCAGCCTGGCGCCCAAGCTGCCCTATGACGCGCTGAAGGACTTCGCGCCGGTGTCGCTCATCGCCACGACGACGTACGTGCTGTCGGTGCATCCTACGATGGCGGTCAATTCGGTGAAGGAGCTGGTCGCGCTCGCAAAAAGCAAACCCGGCCAGTTCACCTTTGCATCACCGGGATCGGGAACGCCCAATCATCTGTCGGGCGAAATGTTCAAAGCCGCTGCCGGCATCGACATTCAACACGTGCCGTATAAAGGCAGCGCACCCGCGATGACGGATGTCATGGGCGGGCAGGTCACGATGACGTTCGAGAACATCGCGCCGAGCCTGCCACACATCAAAGCCGGCAAGCTCAAACCGCTCGGTATCACGGCAGCGAAACGCTCGGCGCTGCTTCCCGACGTGCCGACGATCGCCGAATCGGGATTCCCGGGGTTTCAGGCGGTCGGATGGTTCGGCATCCTCGCTCCGCGCAACACGCCCGCGCCGGTCATCAGCCAGCTCAACGCCGAAATCGTGCGCATCCTGCGGCTGCCCGAGGTGCGCGAGCGTTTGCTCGCCCTCGGCGTGGAGGTTCACGGCTCGACGCCCGAAGAGTTCGACGCGTTCGGCCGCGCCGAAATCGAAAAATGGGCGAAGGTCGTCAAAACCGCCAACGTGCGGCTCGATTGATCACATCGCAAGACCCGCGCCGCGAGCTTGCTGATGTTTCTGCAATCGCTAACGCCGTTTCTGCGCGGAGGTTCCCGTGGATTGACGTCGGTGAACGCACGCCGCGAATTGAACCAACGAACCTGCCGTGGCCTCCCTTCCCTCATCCCCTGCCCTTCTCCCGGGGGGAGAAGGGAGCGTCGTGCTTCCTTCGCCCCTCGGGAAGTGTACAAACCGGAGCGAGAGTGAGCGTCGTGCTTCTCTCTCCCTGGTGG
>JBKJZR010000295.1:0-26571 GCA_046715035.1 Burkholderiales bacterium | reverse complement strand
TCATAGAGCACCGCGGCAGTTTCGGCTACCGACCGGAATTCCGCCGTCGAGGCGTCAGCCGACACCGCCAGGGAGAGCACAGCAATCCATCCGTGGACGACACGCGGCTTCATGCAGGCTAGGAGCTTGTCGGACTTGAATCCGACAAGCTCCTTAGGCAAAACCGCCCCGGAAAAATGCGCAAGTGTCGTCAAAAAAGTCATCGAAGTCCGACCGGCTGCCAAGTGTCCTGACACGGAGTATTCGCAACATCCCCTCCCCTTCAAGGGGGAGGAGCTTCAACTTTCCGTCGCACCTGCCGTGGCGGCTCTTCATGTTTCGAAACTTCTGATTCTCAGCACTAGTGGGGAGCGGGTTTCGGTGTCTGCTGCTGCGCCTGCTGCATCTGCTGCTGGTAGATCGATTCGAAGTTCATCGGCGCGAGCACGACGGGCGGAAAGCCCGCGCGCGAAACCACCGTCGAGATCGTTTCGCGGACATACGGGAACAGCGTGTTCGGGCAGGCAATGCCGAGCACGGGCCCAAGGTCCTGTTGCGGCACATTGCGGATCTGGAACACGCCCGCCTGCGCAGCCTCGACAAGAAACATGGTCTTTTCGCCGACTTTCGCCGATATGGTCACCGTCAGCACCACCTCGAACATGCTGTCCTGGACCGCTCGGGCGCTGCTGCGGATATTCACTTCGACGTTGGGCGCTTCGCGCTCGAGAAAAGCTTCCGGCGCGTTCGGGACTTCCACCGACAGATCGCGGAGGTAGATCTTTTCGATGGCCAGGGTAGGCTGCGGCACTTCACTCATGAGGGGTTCCGGAAAAGTTGCGTCGATCAGCCACGCAGCATGGGATCAAGCTTGCCCGCGTGATCGAGCGCGGCAAGCTCATCGTAGCCACCGACGTGGGTTTCGCCAATGTAGATCTGCGGCACGGTGCGCCGGCCGGTGCGCGTCATCATCTCGCGGCGCCTCGCCGGCTCGATGTCGACGCGCACTTTCTCGATAGCGGTAATGCCTTTTGCCTTGAGCAGGCGCTCTGCCATCTCGCAGTAAGGGCACGAGCGCGTACAGTACATCAGTATTTCAGCCATCACTTCACGACCGGCATGCTCGCCTGCACCCAGCCGTTGAGGCCGCCGCGCAAGGCGAACGCCTCGAAGCCATTTTTCTTGAGCAGGTTGCAGATGCTCGCGGCACGCGTTCCCGCCTGGCAATGTACGACGATCGGGCGCGCCTTGAGTTTCTGCAGTTCGTGGATGCGATTGCCCAGTTCCGCCAGCGGGATATTGCGCGCGTTGGGGATGTGCCCCGTCGCAAAGTCGGCCTTGTCTCGCACGTCCAGCACCAGCGCGTCGCGGCGGTTGATCAGCTGCACGGCCTCGAAGGCGCCGACCTGCGGCACGCCGCCCGTGTGCAAGCGGCTGAAGAGCGGCCATATCAGCATGCCGCCGGTGACGAGCGCGGTGCCCAGCAGCACCATGTGCCACGGACTTTTCTGCAGAAATACGAAAAACGATGGATCCAAGATCGTTGGCCCGGTTGTGCCCGACGCGCGTCAAAGCGGCGGATTCTAGCAACAGCGTCGGCGGCAGGCAAAAAATCGCCGCGCCCGCTTCACCTCAGTCGTCGACGCCGCAAAAGACCTCGCGCATCATGCCCAGCAGCGACAACGTGCGCGCATCGCCGACGCGGTAATAGACACGATTGGCGTCCTTGCGCGCGCGCAACACGCCTTTTTCGCGCAGGATCGCCAAGTGCTGGGAGATGTTGCTCTGCGAGCTGCCGACGCTTTCGACGATGTCCTGCACGCTTACTTCCCGATCGCCGAGCACGCACAGGATTTTCAGGCGCAATGGATGCGCCATCGCTTTCATCGCGCGTGCAGCGAGCTCGATGTGCTCCTGCTGATCGATCAGAACGCGCACAGCGGTCGGCTCGGTCATGTAAGGCTGCGGCGGGCGTTCGATCGAGGCGTGCATCACCAAAATAGAATAAAATGATACAGTATTTAATCAGCTAAAGAAAGCATTTAGAATCATGACGGTAACGCCGGTTTTGCTGATCATCCTCGACGGCTTCGGATACCGCGAAGAGTGCGAGGACAACGCCATCTGCCAAGCGCGCAAACCACACTGGAACTTTTTCTGGGAGACCTGTCCGCATACCACGATTGATGCATCGGAACAGTGGGTTGGCTTGCCGCCCGCGCAGATGGGCAACTCCGAGGTCGGGCATCTCAACATCGGCTCCGGACGGGTCGTCTACCAGGACTACACGCGTATCGAAGCTGCCATCGCGGGCGGCGAGTTCTTCACCAACCCGGTGCTCACCGCAGCCGCCGGGGTTGCGCGCGGCAACAATGCTGCGCTGCATATCCTCGGCTTGCTTTCGCCGGGGGGCGTGCACAGCCACCAAAAGCAGATCGGTGCAATGGTTGAACTGGCGCGCAGGGCAGGGGTCGGACAAGTCTGCGTGCACGCATTTCTAGACGGGCGTGATACTCCGCCGAAGAGCGCGGCAGCGTCGCTTGAAGGGTTATCCGCGGTCTGTTCGCGCGCAGGCCACGCGCACGTCGCCTCGATCGTCGGGCGCTACTACGCGATGGATCGCGACCAGCGCTGGGAGCGCGTGCAGCCTGCCTACGATCTGATTACGCAGGGCACGGCCGCCTACCAGGCACCCGATGCGTTGAGTGCGCTCAACCTCGCCTACGATCGCGGCGAAACCGACGAGTTTGTCGCCGCCACTGCGATCGTCCCTGCGGGAGGGAAACCCACGCAAATGCGCGACGGCGATGCAGTGGTGTTCATGAATTTTCGCGCCGACCGCGCCCGGCAGATGACGCGCGCGCTGACCGATGATCGGTTCGCCGGTTTTCAGCGCGCTTACTTACCCCGGCTCGGCTATTTCTGCACGCTGACGCGCTACGGCGAGGAGTTCAAGCTGCCCGCAGCCTATCCGCCGCAGGAGATCACCAACGGGTTCGGGGAATACATCGCTGCCCTGGGACTCAAACAGCTGCGCATCGCCGAGACCGAAAAATACGCTCACGTCACGTATTTTTTCAATGGCGGCATCGAAACGCCGTACCCGGGCGAGCAACGGGTGCTCGTGCCTTCGCCGAAAGTGGCCACGTATGACCTCAAGCCCGAGATGAGCGCGTTCGAGGTGACTGACCGTCTGGTCGAGGCGATCACCAGCCGCCGGTTCGATGCGATCGTTTGCAACTACGCCAACGGGGACATGGTCGGACATACGGGAAATCTCGCCGCAGCAACGCGCGCGATCGAGGTCCTCGACGAATGCCTGGGCCGGGTGATCAAGGCGATGCGCGACAACGGCGGGGAAGTGCTGATCACCGCCGACCACGGCAATGCCGAGCTGATGCATGACGCGGTGGCGCACCAGGCGCACACCGCGCATACGCTTAACGTCGTCCCGCTGCTCTACATCGGCCGCAGCAGGGCGCGTGTCGCCCGCGGCGGCGCGCTGCAGGACGTGGCGCCCACGCTGCTCGCCATGATGGGCCTGCCGCAACCGCCTGAAATGACCGGTAAATCATTGGTCGATTTTGCGTAGGGGCGTAGTGGTGGCGATGCTTGCGGCGCTGCCGGTGCTGGGCTCCGGCGCGCTGGCGGCGGGCGCACCCACGACTGCTGCACAGAAGCGCGAACTGGGCGAACTTCGCGAACGCATCGAAGCGCTGCAGACACGCCTTGCCGAAGCAGAAGAAACCAAGACCGAAGCGGTCGACGCACTGCGCGAATCCGAGCGGGCGATATCGGAAACGAATCGCACGCTGCGCGGCCTGGACGAGCAGCAGCGCGCGCTCGACGCGCGCGTCGCGGAATTGCGTAGCCGCAGCTCGCGCACCTCCGGCGAGATCGGCGCCCAGCAGGCCCGCCTCGCGCGGCTGCTCTATCACCAATACCTAGGGGCGCAGCCGGATGCGATCAAACTCCTCCTCAATCGCGAGGATCCCAACCAGGTGGCGCGGCAGCTGCACTATCTTTCCCATCTGTCGCGCGCCCGGGCCGAACTGATCCGCGGCCTCCGCGCTAACCTTGGCAGACTGCGCGAGCTCACCGATGAAGGCCAGCGCCAGAGCGCCGAGCTGGCCGCACTTCACTTACAGCAGCAAACGCAGCGCCAGCGGCTCGAGCACGAAAAGCACACACGCAGCGAAGTGCTCGTCAAAGTATCACGCCAGATAGACCGGCAGCGGCGCGAAATCTCGACCCTCAGACGCGATGAAAACCGCCTCGCGCGCCTCGTCGACCAGCTAACGCGGATGCTGGCGCGCGCCAAGCCGGGCACCCTGCGCAACGAGCGCGTTCCTGAACCGGGCGGCGAGGGGAGCCCTTTTGCGCAGTTGAAGGGTCGGCTCAATTTGCCGGTGCGCGGGGAACTCCGTAACCGCTTTGGCGTCCCAAGAGAAGACAGCGGCCCGTCGTGGAAGGGGTTGTTCATCGCGGCCCCTGCCGGCCATGAGGTCAAGGCCATCGCCGCGGGCCGGGTCGTTTTCGCGGATTGGTTGCGCGGCTTCGGCAACCTGCTGATCGTTGACCACGGCGGGGGCTATATGAGCCTCTACGGCAATAACGAATCCCTGTACAAACAGGTCGGTGCCGCGATTCGGGGCGGCGAGGCGATTGCATCGGTGGGCAACAGCGGCGGCAATCGTGATTCCGGTTTATACTTCGAGATCAGGCACCAGGGCAGGGCATTTGATCCGCTGGGCTGGGTCAATCTGCGGTAGAAGGCGCCATCAGACGCCAGGCTGGCCTTGCTGCTGGCCCAGTTCTTGCGAAGTTTCGATCGATCCATTACTCGCGTAGTCACAGGAGTCGCAATGCGCATCAAACTGCAGCAGCTGACGTTAATCGCCTTGGGCGTTTGCCTGGGCGTTCTGCTTTCGCTGAACTTCTCGGCGGAGGCGCAGCGGGAAGCGCTCGCGCCCCTGCCGGTTGAGGAACTACGCGCGTTCACCGAAGTTTTCGGCCGCATCAAGAGCGATTATGTAGAGCCCGTTCCCGACAAGAAACTCATCACGGAAGCCATCACCGGCATGCTTGCCGGCCTCGATCCGCATTCGTCATACCTCGATGCTGACGCGTTTCGCGAGCTGCAGGTCGGCACGCAGGGCGAATTCGGCGGCCTCGGTATCGAGGTCGGCATGGAAGACGGCCTCGTTAAAGTAGTGTCGCCTATAGACGATTCCCCGGCATTCCGCGCCGGCATCAAACCGGGCGACCTGATCGTCAAGCTCGATGAGACTGCCGTCAAGGGCATGACGCTCAATGACGCCGTCAAGCGCATGCGTGGCAAGCCCAACACGCAGATCGTGCTGACCATCGTGCGTAAAGGTGAGCCCAAACCCATCGTAGTCACGCTCACGCGCGCGGTGATCAAGATCCAGAGCGTCAAGTACAAGCTGCTCGAGCCGGGCTATGCGTATTTCCGCGTAAGCCAGTTCCAGGAACACACCGGTGAAACGCTGGCGAAAGCCATCGACACTGTATTCAAGCAAAATCAGGGGCCCATGCGTGGCATGGTGCTCGACCTGCGCAACGATCCGGGCGGGCTGCTGAACGGGGCGGTCGCTGTTTCGGCGGCTTTCCTGCCGCAGAAGGCGCTGGTGGTTTACACAGACGGCCGCACCGAGGACGCGAAGATGCGCCTCACCGCGAGCCCCGAAAATTATCTGCGGGGCGGCGGCAGGCTCCGGGAGGATTATCTGGCCAAGCTCCCGCCGGAAACGAAGAACGTGCCGATGGTGGTGCTGGTCAACAGCGGATCAGCGTCGGCTTCGGAGATCGTCGCCGGCGCGTTGCAGGATCATAAACGCGCCGTCATCATGGGCACACCGACTTTCGGCAAGGGCTCGGTGCAGACCATTCTGCCCCTCGGTAACAGCACGGCGATCAAGCTGACCACCGCCCGGTATTACACGCCTAATGGCCGCTCGATCCAGGCCAAAGGCATCGTTCCCGATATTGCGCTCGACGATGGCTCGACCGGCCGCACCGAAACCAACCTGCGCGTGCGCGAGGCGGATCTGACCAAGCATCTGACCAACGACCGCGACGAGAAGGATCGTGCCAACAAGGCCGCTGCGGATTCGGGCTCCAATGCTTTCAATTTCACGCCCGAGCCGCGACCGAAGGATGTGGACGAAAAAACGACCAAGCCTGAGCCGGGTGAGGTCGTGGCCAAGAACGATTACGAGTTGTCGCAGGCGGTCACATTCCTGAAAACCAGGGCAGGCGCAAAGTAAGCTACGCCGCAACGCGCCGCCCCTGCAACGCCCGGCCTGGCCGGGCGTTTTGTTTTACAGCACCCGCTGGCACCTTTAAGCTTGCATCGCAATTCGCGGCTGCGGAGCGCGTGCATCGCCGCATGCCGTTTCGCATGCGACTTCAACCGGGCGGGCATCCACGATGAACGATGAACAGCTGCTCCGCTACAGCCGTCATATTCTCCTGCCTCAGCTGGGGATCGAGGGCCAGGAAAAGTTTCGCGCGGCGCATGCGCTCATCATCGGCGCCGGCGGTCTCGGCTCTCCCGCAGCGCTCTATCTCGCCGCGGCTGGGCTGGGTGCATTGACGATCTGCGATCCCGACGCGGTGGACCTCACCAATCTGCAGCGCCAGATCGTGCATCGCGGCGACGCGATCGGGCTGCCCAAAGCCGAGTCGGCGAGGAACACGCTGGCGTCGATCAATCCCGAAGTCAAAGTCAATGCATTCAGGGAGCGTGTCGCCGGTGCCCGCCTGAATGAGCTGGTGCGGCTGGCCGACGTCGTGCTCGATTGCAGCGATAACTTCGCCACCCGTCATGAGGTGAACCGCGCGTGCGTCGCGGCAGGCAAACCCCTGGTATCGGGGGCGGGCGTGCGCTTCGACGGGCAGATTGCGGTATTCGATCTGCGCGACGCCGCGTCCCCCTGCTATCACTGCCTGTTTCCGGATGTCGGCGATGATCCAGACATGCGCTGTGCGGTGATGGGCGTGTTCGCGCCGCTGACGGGCATCATCGGCTCGATGCAGGCCGCCGAAGCGCTCAAGCTGCTCGCCGGCCTCGGCGTCAGCCTTAGCGGCCGCTTGTTGTTGCTGGACGCGTTGACGATGGATTGGCGCGCGGTGCGGCTCGCCCGCGACCCGGCGTGCGCCGTGTGTTCAGGACGCGCGGAAAGCTGACCGTTGTTCAGCGCGCCGTTTCGCCAGCTGCTGCACCGCATGCTCGGCCGTGATGCTGGCACAACTGCCGCGCATTCCCTGTTCGAGCAGGGCCTGGCCTTCAGCGGGGACGGCAGGCACGCCGCCGCGGCCGCAGCTTTCGCGCGAGTGCTGGTGTTCTCACCCGGTCACGCGGCAGCGCATAACCACCTGGGTCTCGCGTTGCGCGACCAGGGCCACCTCGACGCCGCCGTCGCCAGCTACCAGCGCGCGGTGTCGATCGCGCCGGCCTATGCCGAAGCGCATAACAACCTTGGCGCTGCGCTGCAGCTGCAAGGTGATCTGAGCGGCGCAGTGGCGAGCTACCGCAAGGCGGTCGAACTCGCGCCGGCGTTCAGTCAGCCCTACCTCAATCTCGGCAGGCTGCTGGAAGCGCTGGGCGACTTGGCCGGCGCGGCAGAGACTTACCGGCGAGCGCGCAACAACGGAGTCGATCCGGAAACCTTCGGTCATCTGCTCAATGCGGCCGCAGGTGTCAATACCCCGCGCGCGCCGGGCGCATACTCGCGCACGGTTTTCGATAATTTTGCCGAGCATTTCGATCAGCGTCTGGTCACCGAACTCGGCTATCGGATACCGCAGGCGATCGCTCGGTGCGTAGGCGAACATTGCGGCAACCGCCAGCTGCGCATCCTGGACCTTGGCTGCGGAACCGGCTTGTGCGGCGTTCACTTGCGGCATCGCAGCACGCGTCTGACAGGCGTCGACCTGTCACCGGCGATGCTCGCCAAAGCAAGTGCCCGCGGCATTTATGACGAGCTGCTCGAGCGCGACATCGCCGACTATCTGCACGCCGCACCCGCGGCAAGCTTCGATGCGATCGTGGCGGCCGACGTGTTCATCTATATCGGCGAGCTCGATGAGATATTCAAGGAAGTGGCGCGGGTAGCCGCGCCGGGCGCCGTCTTCGCGTTTACCATAGAGCGATCGCCGCAAGAGCAGAATTTCGTGTTGCTGCCCAGCGGACGCTACGCGCAGTCGCTCGCCTACATAAGGCACCTGGCCGCGCACTGCCGGCTGATCGAGGCGGCGGCTGTTCTGCAGGACCTGCGCGGCGATCCCGGGCGCGCAATCCCGGGCTACCTCTACGCGCTGATCAAACCTTGAACGTGCCGGCTACTTCGTCATATCGAGATCGTCCGCGTCCGCGGCTATGGACGATGGGATGGACGGCACCGTGGGCGCCGAAGCCGCTGCGGCAGCGCGCGCGGCGGCGGGCGAAATCGTCGACGGGGTGGTAGTCCTGCCCGACAGCATTTCGTCGAGGTCGCGGACGATCTGCGCGATATTGGGACCCGCGCGGCCCTGACACTGCAGCAGCACCCGCGCCGGATAGTCCTGCAGTGATAATGGGCGGCCCGAGCGGATTCTCGCCACACTATCGAGGGCCGGGGCCAGATAAGTCCCTTTGAAACCCGCTTTCGAACTCTCGATCGCGTCGATCAAAGCCTGCTGCGTGCGCGCGACGCCGATCAGTATCTCGGCGAGCTGTTCGGTGGTGAGATTCATGCAGCCTCCCTGTCCTGAAAAGCCGGAGAATACGGACGCCCTGGCCAGCGGTTCATAGCGCCAGCAGCGTTGGCCATTGCTGGTTCCAGTGCTGCAATGGGTCGCGCTTGAATCCGCTCTTGGCGAATTGATGCCAGCGGCCCGTCACATAACTCATGATGAGGTTGGCGCGGGCAGCGGGATCCGACGTATCCGGCAGCTCGTTCTGGGTGGCCGCGAACCGCAACGCCTGCTTGAGCGTCGCCTCGACCCGATCGTGCAGCTGATTGATGCGCGCCTGCAGGCGCTCGTTCTCGTGAACCAGCGCGTCCCCGATCAGCACCCGCGTCATGCCGCGGTTTTTCTGCGCAAAACCCAGCAGCAGCGCCGCAATCCCCTCGAGCTGCTTGAGCCCGCTTTTCTCTTCGTTGATGATCTTGTTGATCAGTCCGAACAGCGTCTCTTCGATGAACTCGATCAGTCCTTCGAACATCTGCGCCTTGCTGGCGAAGTGCCGGTAGAGCGCAGCTTCCGAAACATCGAGACGGGCAGCAAGCGCGGCCGTCGTGATCTTTTCCGCAGCCGGCGCCTCGAGCATCTGCGCCAGCGTCTGCAGGATCTGCAACTTGCGGTCTCCCCGTCTTGCCATGACGACCTCGCTCGAGCTGCGGTATCAATTGAGCCGCCACGCGAGGCGCGGCAACTGGAGACCCGAGTGCGTTCAGCACCGCTAGCGAATAATGCGCCGGCGAATTGGAAAACACCAGCTTGCGGCCGGGCAGCCGATCGGAGATCCACACCCCGTTCAGCTTCAAGCCCGCCTCTTGGCCGCAGCGCGGGATTAACGACGCTTGATCAGCGTGCCCACGCCTTCACTCGTGAGGATTTCCAGGAGCACCGCGTGCTCGACGCGCCCATCGATGATATGGCAAGAATTGACGCCGTTCTTCACCGCTTCCAGCGCCGAGCCGATTTTGGGCAGCATGCCGCCTGAAATCGTGCCGTCCGCGAACAACTCGTCGATTTGCTTTGCGGTCAGCCCGGTGAGCAGATTGCCGTTCTTGTCGAGTACCCCGGGGGTATTGGTGAGCACGACCAGCTTCTCCGCCTTGAGGATTTCGGCGAGCTTGCCTGCAACGAGGTCGGCATTGATGTTGTACGATTCGCCGTCCTTGCCGACGCCGACAGGGGCAATCACCGGAACAAAGTTCTGCGCGGACAGCAGCTGCACGATCTCAGGGTCGATCGATTCGACTTCGCCGACCTGGCCGATATCGATCAGCTCGTCGCTGCCCTTCCCGCGCATCATCATTTTGCGCGCGCGTATCAGCGGACCGTCGGTGCCCGAAAGCCCGACCGCGCGTCCACCGTGCTGGTTGATGAGATTCACGATGTCGGTATTGACCTGACCGCCCAGCACCATTTCCACGACGTCCATCGTCTCGGCGTCGGTCACCCGCATGCCCTGGATGAACTCTCCCTTCTTGCCGACTTTCTTGAGCTGGTCGTCGATCTGCGGCCCGCCGCCGTGGACGATGACGGGATTGATCCCGACGAGCTTGAGCAGCACGACGTCGCTGGCGAAGCTGTGCTTGAGCTTCTCATCCGTCATCGCGTTGCCGCCGTACTTGATGACGATGGTCCTGCCGTGAAAGCGCTGGATATACGGCAGCGCTTCCGCCAGAACTTTCGCTTTGAGCTCGGCGGTGGTGCCGGTGAGTGCCATGAGGCTTCGACAGCGGATGGGGACGCGCCATTCTACACGTAGAGGCGCTGAAAAATAAGCGGCGGGCTGCTCGCCCGCCGCCTGTCAATCGTGCTACGTTTGCTCCTCGAACGCCGTGTGCAGCGGCGGAGTTCTGCTTACTGGATGCTGATCCGCTTGGCCGATGCCGTCGCTTTTTTCGGCAGCATCAGCTCCAGTATGCCGTCGGCATACTTGGCCTGCGTCGCTGTCTCGTCGATATCCTGCGCCAGCGCAAATGCCCGGTACACCTTGCCGTAGTAACGCTCGGAACGCAGGACTTTTTCGCCGTCCTTCACTTCCTTCTCGTTTTTCACTTCAGCGCTGATCTCGACCTGGTTGCCGTCGATGCCAACGTTGATGTCTTCTTTCTTGACGCCCGGGATCTCGGCCCGCACGACGTAAGCGTTCTCGTTCTCGGACACGTCCACGCGCACTTGCGCGGGGTTGGTCGTGGGTTCGTAATTCATCGGCCGCACGAAGAACCCGCGCATCAGCTCATCCAGTGCGGTGTCGACGGGATTAAAACGGGCCATGTTTGCCATGTCAGTCTCCTTTCGTAATTGATGAGGGCCTACGCCCACGCTACCGATATAGGGACGCCCGCGGCCATTTCAAGGCCTCTTTCGTAAGCGCTTGAAGCAAGCTGAAAAACCCCGTAGATTGGGGTATTTACAGGCAATTTCGAGCCATGAGCGCTGGCGGCAGCGAGGACCTGCAGCAGCATCGCAGTTATCTGTTGCGCTACGCGATGCTGCAGCTGCGCGATGCGGACCTGGCCGAGGACGTCGTGCAGGAAACCCTGCTTGCGGCGCTCGAAGGCCGCGCCCGCTACTCCGGCCAGTCCTCGCTCAAAACATGGCTCACCGGCATTCTCAAGCACAAAATCGTCGACGTGCTGCGGCGCAAATCCCGCGAACAGCCGCTGACCACCGGCCGCGACGAATCGGAAGCGGATGCGGCCGATGCGCTGTTCAGCGAGGACGGACACTGGCGCAACTTTCCGTCGCGCTGGGGCAATCCCGAGAAGTCACTCGAGGACAAAAGGTTCTGGGCCGCATTCGAAATGTGCTCGCAACTGATGCCCGCACGCATGGCGCGGGTATTCATGATGCGCGAGGTCATGGAGCTTTCAACCGAGGAGATCTGTAAGGAACTGTCGATCACGCAGACCAACCTCTGGGTAATGCTGCACCGCGCGCGTCTGAGCCTGCGGGAATGCCTCGAAATCAGGTGGTTCGGAAAACAGGCGTGAGGATGAAAGGGCTCAGGTTATCGTGCAAGGACGCCAGCGTGCTGCTGTCGCAAGCTCAGGAGCGTGCGCTTGCGCCTTTCGAGCGGTTCAGGCTGCGTTTGCACCTGATTCTGTGCGATGGCTGCAGCAATTTCCTCAGGCAGATCGCGTTCATCCGCCGTGCCGTAAGACGTTACCGGGACCGCGACGAAACGCTCTGAAAGCACCCATGGACCCGGGCCGATCAGTGGCGGCCCTGATGCGTGGAGTTGCCTGCCGACCTGACTTCCGCGTCGACCTGGACCACGATTCTCCCACCCTTCGCATCCTGCATTGTCAGCATAACGGGCACACGCTCGCCGGGTTTGAGCTGACGCTGGACGCCGATCAGCATCACGTGCTGGCCGCCGGGCTCGAGGTGCACGGTCTTCCCCGCCGGAAGCTCGACGCGTTCCAGCGGCCGCATCCGCATGACACCGCCCGCTACCGACATCGTGTGGAGTTCAGCCTTGGCCGCGAGCGGGCTTGCCGCCCCAATCAGGGCGAATGGCGCACGCGCTGTGAGTCGCATGTACGCTCCGGCCACGCTCTGGCCCGCGACAGTGGCTCTCACCCATGGGTCAGCAACGGTGAGCGCATCATTGGCAGGCGCGCCCGCACTCCATGCGATTGCCCAGGCAGCCGCCGCGACGCGCATGCGCGCGCTTCGTTTGTCTTTATGCAATTGAAACTTCCCGGCAGTACCGCAGTCGACTGAAGGCGGCCATTGTTGCAAGTTCCGCGCAGTGTTGCAACGCCGCGCGGTATCGCACTCCGCTTTGATATAATTAGAATTTTCCTGCTATGCGTGCATACTCGCTGCTGTTTCTACTGGCGATCGCCTCGTCCTGTTGCGCACAGTCCGTCCCTCCTCTGGCGCCTCCCGCGCTGTCGGTAGCCGCCAAGTCGTATTTGCTCCTCGACTATCACAGTCAGCATGCGCTCGCCGCCAAGAACCCGCACGAACGCGTTGAGCCGGCGTCCCTTACCAAGCTGATGACGGCCTACCTGAGCTTCTCTGCGCTCAAGCAGAAATTGATACAGCCGACCCAAACGGTACCCGTTTCGGAGCGTGCCTGGAAAGCCGAAGGCTCGCGGATGTTCATCGAGCCGCGCAAGGCTGTCACCGTAGAGGAACTGCTGCGCGGCATGATCATACAGTCGGGCAATGACGCCTGCGTCGCGCTGGCCGAGCTGATCGGCGGCAGCGAGGAAGCATTCGCGCAGATGATGAGCCGCGAAGCTCAGCGGTTGGGGATGAAGAACACCCAATTCAAGAACGCGACGGGCTTGCCGCACCCGCAGCACTATTCCACCGCGCACGATCTTTCCCTGCTGGCCGCGGCGATCATCCGCGATTTCCCGGAATACCATCCGCTGTATTCGATCAAGGAATTCCGCTACAACAATATCACCCAGCCCAATCGCAACCGCCTGTTATGGTCCGATCCGTCGGTCGACGGCATGAAGACAGGCTATACGGAAAATGCCGGATACTGCCTGATCACTTCCGCGCGCCGGGGCGAGCGGCGCCTGATTTCCGTCGTGTTGGGCGCCGCTTCCGAAACCGCGCGCGCTGCAGAAAGCCAGAAGCTGCTCAACTACGGTTTTCAGTTTTATGATAGCGTGAAACTCTACGAGAAGAGTCAGGCCGTTACGACGCTGCAGGTCTGGAAGGGCAGCGACAGTCACGTCAAGGCGGGATTTCTCGAAGATCTCTATGTCAGCCTTCCCAAGGGGCAGGCCGCGAGACTGAAAGCCAATCTCGAGAGTCAGCAGCCGCTGCTGGCGCCGATCGGCGCCGGGCAGAAGATCGGCACGATGAAACTGACTCTCGATGGCAAACCGTATGCCGAGTTTCCGATGGTTGCACTCGAGGCCATCCCGCTCGCCGGCATATTCGGGCGCGGGTGGGATACGATCCGCTTACTGTTCAAATAAGGAACTTCGATGACAGCCGATATCGTTTATCTCAATGGCGAATTCATGCCGATCGAGGAGGCACGCATCCCGGTGCTGGACCGCGGCTTCATTTTCGGCGACGGCGTTTATGAAGTCGTGCCGGTCTATTCGCGTCATCCTTTCCGTCTCGTCGAGCATCTGCGGCGGCTGCAGCGCAGCCTGGACGGGATCCGCCTGAAGAATCCGCTGCGCGATGAAGAATGGACGCGGCTCATCTACGAAGTTATCGCGCGCAATAGCGGCGACGATCAAGCCGTCTACTTCCAGGTGACGCGGGGCACGGCCAAGCGCGCACACGAGTTTCCACTGGTCGTGAAACCAACGGTGTTCATGATGAGCAATGTGATGAAAAGTCCGACGCGCGAGCAGATCGAAGGCGGCGTCGCCTGCATCACGCTGAGTGATTTCCGCTGGCTCAAATGCGACATCAAGTCCGTGGCGCTGCTGGGCAATTGCCTGGCCAAGCAGCTGGCGGTCGACGCGGACGCGCTGGAAGTGGTGATGTTTCGCGACGGCTATCTGACCGAGGCGTCGGCAAGCAATATTTTCGTCGTCCGCGACGGTGTGGTGCTCGCGCCTCCCAAGAACCACCTGATCCTGCCCGGCATCACCTATGACGTCGTGCTGGAGATCGCGGCGGCCAACGCGATAGCGCATGCTGTGCGCGAAGTTCATGAGCAGGAGGTGAAGAGCGCGCAGGAGATCTGGGTCACTTCCTCGACGAAGGAGGTGCTCGCGGTCACCTCCCTGGACGGTCGACCGGTCGGCGACGGCAAGCCGGGTGCGGTTTTTCGCCGCATGCACGGCCTGTATCAGCAGTTCAAGCAAACGGTGATGCGACGCGCCGCTTGAAGGACATGTTGGAACCTTCGCTGATCGAATACCCGTGCGAGTTTCCCATCAAGGTCATGGGGCACACGCGCGCCGGATTCGCGCAGGCGGTGCTGGAGGTCGTCAACCGTCACGTTCCGAATTTCGATGGCGCGACGATGGAGATGAAGACCAGCAAGCACGGCAAGTATCTGAGCATTACCTGTACCGTCAACGCCGCGTCGCGCGAGCAGCTCGACGCGCTCTATCGCGATCTGTGCGATCACCCGATGGTAGTGATGGTGCTCTAGAAGCAGTGAGGAGTGAGGCGTGAGGAGTGAGGCGGCGAATCGGCTGGAAGAATTGACTGCGACGCGCGAGGGCGCGGAGCAGTGCTCATCGCTCTTTACTCATCGCTCTTCACCTCGCATCAAGCGCCTCGGGATCGCGGACTACGAGCCGACCTGGCGCGCAATGCGGGAGTTCACCGCCGCGCGCGACGCGGGCACTGCCGACGAGCTGTGGCTGGTGCAGCATCCGCCCGTATACACGCTCGGCGTCGCCGGCCGCAGCGAGCACCTTCCGCGTACTGCCACCAATATTCCCGTAGTCAGAAGCGATCGCGGCGGGCAGGTGACCTATCACGGGCCGGGGCAGATCGTGGCCTATCTGCTGCTCGACCTGAAGCGCCGGTCGTTGAGCGTGCGCCCGGTGGTGAGAATAATGGAGCGGTCGGTGATCGACTTGCTGGCGGATTTCGGCGTCACCGCCGAGGGGCGGGTCGACGCGCCGGGCGTTTACGTCGACGGCGCCAAAATCGCCGCGCTCGGCCTGCGCATACGGCAGGGGTGCTGCTACCATGGGCTCGCGCTCAATGCCGATATGGATCTCGAACCTTTTCGTGCGATCGATCCGTGCGGCTATCCGGGGCTCGCAGTAACCCAGCTGCGAACGCTCGGCATCACCGAATCGGTGGATGCGTTGGCAACACGGCTTTCCCGGCACTTGCTGCGCGTGCTGGAGGCATCCACGGCGATAAAGCGGAGGCAGAGCGATGAACGCTAGTGCGACGTGTCGAAACCGGCGGCAATCCCGCGTATGACGATCGATGCCAAACAGAAAGGCGCCGCCAAGACTGCGCGCGCCTTCGGCAGGTCTCCCATCAAGATCGTGCCCGTGGAACGCCTTAAGAAGCCGGACTGGATTCGCGTCAGGATCGGCAATACCCAGCGCTTTCAGGAGATCAAACAGATACTCCGCGAACATGACCTGCATACGGTGTGCGAGGAAGCGTCGTGTCCCAATATAGGTGAATGCTTCGGCAAGGGCACCGCGACCTTCATGATTCTCGGCGACCTGTGCACCCGGCGCTGTCCCTTCTGCGACGTCGCGCACGGCCGGCCGAATTCGCCCGATCCCGCCGAGCCGCTCAATCTGGCGAGCACCATTGCCGCCCTCAAGCTGCGTTACGTTGTCATCACCAGCGTCGATCGCGATGATCTGCGCGACGGCGGCGCTCAGCACTTCGCGGACTGCATCGGCGCGGTGCGTCTGAAATCACCCGACACTCGCATCGAGGTGCTGGTGCCGGACTTTCGCGGCAGGCTGAGCGTGGCGCTGGATATTCTCGAACGCAGTCCGCCTGACGTGCTGAATCACAACCTCGAGACCGTGCCGCGTCTATATAAGCACGCGCGTCCGGGAGCCGACTATGTCAATTCGCTGACCCTGCTCAAGCAATTCAAGGCCCTGGTGCCGAGGGTTCCCACGAAGTCGGGCCTCATGCTCGGACTGGGCGAAACGGACGATGAGATTCTCGAAGTCATGCGCGACCTGCGGGCGCACGACGTTTCCATGCTGACGCTCGGGCAATACCTGCAGCCCAGCCCGCATCATCTGCCGGTGCTGCGTTACGTCGATCCTGCGCGATTTGTGCAGTTCGAGCGCCACGCGCACGCGCTCGGTTTCGCGCATGCCGCGTGCGGCCCCATGGTGCGATCCAGCTACCACGCGGATCAGCAGGCCCACGATGCGGGCGTCGCCTGAAACGAGCGTGTCGGCAGCACGGTCAGGCCATGGTATTCTCGCCTCCCCGATCGACGAATGGAGACTCCATGCGCAGTTTGCTTGCTGCTTTCCTGGTGCTCGCCCTGGCGTGTTCCGCGCAGGCTGCCAGTCTTTCCAGCCTCACCGATAGCGACGCCTCGGCAGGACTCAGGCAGGCCCTGACGGAAGGCGCGGGGGCTGCGGTATCCAAGCTCGGCGTGGAGAATGGCTTCTTCGGCAACGCCAAGGTCAAGATTCCGCTGCCGGAATCGCTGCAGAAGGTCGAATCGGTGATGCGCGTGATGGGCATGAAACGCCAGGCCGACGATCTCGTCGTGGCGATGAACAGGGCGGCCGAAAGCGCTGTTACCGAAGCCAGGCCGTTGCTGGTCGACGCGATCAAGCGCATGACCCTGCAGGACGCCAAAGGCATTTTGACGGGCGGCGACACCGCAGCGACCGAATATTTCCGGCGCACTACCTCCGAACCGCTGGGCAAGCGCTTTTTGCCCATCGTCAAGCAGGCGACCGACAAGGTCGGCCTCGCCGAACAGTACAACTCGCTCGCCGCGCAGGGCAGCAAGTTCGGCCTGGTCAGGGACGACCAGGCGACGATCGAGCAGTACGTCACCCGGAAGGCGCTTGACGGGCTGTTTCTCATCATCGCGGACGAAGAACGCGCGCTGCGCGCGAATCCAGTCGGCGCAACCGCCGATATCGTGAAAAAAGTGTTCGGCGCCCTGCGCTAGTCAGCACTCCAGCGCCGAGCCCTGCCCATGCCCCGCTTCTACGTCGGTTACACGGAAGACGACAAGGAGGTCTGGAAGGCCGCGAACGTCGCCGCCGAAGCCAATTTCCTCGTCACCGTCGAGCTTTCGTTCGCCGGGCAGGACCTCAAAGCCGTCGACCGCTACAAGTCCGCGCTGCTGGCGTTGGGCAGGGAGGCGACCGAGCGCCGTCAGCTGTCGAAGTATTCGTGGATATTCGCGCTCGAGACACGCCTGAACGAAGTATTCCAGACGCTCGTCGACCATCTCGGAGTCGAGCACCACTCGTACACCGCTACCGACCTGAAAGCGGGAGAAGGACTCTCGTTCGACGCCGAAAAACGCGTCGTGTTCGAGATTTACTCGAAGAACTGGATGGCGTGATACCCCGGGGCTGCTAGGCGGGCGCAACTGTTTCCGCAGGCTGGCTGCTCAGTCATACGTGACTGATTCCTCGTTCACCGCTTAGCGATACATCTGCAGTGCTGCGATACGGCGCTCGATGTCGTCCATCATGCGCTTGTAAGGCGGAGCGCCGATGCCGCCGAAGCGTCGCTTGAATTCAGCTTCGGGCATGAACTCCGGCAGATCCTTGACCGGGGGAATGAGATCCCCGTCGCGGGCCCCCTCGCTTACCTGCCGCTGCAGTTTCATCGCCGATGCACGGCTGCCGGTGGCAAGCTCGCCGAAGCGCGTCCCCGCGCGGTCGGCAGCAATGTCGTTAAAGCTGAATCCGCTGCCGGCGCGCGAGTCGTCGACTTCTTTGTACAGGCCGATCGCATCGGCGAGCGGCGCTCCCGCACTGGCCGCAAGCGCGGCCGAGAGGGTGAAGTGCTGCGCAAAATCGCCGCGTCCGGCGAGCGCGATCCGGCGTGGCGGCGCGCGTGGCCAGTCGCGAGCGGCGGGGACTATCGCCGCGAGCCCCTTGCCGTTCACGTGAAAAGCCAGCACCACGATCGCGGCACGGTTCTCGGCGGCGGGGTCGCTCGTGACCGAACGCTGCTGTGCCAGCTGAAACAGCGGCCGCATCAGATCGGACAGTGGCACGGTGACGCTTCCCGATTGCCCGGCAGAGCGAACGAGCTGCTCCTGGTAGATTTTCAGGCGTTCCTGGTCATCGCGCGGCAGAGCCACCGCCCTGATGCGGTCGGGAAGGTTTTCCTGCCAGTCATAGACGATGGTCAGCTGGCCGTCGGCGACGCTGACGGTCTTGACTGTGTCACTTACCAGGCGATAGTCCTCGCGCGCGCTGAGACGTGCCAGAGCATGCTCCAGCAGCAAGCCGGCGAGTCGGGACGGCACCGCCAGCTGTCCGACCTGCAATTGGTCGAACTCGGGCAAACCCGGCGTCTCGTGGAGGACCGCCGTTACGTTGAGATACCGGCCTGCAGGGTTGCGCGGCAGCTCGATGCTGGCGGTAACCGCTGCCACACCCGGCTGCAGCGCGATGCGTGAGCTGCCATTGCCGTAGCGATGGGCGAGGTAGTTTGCCGCGAGATCGATGTCTTCCTGAGACAGCGTCAGCGTGCGCAGCACGCCCGCTTTCATCTTGCGCGGATCATTTTTCTCGACAATGCGTTTGGCACGCTCGATATGTGCGGGGGTGAGCTCCGCTGCGCGGCTGATGAGCGGGGTATCCGACAAGGCCAGGAACGCGGCGCCCGCCAGCGCCAGCGGCACCAGGACCACGACCAGCAACAGAACGTACGCCAGATATCGCATCGGTGTTTCCTATTGAACATTACGAAACCGGGTGACCGTTCGGTTTCGCTCGAGGCCTGTCGAGCTCCATAGGCCGGCGTGGTCCGCCGGTATGCGCAAGCTGCGACGCTACCGTCGCGCGCGATCGGTGCGCGCCGCTTTCAATGGGCCTGTTCCCAGTTCGGCCCTACACCCACGTCGACCACCAGCGGCACCGAGAGCGTCGCTACGCCCGACATGAGCCCCGGCAGCTGGTCCCTGACCTCCGCCAGTTCCGCTTCGGGCACCTCGAGCACGAGCTCGTCATGGACTTGCATGATCAGCCGGGTGGCAAGCTTGCTGGCATCGAGCCAGCCCTGCACCGCGATCATCGCGAGCTTGATCAGATCTGCAGCCGTGCCCTGCATGGGTGCGTTGATCGCCGCGCGCTCGGCGCCCTGGCGGCGCGGCCCGTTGCCGCTGCGTATCTCCGGCAGCCACAGACGGCGGCCGAACACGGTTTCGACGTAGCCGCGCTCGCGTGCGATCTCGCGTGTCGTGCGCATGTATTGGGCTACGCCTGGGTAGCGCGCGAAGTAGCGCTCCATGTACTGCTGCGCCGCGCCGCGCTCGACACCGAGCTGGCTCGCGAGGCCGAAGGCCGACATGCCATAGATCAGTCCGAAATTGATGACTTTGGCGTAACGGCGCTGTTCGCTATCGACGCTGTCGCGGGCTAACGAAAAAATCTCGGCGGCCGTGGCGCGGTGTATGTCCTCGCCTTCTGAAAATGCCCGCAATAGACCCGGATCCTGGGAAATATGCGCCATGATGCGCAGTTCGACCTGCGAGTAGTCGGCGGACACGATCGCGCTGCCCGCGGGCGCGATGAAAGCCTCGCGTATGCGCCGGCCCTCGGCATTGCGCACGGGTATATTCTGCAGATTGGGGTCATTGCTGGCGAGCCGGCCCGTAATCGCTACCGCCTGCCCGTAGTTGGTGTGCACGCGGCCGGTACCCGGATTGACCATACGGGGCAGTTTGTCGGTATACGTCGACTTGAGCTTCGAAATGCTGCGATAGTCCAGGATCACCTTGGGCAGCGGGTAGTCGAGCGCGAGCTGCTGCAGCACATCCTCGTCGGTCGACGGCGTGCCGCCCGGCGTCTTTTTGATGACGGGCAGCTGCTGCCGTTCGAATAGGATCTCCTGGATCTGTTTAGGGGAATTCAGGTTGAAAGGCTGGCCCGCTATCTCGTGGGCTGTGCGTTCGATGTCGAGCATTTTCATGCCGAGCGCACTGCCCTGGGCGTCCAGCATGCCGGCGTCGAGCAGCACGCCGTTGCGCTCGACTTTCTGCAGCACGGCAAGCACCGGCATCTCGATCTCGCGGTAGACCATCGCGAGCTTGGCATCGGTATCGATCTGCGGGGCCAGGGCTTCATGCAGGCGCAGGGTGATATCGGCGTCTTCTGCGGCGTACTCAGTGGCACGCTCCACCGCTACCTGGTCGAAACAGATCTGCCCCGCGCCTTTGCCGCACACCTCGTTATACGTGAGGGTCTTCACGCCCAGATGCCGTTCGGCGAGGTTGTCCAGGTCGTGCGAACGATGGCTTTCGAGCACATAGGATTGCAACACCGTGTCGTGCGCGACGCCTGCCAGTCGTATGCCGTGATTCTCCAGGAGGTGCATCGCGAACTTCAGGTTGTGCCCTACTTTCGCGGCCTGCGCGTCCTCCAGCCACGGCTTGAGCCGCGCCAGTGCGGCGCCGGAATCGAGCTGGGCGGGCGCGCCTGCGTAGGTGTGCGCGAGCGGCAGATACGCGGCGATTCCCGGCTCCACGCTAAAGGCGAGGCCGACCAGCCGCGCCTGCATCGGGTCGAAGCGGGTCGTCTGGGCGGCGAAAGAAACGAGTCGCGCGGTCTGGATCCGGGCGACCCACTCGGCGAGCTGCGTTTCTGCGAGTATGGTTTCGTAGTGGCGTGGGTAAACTTTGGGCTGGGGCGCCGCGGTCGCGGACGGTCCGGTGCCGGGCGCGCCGTTGTTGCGGTCGCCATCCTCTGCCGCCGACGCTGCTGCGCGTCGTTCCTCCAGCTCGCGCCGCCACGCTTTGAATTCGAAGCGCTCGTAAAGCTCAGCCAGACGGGCGGCGTCGGGAGGTGCATGGGCAAGCTCCTCCAGCCTGATCGGCAGCTCGACATCGCACTTGATCGTCAACAGGCGCCGCGCCTGCGGAAGCCAGTCGAGCGACTTGCGCAGGTTATCGCCGGCCATGCCGCTGATCGCCCCGGCATTGGCGATGATGGATTCGAGTGAAGAGTACTGGGTGAGCCACTTTACCGCGGTTTTTGGTCCGACTTTATCGACGCCCGGGACGTTATCGATCGCATCGCCGATCAATGTCAGGTAATCGACGATGCGCTCCGGCCTGACACCGAATTTCTTCTCGACACCCGCTTCGTCCAGCGTTTCGTTGGACATCGTGTTGACCAGTGTCACGTGGGCATTGACGAGCTGCGTCATGTCCTTGTCGCCGGTCGAGATGACCGTGCGCATCCCGTGCCTGAGCGCATCGCACGCGAGCGTGCCGATCACGTCGTCCGCCTCCACGCCGTCGACGATCACCAGCGGCCAGCCCATCGCGCGGATCGCGTCGTAAAGCGGTTCGATCTGCAGCGACAAATCGTCCGGCATTGCCGTACGATTGGCTTTGTAACCCGCATACCAGTCGTCTCGAAACGTCTTGCCTTTGGCGTCGAATACGCAAGCGCTATAATTCGCAGCGTAGTCCTTGTGCAGCCGCCGCAGCATATTCAATACCCCGTAGATGGCGCCCGTCGGCTCGCCTTTGCGGTTGCGCAGGTCAGGCATTGCATGAAACGCGCGGTACAAATAGGACGAGCCATCGACGAGCAGCAGCGTTTTCGTCATGCCGCGTTACCTGCGTGATTCAAGGAACGATGAGGAGAGAAGAATGAGCCAATCCAGCAAGACAACGCCGCGCCTGACGTCCGACCGCGGATGGTCGGCGCGGGAGTCCTGGCGCATGTTCGGCATTATGTCAGAATTCGTCGACGCGGCGGAGCGCCTGAGCAACATCCAGCCCGCCGTCAGCATGTTCGGCAGCGCACGCACGGCGATCGATCATCCCTATTTCAAACTTGCCGAGCAGATCGCGCGCCAGCTGTCCGATGCGGGGTTCAGCGTAATCTCCGGAGGCGGACCCGGGATGATGGAAGCATTCAACAAGGGCGCGTATTTCGGCAAGTCGCCGGCAATAGGACTGAACATCGAGCTGCCGCGCGAGCAGTTCGGGAACAGTTACCAGGACATCAGTCTTTCGTTTCGCCATTTTTTTTCGCGCAAGGTCACCTTCGTGCGCTTCGCGATGGCATACGTCGTGCTGCCCGGCGGCTTCGGCACGCTCGACGAGCTGACGGAGGCGCTCACCCTGGTGCAGACGGGCAAGATACGCCGCATGCCGATCATCCTCGTTCACGAACCGTTCTGGCGCGGCATGCTCGACTGGTTCCGCAGCACGCTGGTCGACGAGGGCACGATTGCCGCGGCCGATCTCGATCTGATCGAGATCATCAACGAACCCAAAGGCGTGGTCGATGCGATATTCGATTATTACGAGAAGCGGGGGTTCGTGGCGTCTGACGCCGAACGCGAGATCATGCTGAACCTCTAGCAGCCTGTCGGGACTTCGAGAGTCCGACAGGCTGCTAAAAGCAAACCCGCTCCCATTTTTCTGAATAACGTCTGGTCTCGGTCGGACGCGGCAATAGCATTTCGATGGATTTTTGGCGACGCTTAGGCATTTTTTCCGGGGCGGTTTTGCCTGAGGAGCTTGTCGGACTCAAGTCCGACAAGCGCCTAGGCTTTATATTTTGCCGGCGAAGGCCGATAATACCGGCCTATGACGCGAGGAAAAACATGATGCGTAAGTTGCTTGCTATGCTGACGCTAAGCGTAGCGCTGCCGTTGGCGGCCGCGGACCGGCCGGTCAATTTGCAGCCGATACCCGAGCCGCCGGCGCCGCCGCCGGGCTTCGAGCTTGATCCTGCCCTCGAACCACAGGTGACCATTCTGAAGCGGGGCACGGACACCGTCGAAGAGTACCGGGTCGGTGGCAAGCTTTATATGCTGAAAATCATTCCCTCACACGGCAGGCCATACTTCCTGATCGACGAAAAGGGCGATGGCCGCATGACCCGGCAGGACAGCATGGATTCGGGCTTGCGGGTGCCGATGTGGGTCATACACTCCTGGTAGCTCCCGTCATTCCGCGTTCCGATTCGGCGCCTGCTGCACGACAAGAACGCAGACGGCGGACAAAGGCGGGCTGACCGCTCGCTTGCCCGTTCATGTCCGTCTTTACCACCGTTACGCCGGAGCAGCTTTCCGCGTGGCTCCAGAATTATTCGATCGGCACGCTCACCGATTTACAGGGGATCGCCGCGGGAATCGAGAACACCAATTATTTTGTGACCACCACCCGCGGGAAGTTCGTGCTTACGCTGTTCGAGAAGCTCGCCGCTGGCGAACTGCCCTTTTACCTGAATCTGATGGCACACCTGGCGCGGCACGGTATTCCGTGTCCGCAGCCGATTGCGAAGTTCGACAACGAGTATCTGGGCGTATTGAACGGCAAGCCGGCGAGCATTGTCACCTGTGTCCCGGGCAGGGATATCGAACAGGTGGATATCCGGCACTGCGCGACGGTCGGCGCGCTGCTCGCGGAAATGCACCTCGCCGGCCATGGCTACGCCGGGGTGATGCCGAATCCCCGGGGCCCCCAGTGGTGGAAGACTGCCATGCCGCAGGTCCTGCCGTTTCTGCGTGCCGAGGAAGCCGCACTGCTGGAAACGGAAGTCCATTTTCAGGCGCGGCACCGCCACCAGGACCTGCCGCGCGGGGTCATCCATGCCGATCTGTTTCGTGACAACGTATTGTGGAAGGGCGAGCGCGTCGGAGGCATCATCGACTTCTATTTCGCATGCAGGGACGTGCTGCTTTATGACGTCGCGATCACCGCCAACGACTGGTGCCTGAACGCTGATGGCAGCCTGGATCCGCGGCGCACGGCCGCCTTGCTCGGCGCCTACCACTCGACGCGGCCTTTCACCGATGTCGAACGCGACGCGTGGCCCGTGATGCTGCGCGCCGGCGCGTTGCGTTTCTGGATGTCGCGGCTCTATGATTTGCATTTGCCGAGGGAGGGGGAACTGACCCACGCCAAGGACCCGCGGCATTTTCAGCGGATACTCGAGCGTCATACGGGCAGCGTATCCACACTGCGGCAGGCATTCGTGACATGAAGCTCACTCTGAGAATCGTCGATGCGTCCCACGGCTGGCGCTGGATCGCTCAAGGCATGCTGATCTTCCGCAGAAACCCGCCGCTGTGGCTGCTGTTGATTGCGATCCTGTTCATCGCATCACGGGTGCTGCTGATGGTTCCGCTGCTCGGCGTGCTGGTCGTGCTCCTCGTGCCGAATTTTCTCGCCGGCCTCGCGCATGGCGCCCAGGCCATCACGCAGGGCAAGCCGTTGCGAGTAGGTTATCTCGCCAGCGGATTCCTCAAGAACGCGGCGCCACTGATCGCGATAGGCGGGATCTCGCTCGTCGGGCAACTGCTGACGCTGATGGCCATGACGGTCATCGGCGGCGAATCGATAGGCGCAATCTCGAAGACCATGGTCGAGGGCTCGGCCACGCCGGCGACGGTGGAAGCGATGCGCGCCGCAGCACCGCGGATGATGATGGCGTTGGTGGCGGGCATCGCGGTATCCCTGCCCCTGATGATGGCGGTGTGGTTTGCCCCCTTGCTGGTTTTCTTCGACGATATGAGGCTACTTCCTGCGATGGCGTTGAGCCTCTGGGCGTGCCTCAAGAACGTGCTCCCGTTGCTCGTCTTCGGCATGGCGGTCATCGTCCCGATGGTCTTGCTGATGCCGGTCAGTCTGGCCGCCCGCCAGCCCGACCTGGGACTATGGCTGCTCGCGCCATTGCTGGTACCGTCGATTTATGCGAGTTACAAGGATTTGTTCGTCCCTGCACCCGAGCCACCTCCGCAGCCGGTCAGAGAAGCCTGACATCCGTCGGGCCTGAGCCCGCGACGGCGCACTACGCGGACTTCAGTTTTGCGTACTCGAGCGCCAGCCACTTCGTGCCGTCGTGCCGAAAATTGACCTGCACGCGCGCGTCCGCGCCCCGGCCTTCGGCGTTGACGATCACTCCGGCGCCGAACTTCGGGTGAATCACGTTCTGACCGATACGCCAGGGCGAGTCCGCCTGCTCGAATGCGCAGGCATGCGCGACGGCCCGCACCTCTGCGGGGCGCGCTGCAGCACCGTAACGCCGCGGCTCCCACACCTTAACCTTCGACCTTGGGGCAATGCGCTTCAGCAGGCCCTCGGGAATCTCGCGAAAAAAGCTCGATGCGATGTTGTAGCGCGTCTGGCCGTGCAGCATGCGGCTTTGCGCGAACGAGAGGTATAGCCTGCGCCGTGCGCGCGTCAGCGCCACGTACATCAGCCGCCGCTCCTCCTCCCTGCCGTCGGCTTCGGACATGTTGTTTTCATGCGGGAACAGACCCTCTTCGAGCCCGCTGACGAATACGCTGTGAAACTCCAGCCCTTTGGCCGAATGCACAGTCATGAGCTGTAGCGCGTCCGCGCCCGCCTGCGCCTGATTGTCTCCAGCCTCGAGCGCCGCATGCGCGAGGAAGGCCGCCAGAGTCGCGTCGTCCTGCTGCTCATCCGCCGCAAAGCCCGCAGCTGCGTTGATCAGCTCGTCCAGGTTTTCCAGCCGGTCCGCGCCGTCGCGCTCGTGCTGATAATGCTGCTTGAGCCCGCTGTGCTCGATCACGTGTCCGATGATCTCGGGGAGCGCCAGACTGGCAGTGGTGGCACGCATCGACTCGACCAACGCGACGAAAGCGGGGATGCCCTTGAGGGATGAGGGATGGGGGATGGGGGATGAGGGAAGGTCCAATGCTGAATGCTGAATGCTGAATGCTGAATGCTGAGGGATGAGGGATGGGGGCTCGGCCCCGGATCCGGTTGTTCCTTCGACCCTTGTTGCGCCGGCCTCGGCCCTCGATTTCGCCGCCGCCCACAAGCTGATGCCGCGCTCGCGCGCCATGTCCTGCAGCTGCTCGAGCGAGCGGGCGCCTATCCCGCGCGCCGGGAAATTGATCACCCGCAACAGCGCGCTGTCGTCCTCGCCGCTCGCGAGCAGCCGCAGATACGCGAGCGCGTGCTTGATTTCCTGGCGTTCGAAAAACCGCAGCCCGCCGTAAACGCGGTACGCAATGCCGGCATTGAACAGCGCGTGCTCGAGCACGCGCGATTGCGCGTTGGAGCGATAGAGCAGCGCGATTTCCGACAGTCTCACACCTTCGTTATGGAGGGACTTCACTTCCGCGACGATGAATTCTGCTTCGTCAATGTCGGTGCCGGCCGCGTAGACGCGCAGCGGCTCGCCTTTGCTCGCCGCAGTCCACAGGTTCTTGCCGAGACGCTTGCGGTTATGGTCGATTAACGCGTTGGCGGCGTCGAGG
>JBKJZR010000294.1:0-13263 GCA_046715035.1 Burkholderiales bacterium | reverse complement strand
TCATCGCCAAGATCGGCATCAGCGGGGGCAGCGGCCACGTGCTGGAATACGCGGGCTCGACCATCCGCGCGATGACGATGGAACAGCGCATGACGATCTGCAACATGTCGATCGAGGCCGGCGCCCGGGCGGGCCTGATCGCGCCTGACGAAACCACGTTCACGCACATAAGCGGGCGCGAGTTCGCGCCGCGCGGCGAGCAGTGGGACCAGGCACTTGCGATGTGGAAAAAGCTTCCCTCCGATGCCGGCGCCGTGTTCGACCAGGAGGTTGCCCTGGCGGGCGGCGACATCGCGCCGATGGTGACGTGGGGTACCGTTCCCGAGGATGCGCTGCCGATTACCGGCACCGTGCCCGATCCCAGGGACGCCGCCGCCGGCGAGCAGCGCCTCCACATCGAACGCGCGCTCGAATACATGGGCCTCACGCCGGGGTCGCCCCTCACTTCGATCGAGGTCGACCGCGTCTTCATCGGGTCGTGTACCAACGCCCGTTACGACGATCTGTGCGCGGCGGCCGCCGTCGTCAAAGGCAGGCATGCGGTCGTGCCCGCGATGATCTCGCCGGGATCGAGCGAGGTTAAACGTCGGGCAGAGGCCGATGGCCTGGCGGCCATATTTATCGCAGCCGGCTTCGAATGGCGCGATTCGGCGTGCTCGATGTGCGTAGGATCGAATGGCGATTTCGCCCTGCCGGGCGAGCGCTGCGCATCGACGTCGCCGCGCAATTTTCCCAACCGGCAGGGGCGCGGCGTGCGCACGCATTTGCTGAGTCCGGCGATGGCCGCTGCGGCCGCGATCACGGGCAGGCTTACCGATATCAGGACGCTGGTCTAGAGGAGCAGCCATGGAACCCATCACGCGTATTACCGGGATCGCAGCGCCGCTCGATCTGCCCGATATCGACACCGATATGCTGATTCCGCAGCGCTTTCTGCGTAAGCCGCTGACGGTCGGTTACCGCAACTTTCTTTTTTTCACCGACCGTTTCGACACGTCGGGCGCTGAAAAGCCCGATTTCATCCTCAATCGCGAGCCCTACAGGAAGGCAACGATTTTCGTGACCGGCGTCAACTTCGGCTGCGGTTCGACCCGGGAAGGCGCGGTGTACGCGGTGACCGACTTCGGCGTGCGCGCGGTGATCGCGCCGAGTTTCGGTCCCTTCTATGCGACCAACAGCTACCAGAACGGGCTGCTGCCCGTGGTATTGCCCGAGCCCGTCGTGCGTGACCTGCGCACCCAGCTGCACGCACGTCCGGGCGCGCAGATCACCATCGATCTGCCGGCGCAAACCGTCGAAGGGCCCGACGGCCGCACCCATCGGTTCGAGATCGAGCCGTCGCGCAAGGAGCGGCTGCTGCTGGGACTCGACGATATCGGTGTCACCGAGCGCTACGCCGACGCGATGCGCGAGTTCGAGCAGCGGCTCGACGCGGAGATGCCGTGGCTCTCCGGGGAGAATTTAAAGCCGTTGGTGGCCTGAGTGGCGCGACCGCTGACAGCGGAGCTCGGTGCTTTCGTCGCGGGCGTGCAGCACCAGGCGCTTCCCGCGCCGGTCGTCGACATCGCCAGGCAGGGGTATACGGATTGCGTCGGCGTGATGCTCGCCGGCTCGCGCGAGCCGGTCACCGTGGCGGTCGAGCGCGTGCTTGCGATGGATTCCGCTGCCGGACCCGCCGCGCTTTACTTCAGCGGCAAAGGGCTTGCTGCGCCCGCCGCCGCGTGGATCAACGGCACGGCGGCGCACGCGCTGGACTACGACGATGTGGCGCTGAAAGGCAGCCACCCCAGCGCCGTTCTCGTTCCCGCGATACTGGCCGAGGCGCAGGTACTGGCGTCGACTGGCAGCGATCTCATCAAAGCCTATGTCGCAGGGTACGAGGTGTGGGCCGATCTCATCAGCCGTGAACGCGGCAACTATCAACGCAAGGGCTGGCACCCGACGGGTATATTCGGCGCGATCAGCGCGGCGGCCGCGTGCGCGGTGCTGCATCGGCTGGATGCAGCCGCAAGCGCGCACGCGCTCGGAATCGCCGCTTCGCAAAGCAGCGGGGTGATGTCGAATCTCGGCTCGATGGTGAAGCCCACACATCCCGGCAAGGCCGCCGCCTGCGGCATCCTGTCGGCGCGCTTTGCCAAGGCCGGCGTCACCGCCGCTGGCGACTGTCTCGAGCACGACCAGGGCTTTCTGAAAGCGATTTCCCCTGCCGGCGAAGTCGACCTCGAGCGCCCGCTTGCAGGCTCGTGGCAGATACTCGAGCACGGTCTGGCGATCAAGCAGTACCCCGTTTGTTACCGCGCGCATCGTGCGATCGACGCCATGCTCGGGCTCATGCGCTCGTCGCGCGTGGATCCTGCGGACATCAGCGGGATCGCGGTCTCGTTCAGCAAGTCGCACGCGGTAATACTCAAGAATCACTCGCCCACGACCGCGACCGAGGCCAAGTTCAGCATCGAGTTTGCGATGGCCTGCGCGCTCGTCGCGCAGCGTGTCGGCCTGCGCGATCTCACCGACAGTTTCGTGCAACGCCAGGACATCCGGCAGTTGATGCAGCGCGTGACGATCGAGATCGATCCGGTGGAGGAGGCGGGCACCTCCGGCTACGCGCCTTACGACGCGGTTCGCGTAACGCTCCGCGACGGCCGGGTGATCGAGAGCGAACAGGTGCGCCACGCCGGTGGCGATCCGCATGCACCGCTGACCGGGCAGCAGCTGTGGGAGAAATTCGAGGACTGCGCGGCGTGGTCGGGAAGCGATGTCAATGCCGGCGCGCTGTTCGCCGCGCTGCAGCGGTTGGAGACCTGCACGTCGGTGGCCGAGCTTTTCACCTCCGCCGGCGAGAGCACGCGGGCCGCGCCGTCCTCGCGCAAGGCAGGCTGAAGCGGCACGTTCGTGGTTTACTTTTCAATCCAACCAGGCCGGGGGTTCCGATGGCAAAGCTGAGACATATCGCAATGGCGGTCGACGATCCGCAGGCGACTGCGCGGTTCTACGAGCAGGCGTTCGACATGAAGCGCGTGCGCGAGTCGGACGTCGCCGTCATGCTGTCGGACGGCGTCGTCAGCCTGGCGATCATCGACGCCAACAAGAACGTCAACTCCGAAAACCGCAAGGGGTTGCACCACTTCGGATTTCTGGTGGACGAGATGGAGGCGGGGGCGGCGCAGGTCGAGAAAAGCGGCGGCGTCTACCACGGACAGGTCAAGAACATCGGCGGAGGCCCCCAGTCCGAGCGCAAGTATCGCGACCCCAATGGCCTGCCCTTCGACGTCGCGACCGCCGAGCACGCGCGCAAGGTATGGTGCATTCCAGGTTAGCTCAGCGCGACCGGAAGCATTCAACGAGCTGCTAGACGCTGATCTCAGCCTCGAACTCGCCGGCGGGATCGAGCTCGCGCAGCGCAGCGCTTTCGCGTTCGGTCATCGGGCAGGTCGGTGCGGCGCCCGTCGCGTCGAATTTGAAGCCGGTGCGGGTGATGATGTTCTCGAGGCTCGAATCCGTATGCCACGATTCGAGCGCGAGGCGGCCCTCCCGGCGCTGAAACACGGCAATCGGCGTGACCAGCGCTGCGAGGTTGCCTGCGGCAGTGACGAAATCGAGCTTCTCCACCAGTGCGCGCGGGCTGTGCTCGGTACGCCACGTGACGACTCGTTTCGCGGTGGGCAGCATTACCGCCGCGCCGCCACCCCCGGGCAGTCGCACCCTGGGTTCGTGCCACGAGCCGATGACGGAGACGTTGGTGCGTCCCGCGCCGTCGATCTGCGCGCAGCCGAGATAGGCGAGATCCATGCCGCCGCGTGCGCACAAGTCGTAGAAGTCCATATTCGCGAAGATCGCGGCCGAGCCTGCCACGATCGCGGGGTCGCTGCTGGAGTGCGGAATTTTCGTGGGCTGCGGCTCCACGCCGCCGGCGACATTCAGATAGGTGAAGTGAAAATCATAGGCGCGCTTGGCGAGCAGGCAGGCCAGCATAGGCAACGTCGAGTTGACCCCGCTGAACACGATCTCGCCGGCGCGAATCTGGCGCGCGAGATTGACCACGAGATACGCGAATGGCGACCAGGCGGACATGCGAAGGATGAGGATGAAGGATTATCCGCGCTGCTGCTTCATGCGTTGATCGCGGTATCGGCGTTTGCCGAAGCTTCGGGCGCGGCAGCGAGGTGAGCTTCGAGCACGCCGGGCGCGTCCTCCATGTACCGCTCCACTGCCGGATAGTCGATCTCGTACAACGGGTGCATCGAGCCCGGCCACGCGCCGCCGGGAACCACCGCAACCGCTTCGACCATGAAGCCGGGCACCAGCGTGAGCTCGGGCTGCAGCCGCAGCACATCGGTGGGGACGACGCGCTCGGCAGTGATCAGCACGCGCTTCGCCGCGCGTGTCATCGGATGATCCCAGAAGGGCGTGCCGTAGACGCGCGCGTTGCCGAGCGCGTCGACTTCGTTGACGTGGATCACAGCGATGTCGGGCCGGATCGCCGGAATCACGTAGACGTCCGCGCCGCTATACGGATCGCTGACGGTCTTCCAGCCATTGATCTGCGGCAGGTCGCTGCCGAACACGCCCGCCACCGGCTGGAAGGGGATGCCGTAAGAGGCTGCACGCAGCCCCGCGACCAAGGTCATTCAGGCGTGTTCCTCGAGATACGCTTGTTTGCCCTCGATCGCTTTCCTGAACCAGCGCGCCAGCCCGAAATTGCCTTCCATCGCCACGATGCCGGCGCGTATCTTCGCCACCGCGCCGGCGCGGCACAGCAGGTCGACGTCGTATCCCGGGGAGGGCTTGATGATCTCGAGGCCGCGCTTTCGACTGCGCGCGAGCTCGCGCACGAGCGCGAACGGACCGCGATGCAGAAAACTGCCGCCGATTGCGATCGAGCTGCCGTCGGGTATGCGGGCCGCAAGCTGCTGCAGGCTCGTGATCTTCGATAGGGCTTGGGCGGTCATCGCGCGCTCCCTGGAACGCTGGGGGTGAACGAGTCATGATAACAGCGCAGAACGCAGGAAGCCGCGGTCGCGGAGTAGCCAGTCGCAGCGGCCGCTTGTAAAATCACTGATTCCTGCGAGCTTGCGTGCCCTGCCCGGAATGACCCGTATCGAGGAACCACTGCGTGGCATGGATCGACAGGAACGCACCGTAGCGCCGGCGCGCAGGCCATCTGCTCCCGCGGCGAGACGTCGCCGGCAACGTGAGCGTCAATCATCGGAGACGACATGAAACGCAAAGTCAAGATGGCGGTGCAGCCGCCGAGCTTCCGTCCCACGGTAGCCGGCAATCACTACGCGGTCGCGACGGGACACTATCTCGGCACTGCCGCGGCGATGCGCATCCTCGACGGCGGCGGCAACGCTGTCGACGCGGGCGTGTGCGCGGCGATGGCGCTCGCGATCCTGCAGCCCGATATGGTGAGCTTCGCGGGCGTGGCGCCGACCCTGATCTATCTGAAAAATGAGGACAGGGTCATCAGCCTCGCGGGTCTGGGCTACTGGCCGGCGGCGACCGACATCGATCGGCTCATCGCCGCGGGCAACGGGCAGCACGTGCCGGAGGGCCTGCTGCGCACTGTCATCCCCGCGGCTCCGGCCACCCACCTCGAAGCATTGCGGCGATACGGCACGATTTCGTTCGAGCAGGCGGCGACGGCGGCCATGGAGATTGCGCGCGACGGCTTCGCAGTCTATCCGCTGCTGGCGACGAATATCGAATACTCGGTCGAGAGCTTCATGCGCTGGCCCGACAATGCGAGAGTTTTCGTCCCGGGCGGCAAGGCGCCGCGCATCGGCGACGTGCTGAAGCAGGAAGATCTCGCGCGCACGATTTTCTCGATGATCGAAGCCGAGCGCAGCACGCGCGGCGATCGCGATCGCAAGCTGCGCGCGGTGCATGATCATTTCTATCGCGGGCCGATCGCTCACGCCATCGCCGGTTATCATCAACGCAACGACGGCTTCATGACGAAGGACGACCTCGCCGGATTCGAGGTGCCGGTCGAAAACAGCATTGCGGTCACATATCGAGGATATGAAGTGCACAGCTGCGACGTCTGGTGCCAGGGCATCGTGCTGCTCGAAACGCTCAAGATACTGGAAGGTCACAATCTAAAATCGCTAGGACACAATTCACTCGCCTATCTGCACCTCGTCGATCAGGCGCTCAATCTTGCCTTCGCCGACCGCGAGGCTTATTCGGGCGATCCCAAGTTCGTCAAAGTCCCGCGTGAAGGCATGCTGTCCGATGCTTATGCCGCGAAGCAGCGCGCGCGCATCAACATGCAGCGCGCTTTTCCGACGCTGCCCGAGCCGGGCTTTCCGGAGGGCGCGCCGCCACCCTACATGCTGCACGAACGCGCGAAGGAACGCGGGCGGGGCGTCGACAAGGCGCTGCAGCCGGGCACTATCTATGGCTGCGTGATCGATCGCGAGGGCAACGGCTATTCGTGCACCCTGAGCGATCCGCAGTACGACACGCCGATCATCCCGGAGACTGGCCTCGCGATCTCGTCGCGCGGCTGCCAGTCACGGCTGACGCCCGGTCACCCGAGCATCGTCGCACCGGGCAAGCGGCCGCGCCTCACGCCCAATCCGTCGCTCGCGTTTCGCGACGGCAAACTGTTCATGGCATTTGGCACGCCGGGCGGCGACGTGCAGTCGCAGGCGATGCTGCAGGTGTTCCTCAACATCGCCGAGTTCGGCATGCACGTGCAGCAGGCGGTCGAGGTGCCGCGCATCTCGAGCTCCAGTTTCCCCAATTCGTTCGCGCCGCACACCTATTGGCCGAGCCGGCTCAACGTCGAGGATACGATCGCGAAGGACACGGTGCAGGCGCTGCAGAGCATGGGACACGACGTCGATGTCTGGCCGCAGTTCCCGGGCCAGAACGGCGGGGTGTGCGCGGTGCTGCAGCATCCGGTGACCGGCCAGAAGCACGCCGGCGCCGATCCGCGGCGCGAAGGCTACGCGGGGGCGTGGTGAGCAGTCCGGTGTGGCATTTGCAGGTTTGCGCGGCGGTTGCCATGTCCTTCGCGGTCACCCAATCGGCGTGGGGGGCCGACCGGTATCCGGTGCGTCCGATCCGGATGATCGTGCCGTTCACGCCGGGAACGCTTGATGTCCTTGCGCGCAGCATCGGCCAGAAGCTCACCGAGAAGTATGGCCAGACCATCGTGGTCGAGAATCGGCCCGGCGCCGGCACGATCGTCGGCACCGAGATCGTCTCGAAGTCGACGCCCGACGGCTACACGCTGCTTTTGATCACGACCACCTTCGTGATCAACCCCAGTCTGCACAAGAAGCTGCCGTACGATCCGCTGCGCGACTTCGCGCCGGTCACTCAGCTCGATTCGGTCGCCAATATACTCGTCGTCAACCCCGGCATGCCGGCCAATACCATCAAGGATCTGATCGCGCTGGCCAAGGCAAAGCCGGGCGAGCTGACGTACGCATCGCCGGGCAGCGGCTCCGCGCCCCACATCGCTACGGAGTTGCTGAAAAGCATGGCCGGCATCGACATGGTGCACGTGCCGTACAAAGGCATACCCGAAGCGGCGACCGATATCATTGCCGGCCGCGTTTCAATGCTGATGACGACGACCGCGTCGGCCGCCTCCTATCTCAAGTCGGGGCGGTTGCGTGCGCTGGCGGTGAGCAGCCGCAAGCGCGTAACGGCGCTGCCCGAGGTACCGACCCTGGGTGAAACGCTGCCCGGCTATGAAGCCGACGCCTTTCGCGGTGTGGTTGCACCTGCGGGGGTGCCGAAGCCGATCGTCGATCAGCTCGCCGCGGATATTGCCGCGGCGATTCAGCAGCCCGACTTGCGGCAGCGTCTGGTCGCCGACGGCTCCGAGCCGGTGGGCAGCACGCCACAGGCTTTCGCGGCCTTCCTCAAAAGCGAAATGGCGAAATGGGGGAAAGTCGTCAAGGAATCCGGCGCGAAGCCCGATTGATCGCGGTGGGCACGCTGCGCACTGTTGCTTCGCCGGGCGCGCGACGGTTGTCGGACCGGACACGGTATGACCAGTGAGCAGCGCGCGATGACGAGACTTGCCGCAGCGCTATTGAGCGGATTCTGCGCATACGCGCACGGGGCTGCGCACAGTGCCTATCCGCAGAAGCCGATCCGCATGATCGTCGCAGTGCCGCCGGGCGGTCCCGCCGATACGCTGTCGCGGCTCGTCGCCCCTCGGCTCGGCGAAGCGCTGGGCCAGACGATCGTCATCGACAATCGTCCCGGCGCCAACGGCAACATCGCGTACGAGATGGTGGCGCGCGCCGCGCCCGACGGATACACGATCACCGCGGTTGCGGCGGGCGTGGCCATCAATCCCAGCCTGTATCGCGAAGTCGGTTACGATCCGCTGAGGGATTTTGCGCCGATCACGCACGGCATCTCCGTCCCCAATATATTGATCGTCCATCCTGGCGTAGCCGCGCATTCGGTCGGCGAGCTGATCGCGCTCGCGAAAGCGCGTGGCGGGCAGCTCGCTTTTGCATCCGCCGGTAACGGTACGTCGGGGCATCTCGCGCTCGAGCAGTTTCGCCAGCTTTCGGGCATGCAGGTGATCCATGTGCCGTACAAAGGCGGCGGGCCGGCGCTGGGCGAAGTCATCGCCGGTCAGGTGCAGGCCTTGTTCAGCATCGCGCTGACGGCGATACCGCAGGTGAAGGCCGGAAAAGTGCGCGCGCTGGCGATCACCAGCGCGCGACGCTCGGCGCTCGCGCCCGAGCTGCCCACTGTGGCGGAATCCGGTTTTCCGGGGTTCGAGGTCGTGGGCTGGTTCGGCTGGCTCGCCCCGGCACGCACGCCGCAGCCGATCGTGGTGCGGCTGCATGGCGAGATGGTGCGCATCCTCAATCAGCCCGACATGAAGGAGCGGCTGCAGGCCCTGGGCGCCGACCCGGTTGCCGGCACGCCGCTGGAATTCGCCGCGTTCATCAGAAGCGAGCACGGCAAGTGGGCGCGCGTCATACGCGCCGCCAACCTGCGCGCCGATTAACGCCGGAACATCACGGAGACGCTCGCATGGCACAGGCAAAAGGGGTCAGGGAGGTCGGTTACGTCGATGTGCGCGGGCATGGGCAGGGCGACGGCCTGCGGCCCATCGCGTGGCACGACTGCGCAGGCGGCGGCCAGGTCGTCGTCGAGCGCGGCATCGCCTACGTGGGCAACATGCGCAACCCGCACGGCACGCTGATCATCGATGTGAAGGACCCCAAGCGGCCGCGGCAGATCGCCGGGATTTCGATGCCGCCGGGAACGCACTCGCACAAGGTGCGCGTACACGGCGACATCATGATCACCAACCGTGAGATCCTCGGCATGCACGCCATGCACGGCGAAGCGCCTCCCGAGAACTATCAGGGGGGCTTGAGCATCTACGACGTCGCTGACCCGGCCAGGCCGAAGCTCATCACCCACTGGAATACCACCGACAAGGCGGCAGCCGCCTACGCGCGCGGCGTGCACCGCTTCGATTTCGACGGCCGCTACGCTTACATTTCGCCGACGATGGATGGCTATGTCGGCAACATCGTGATGATTCTCGATCTCGAGGACCCGGCCCGCCCCGAGGAGGTCGGACGCTGGTGGATGCCGGGTCAGTGGGTGGCCGGCGGCGAACAGCCGACGTGGAAGAACGACGCGCACAAATGCCACCATCCGCTGCGGTTCGGCAATCGGCTCTACACCAGTTACTGGCAGGGCGGGCTCGTGATCCTCGACATCGACGACATGAGCAATCCGAAGCTCGTGTCGGGGCTCGACTGGAGCCCGCCCTTTCCATGGCCCACGCACACCGCGCTGCGCATTCCGTTCCCGATCGACAACCGCGATTTCATGGTGGTGTCGGACGAGGACGTGTTCAGGATGGAAGGCTCGCCGCCGTATCCGGCGGCATTTCTGTGGATGGTCGACGTCACCGACGAAAAGCATCCGCAGCCGATTTCGACTTTCCAGATCGACGAGATGCCCCCGGTGCCGCAACCGCGCATGACGGGCTGCCACCAGCCCTGCGAAAAAGTCACCGGTACGGAGATTCCCGTGGCGTGGTTCGCATACGGGCTCAGGATCATCGACATCTCGCGACCCCACGCGCTGCGCGAAGTCGCGCATTACCTGCCCGACGTCCCCCAGGGCTCGGAGCGCGTGCAGAGCAACGATGTGACCGTCGACGATCGCGGATTGATCTACCTGCTCGACCGTGTGCGCGGATTGCATATCCTGGAGCGCCTATGATCGCTTGCGCTCTCCAGGTGAGAATCACCCGCCAGCCATGAACATCACTATTCTCGACGACTATCACAATACGGTCAGAACCCTGGCAGCGTTCGGCAAAGTGGCCGGGCACGACGTGAAAATATGGAACGACCACACCAAGGACGTCGACCAGCTGGCTGCGCGCCTCGAGGACACGGAAGCGCTGGTGCTGATCCGCGAGCGCACGCCGATCCGCGCGCCGCTCCTCGAGCGTCTCGGCCGGCTCCGGCTCATCAGCCAGCGCAGCGTTTACCCGCATATCGACATCGATGCCTGCACGCGGCTCGGCGTCATCGTGTCGTCGAGCCAGCATCCGGGCCAGCCTTCGTATGCCACTGCCGAGCTGGCCTGGGGTTTGATCATCGCCGCGCTGCGCCAGATTCCACAGCAGGTCGCCGCGCTCAAGGCGGGTACGTGGCAACTCGGTGTGGGGATGGGTTTGCGCGGCAAGACGCTGGGGGTCTATGGCTACGGCCGCATCGGCAGCGTCATCGCGGGGTATGGCAAGGCGTTCGGCATGAAAGTGCTGGTGTGGGGACGCGAGGCGTCGCTCGGCAGGGCGCGGGCGGATGGCTATCGCGCAGCGCGCAGCAAACAGGTGTTTTTCGAGGAGTCCGACGTGATCTCGCTCAACCTGCGGCTCACGGATGCGACGCGCGGCATCGTCACCGCAGCCGACCTCGCGCGCATGAAAACCACTGCGCTGATCGTCAACACGAGTCGCGCCCCGCTGATCGAACCCGGCGCGCTCGTGAATGCGCTGCGCGCCGGCCGGCCCGGCATGGCGGCGGTGGACGTCTACGACGAGGAGCCCGTGCTCGATTCGCAGCATCCGCTGCTGCGCCTGGATAACGTGGTGTGCACGCCGCACATCGGCTATGTCGAGCGCGATGCCTATGAGTCGCAGTTCAGCGAGATTTTCGACCAGATACTCGCCTACGCCGCGGGAAAACCCACCAACGTCGTCAATCCCGAAGCGCTTGCGCACGCCCGCCGGTAGGCGCGCGACCTCGATATTGCGGGCCGCAACCCGGAGGAGTTTCTCGGCGGCCTGCTAGAATACCGCCCGCAGGATTACAAGCCGTTCCAACGGCAAAGAATGGAGGAGCGCATGCATCACTTATTCCGGCCAGCTGCGCTGGCGCTGCTCATCGCGGCGACGCCTCAGCTGTACGCACAGCCGGCCAAGGGTGCCGCGGCCGGCTATCCGAACAAGCCGGTGCGGTGGGTGGTGCCTTTTACGCCGGGGGCTTCGAACGATATCATCGCGCGGCTGATCGCCGCCAAGCTCGGCGATTCCTGGGGCCAGCAGTTCATCATCGACAACCGCTCGGGCGCGGGAGGATTGCTCGGCGCGGAGACGGTCGCGAAAGCGCCTCCCGATGGTTACACACTGCTGCTTTCCAACCCGGGGCCGAGCGTGAACAGCGCATTGCTGACGAAGAACGCCCCCTACAAGGTGGACGATTTCGCGCCGGTCGTGTTCTTCGGCTATGCGCCGCTGCTCATCCTCGCCAATCCTGCGTTTCCCCCAAAAACCCCCAAGGAACTGCTCGATTATCTGAAAGCGAATCCGGGCAAGGTCAACTGGGGCTCGTCGGGCAACGGCAGCAGCCTGCACATCGGCCTGGCGGTGTTCCAGGCGGCGACCGGGACCAGATTCACGCACGTTCCTTACAAAGGCGCAGCGCCGGCGCTCACCGACGTCGTCGGCGGCCAGATCCAGCTCATGCACACGACGACGGTGACGGGAGAGGCGCAGATCAAAGCGGGTCGGGTTAAAGTCATCGGTGTGGCGAACGCCAAGCGTCTGCCGTTGTTGCCGGACGTCCCGACGCTCGCGGAAAGCGGCATCAAGGACGCCGAGGCGCTGGTGTGGTTCGGCATGTCGGCGCCTGCCAAAACGCCGCGCGACATCGTCGCCAAGCTCAACGCGGAATCGAACAAAGTGCTGCTGCTGCCCGACGTCAAAAAGCGTCTCGACGAGCTCGGGCTCGAAGTGGCCGGCGGCACGCCCGAAGACTTCGACAAATTCATCAAACGCGAAGTCGAGCGGCTCAACAAACTGATCAAGGCGGGTGCGCTCAAAGTCGAGTGACCCGTACTTCGCACAGCGCATTCAATAAAGGAGGAATCAGATGACCAGCGTGCAGCGATTCGCAGCAAGTGCTGCCGGGATTCTCATGGTTGCAGTCGTGGCGACCCCCGCCTTCGCGCAGCCGTATCCGAGCAAGCCGATACGGCTCATCGTGGCGTTCCCGCCGGGCGGATCGACCGACATCATCGCGCGCCTGGTCGGACAGAAGCTGGGCGAGCGGCTCGGCCAGCAGGTCGTGATCGACAACCGCGGCGGCGCGGGCGGAACCATCGGCACCGAAATCGCCGCGCGCGCCATTCCGGATGGCTATACGCTGACCATGGGGACTACCAGCACGCACGTGATTGCGGCTGGAGCCTACGCGAAGCTGAGCTACGATCCGATCAGGGATTTCGAGCCGATCACGCTGGTGGCGACCACACCCTACCTGCTGGTGGTGAACCCGGGCGTGAAAGCGAATACGCTGAAAGAATTTATCGCGCTGGCCAAGTCACAGCCGGGGAAGCTCAACTATGCTTCGGCCGGCACCGGTACCACGACTCAGCTCGCGATGGAAATGCTGAAGAGCGCCGCCGGCATCGAGGTCGTGCACGTTCCGTACAGCGGCAACGCCCCCGCCAATACCGCAACGATCGGCGGGCAGGTCCAGGCACTTTTCGGCAGCATGCCGGCGGTGCTCGCGCAGGCGAAGGCGGGTCGGCTGCGTCCGCTCGCCGTGGGCACGCCCAAGCGCTCGCCGTCGCTGCCTGATGTGCCCACCGTCGTCGAATCGGGCTATCCCGGCTTCGATGCGTCGTTGTGGCTCGGATTCTTCGCGCCCAAGGGCACGCCTGCGCCCATCCTCAAGCGGCTCAACACCGAGCTCGTCGCGATCGCGCAATCGCCCGATATGAGGGAGCAGTTCGAGCGCA
>JBKJZR010000293.1:0-5336 GCA_046715035.1 Burkholderiales bacterium | reverse complement strand
ACAAAGGGAATGAGGCACATGCAAACTTTCAGGGAAACGACGAGATGACCCCCGCTGAACCGCAGCCCTCGCGTGTCGATTCGTTCGACGAAGCGTACGACGTCATCGTCGTGGGTTACGGCTTCGCGGGAGCGGCGGCAGCGATCGAGGCCAGCGACGCGGGTGCGCGCGTGCTGCTGCTCGAAAAAATGCCGGACCCCGGCGGCATCTCGATCTGCGCCGGCGGCGGAGTGCGCATTGCCAAAAGCTTCGAGGACGCTTACGCCTATTTGCGCGCAACGAATGCCGGGACCACACCGGATGATGTGCTGGAAGTATTCGCACGCGGGATGACCACGCTGGATGCGTACGTTCGCGAGCTTGCCACCATCAACCGGGCGCAGCTGGCGACGGTCGACCGCGAGGGCAACTACCCCTTCCCCGGCTTTGGGACCTTCCAGTATTTGGAAGTCGAAGCGGTCCCCGGCTTCGATGCGGCGCGGGACTATCCCCAAGGGCACGGGCTGCGCAAGGGCGCGAACCTGTTCAAGGTGATGCAGGACAATGTCGACCGGCGACCCATAGACGTACGTCTGGGCAGTGCGGCGCAGCGCCTGATCACCAACGCCGGGGGCGAGGTCGCCGGGGTGATCAGCACACACGCGGGAGGGCAGCGCAGGAGCAAGGCCCGGCGCGGGGTGATACTCGCGTGCGGCGGCTTCGAGGCCGATCACGCGATGCAACGGCAGTACTGGAACTTGAGCCCGGTATTGCCGGTGGCAAGCCGTGGCAACACCGGAGACGGGATACGCATGGCCATGCAAGCCGGTGCAGACCTGTGGCACATGTGGCATTTTCACGGCTCATTCGGTTTCCGTCATCCCGATCCCGCTTATCCAGTGGGCCTGCGCATGCGGCGATTGCCCCAGTGGACACCGGGGAGCAAGCAACCCGACGTGCAAATGTCGTGGATCCTGCTCGACAAGGCCGGCCGCCGGTTCATGCACGAATGCCCGCCTTACGTCCAGGATACGGGCCACCGGCCGCTGCATGCATTCGATCCGGTCACCCAGACTTTTCCGTATGTGCCTGCCTATGCGCTCATCGACGAGGAAGGACGCAAGATGTACCCGCTGGCGGAGATGATATGCAACGATCGCGCCGCAAAGTATTACGCCTGGAGCGACGATAATCTCAAGGAAGTCGGGACGGGCCTGCTGCAGAAAGCGGAGTCGATCGCTGAGCTTGCGGCCAAGATGAAAGTCGACGCAACCGTGTTGAAAGCCACGCTGGACCGTTGGAATTCCCATTGCGCGGACGGAGCGGACGACGACTTCGGCCGGCTCGCCGCCACCATGGCCCCCATCAAGTCGCCGCCGTTCTATTTCGGCGAGGTCTGGCCCATCGTTTCCAACACTCAGGGCGGACCCGTGCACGATACGCGCCAGCGTGTGCTGAACCCGTTCCGCGAACCGATCCCGCGCCTGTATGAAGCAGGGGAGCTCGGCAGCATCTGGGGTCACCTCTACCTGTGCGGCGGCAATCTGTCGGAGTGCCTGATCACGGGACGCATTGCCGGCCGGCAGGCCGCCGAGCTGGCTCCGTGGGGCGCCTCGCCGCACGAGCGCACGCTGGAAGTGGCGTGACGATGCATCACGCGACGGAGTCCGCGACATGGCTCCGGTGACTGAAACGCTCGAACTCACATACGGCAGCGAGCGCCTGCGCGCTCTGCAGCATTTCATCGAAGACCGGGATGCCCGCCGACAGTAGCTGCTGGCGGTAGGCGCGCTTCTTTTCCTCGACCTCGGGCTCGCCGTCGGAACGCAGCGCCAACATGACGTGAGCGCGCCCCGGATATCTCGACTGCACCCGCTTTACTGCATTGATGAGATTGCCGAGCAGATCAGCGTCACGGTTGAGGATCGCCGTCACGTTCAGATGCAGCACCAGCGCATCCGGCCGCGCTTCGGCGAAGACGGCTTCGAGCACACGCTCGGCAATGCGCCCCCCCTCTTTCTCGAGCGCGCTCGCGGGCATGTCGATCGGATTGGCGACGCTCGAGCCCGCGGGCAGGCGCAGCGCTGCGAGCGTCGCTTGCACTGCCGGCTCGAACGCAGACACGTCGAGCCCCGCCTCGGCAAAACAATCGGCGGCGAGCACGCTCGTGCCGCCGCCGTTGCCGAACAGCGCGATGCGACGGGTGGGGCGCGCGACTCGCGGCTCCAGCATCTGGAAAGCAAGCAGCACGTCGATGAACTGGTCGAGCGTCAGGGTGAAAATGCAGCCGGTCTGCTTCGCGAAGGCCGCCCATACCCGCTGATCGGCAGCCAGGGCACCGGTGTGCGAAACAGCGGCCTGCGTGCCCTGGCGCGTACGCCCGCCCCTGAGGATCACCACCGGCTTGGCGGCGCGCGCCTGGCGCAGCACGTCGAACAGCCTGCGGCCGTCGCGCGCGCTCTCCAGATACAGCCCGATGACCGCGGTTTCGGGGTCGGCCAGATAGTATTCGAGCAGCTCCGCCGTGCCTAGATCGACACCGTTGCCGATGCTGACCAGCCCGCGGAAGCGCAGGCCGCGCGATTTCCCGCGCAGGACGATGTCGACCGACAGCCCGCCGCTCTGCGAAACGATGCCGATGCGGCCGGGCTCCTGCGGCAAACGTTCTGTGAACGTCACGCGTCCGCGCGGCGAATACGTCCCGAGACAATTCGGCCCGATCACCCGCACGTTGCCGCGCCGCGCCACGGCGAGCAGCGCCTGTTCGCGCTCCGCGCCGCCCGCAACTTCGCCGAAGCCGCTCGAGATCACCTGCGCAAAGCGCACGCGGCCTGCCATCGACGCAATGACGTCCAGCACCTGGTGGGCCGCAACCGCGACGTACGCATAGTCGATCTGCCCGGGCACGTCGGCTATCGACGGATAGGCGCGCAGGCCGCTGATCGCCTGCGCGCTCGGATGAATCGGATAGATGCTGCCGGTGTAGCCGAACTCCAGTTCGAGGCGGATAAAAGCATTGCCGGCGGCTGTCGCACTTGCCGATGCGCCGACGACCGCAATCGAGCGCGGGCTGAACAGCGGCGCGAAGCGCTCCAGGATAGCGAGCGGCGTTGCCCCGGCGGAAGGCGTTCCCGCGGCGCTCAATTCAGATTGATTCCTGCCTTTTTCACTGCGCGCGCCCACTTTGCAGTCTCGTCCTTCAGGAAAACCGCGAACTCCGCGGGGGTGTTGCCCACCGGCTCTACGCCGAGCGCGCGGAAGCGCTCTCTCACTGCGGGCTCCCGCAACACCTTCACGGTTTCGGTGTGCCAGCGGGTGACGATGCCCGACGGCGTCCGGCTGGGCAGCAACAACCCGGTCCAGGTATAGGCTTCGACGTCCCGATACCCGAGCTCGACGAAGGACGGCGTCTCCGGCAGCAGCTCGGCGCGCTTGGCGCCACTCACCGCCAATGCGCGCAGCCGGCCCGTATTGAGAAACTCCTGGACCGGCGGAATCCCGGCCAGAGTCATCTGAATCTGGCCCGCGAGCAGGTCCGTCATCGCCGCGCCGGTTCCCTTGTACGGAACATGCAACACCTCGATACCGGCCGCCTCCTGCAGCAGTTCCATCGCGAGGTGGTTGATCGATCCCTGGCTCGATGTCGCATAATTGAAGCGTCCCGGTTTCGATTTCGCCAGCGCTATGAACTCCTTTACGTTCCTGGCCGGCAGCGAAGGATGCACCACGAGCACCAGCGGCGCTACGGATACCAGCGTGACCGGGGCAAAGTCCCTGACCGGGTCGTAGGCAAGATTGCGCGTCAGGCTGGCGGCGATCGTGCTCGGCCCGGGATTCCCCTGCAGGATCGTGTAGCCGTCAGGCGCCGCGTGGGCGACGACTTCGGCGGCCAGCGTGCCACCGGCACCGCCGCGATTGTCCACCACCACCTGTTGGCCAAACAGTTCGGAAAGCTTCTGTGCGACGATGCGCCCCACGATGTCGTTGGTGCCGCCGACCGCGAACGGGATCAGATAACGCACCGGCTTGGTCGGATAGGCTGACTTCGTCTGCGCGGCGCCCGGATTGACCACGGTAACCGACAGAATCGCCGCCGCTGCTGCGCCCAGAAACCCGCGCTCGCATACCGTCCGGAGGTACGCAAACCGGCGCGCAGGGGGCCGGCGTACTGAATCGTTCATAGTCCTCCTTTGTGGTCTGGTTTGGCGACCCCTCGCATGCGGCATACGGTGTGCACTCATGCGGCTGCAATTTTGATTCGCTGGAGCGATCACACGCTCGACCGGTCAAAAGCCCGTCGGCCAATTGCGCAACCGGTGTTCGCTCAGGCCGCCGCTGAGCCGCTGGCGGTGCACCTCCAGTGTGCGGATCAGGTACTGCCGCGTATCCCGGGGATCGAGCACCGATTGCGCCTCGTAGAGCTCCGCGAGCTCCCAGGCGCTGGTGTCCTGGCTGATGCGCTCTATCGTCTCGTCGCGCTGCTGCGCATCCGCCTGCTTGCCGGCGCCGAGCACGTGAGCGCCGACCCGGGGGTCCATGAATCCGAGATCCGCGGTGGGCCAAATGGCGACCTCGTCTGCATTGCGACCGCCAGCCATGTTGATATACGCCTGCCCATAGCTCTTGCGCATGATGACCGCCAGCTTGGGCACGGTCACCTGGGTCATCGCGTTCATCCAGTTGATGACTTTCGCGGCCGCGCCGCGCACCTCGCCCTCGGGGCCGATGAGGAAGCCCGGCACATCGACGAGAAAGATCAATGGCACATTGAAGGAATCGCACAGCACCATGAAGCTGGTCGCCTTGTTGCATGCATCGACATCGAGTGCGCCGCCCTTGTGCAGCGGGTTGTTGGCAATAATGCCCACGGTCCTGCCGTTCAACCGTGCGAGCGACGTTACGACGGAGCGGCCGAAGCGGGCCTTGATCTCGAACGGGGTGCCGAGATCGACGATGGCGGCGACGACTTTGCGTACGTCGTAAACCTTGGCTCTGGACTCGGGCACGATCTCCAGCATCCTGCTGCATGCTTCGTCCGAGCCGGGCGGCACTGGCGCCTCCGTAGGCAGCGCGTTGCGATGCGAGTGGATATATGACAGGAATCGTCTGTCGGCATCGAGGGCCTGCTGGTCCGTGTCCACGGCCAGGTCTACCATCCCGCTCTTTTCCGCATGCACGCGCCAGCCCCCGAGATCCTCGGGCTCGATGGGGCGCCCGATCGCGCCCGAGGTCACGCGCGCGCTTGCCATCGCCATCGTCGAACCCTTGCGCATTACGACAAAGTCCGACATGGCAGCGTACCAGGTGGACGATCCGTAACAGCTGCCGAGCAAAGCCGACACCCACGGGCTTTCCCG
>JBKJZR010000292.1:0-9836 GCA_046715035.1 Burkholderiales bacterium | reverse complement strand
TGCGCATTGTGAGCGAAAACAGCGTGCAGCATCGCCTGCGCGCACCAACTTCGTAGGACGAACGCTGATTTTAATCGCGATGCGAGGGCGCACCGAACAACGCAGTGACCGCCGGGTCGAACTGGCCTGCCCTTGGGCTGGCCGCTCGTGCCAGCGGTCGGTCGTGGCCCATGGTGTTTGCCGCCGGAGATACTTTAATGCGTGCGCATCGCTGCTTTTCATTGCTCGCCGGCCTGGTCATGCTGACCGCGTGCGGCGAGGTCGCCAGGTTGCCCGCGAATGCCGACATGGGGCCGCACCCCACGATCTCGCCGCCCAACAGGACGTTGTTCCCCACGGTCAAGATCGCACCCGCCAAGGGCTGGCCGGCGGGCGCTACCCCGGTGGCGGCGGCGGGCTTCGCCGTCAACGCATTCGCGACCGGACTGGATCATCCGCGCTGGGTCTACGTGCTCCCCAACGGCGACGTGCTGGTTGCGGAATCCAACCGCCCGCCGAAGCCCGACAATGGCGGAGGGATCAAGGCGTGGATCATGGGTAAAGTCATGAAGCGCGCCGGTGCCGGGGTGCCCAGCGCCAACCGCATTACGCTGCTGCGCGATGCGGACGGAGACGGTGTCGCGGAGATGCGCTCCCCGTTCCTGCAGGGCTTGTTCTCGCCGTTCGGCATGGTGCTGGTAGGCCGGGATTTATACGTCGCCAACGCTGATGCGCTCGTGCGCTTTCCCTATAACGGCGGCGAGACGCAGATCACCGCGGCGGCCACCAAGGTCGCCGAGCTGCCGGGCGGACCGATCAACCATCACTGGACGAAGAACGTCATCGCCAGCCGCGACGGCAGCCGGCTCTACGTGACCGTCGGCTCGAACAGCAACATCGCCGAGAAGGGCATGGAAAACGAAGTGAACCGCGCGGCGATCCTCGAGGTCGACCCGGCGACGGGCAGCGTGCGCGTCTACGCCTCCGGCCTGCGCAATCCCAACGGACTGGGCTGGCAACCGCACACCGGCGTGCTGTGGACCGTCGTCAACGAGCGCGACGAGCTGGGCAGCGATCTCGTCCCCGATTATCTGACCTCGGTGCGGGACGGCGGGTTTTACGGCTGGCCTTACAGCTATTTCGGCCAGCATGTCGACGTGCGTGTGCAGCCGCCACGGCCCGACCTGGTGACGAAAGCCATCGTTCCGGACTATGCGCTGGGCGCGCATGTCGCGCCGCTGGGACTCGTATTCTATGAGGCGAAACTGCTGCCGCACCGCTACGTGGGCGGCGCGTTCATCGGTGAGCACGGATCGTGGAACCGCCAGCCGCGCAGCGGTTACAAGGTGGTTTTCGTGCCTTTCGCCGACGGACGCCCGGCCGGGCTGCCCGAGGATGTGCTGACCGGCTTCGTGAGCGGTGAGGGTAATGCCTATGGCCGCCCGGTCGGCGTCGCAGTCGACAAAGCGGGCGCGATCCTCGTCGCAGACGATGTCGGCAACGTCGTCTGGCGGGTCACCGCCGCCGGATCGGGCGCGGTACCGCGCGTGCGGTGATGGACGTTGCGCGGTGCGTCAGATCCATCCCCGCGCAGTGAGCTCGCTCTTGAGGTAGGCGTAATAGACGGGCGCCGCGATTACGCCGGCGAGCCCGAAAGCGGCTTCCATGACCAGCATCGCGATGAGCAGCTCCCACGCGGATGCATGGATGCGCGAGCCGACGATGCGCGCGTTGATGAAATATTCGAGCTTGTGGATGACCACCAGGAAAAGCAGCGAAGCGAGGGCGATCGGCAGCGAGTAGCTCAGGCTGATGACGACGATCACGACGTTGGAGATCAGGTTGCCGATGATCGGCAGCAGCCCGGCGACGAAGGTGATCGCGATCATCGTCTTGGTGAGCGGCAGCTGCACGCCGAGCGCAGGCAGGATCAGCGCCAGATAGATCGCCGTGAGCCCGGCATTGAGGGCCGCGATGCGAACCTGCGCGAACACCACGCGCTTGAACGCATCGTCGATGCGCGTGGCGCTGCGTCGCAAGGCGAGCGCCAGCGGGCCCGCTTGGTCGTGCGGCTCGGTTTCCCGCAGCGCGACGAGCGCGCCGACCACCATGCCGACCAGCGCGTACGCGAGGGCGCGGCCGAGTTCACCGCCCGCGGTTCTCACTTCGGCCGCGTGCGTGCGCAGCCACGTCACCGCCGCGTCCTTGAGCTCGTCGCTGTCGCCGGGCAGCCAGTCCTGCACCCATTCCGGCAAAGTGGGGCGCGCGCTTTCGATGATGTCGGCCATCTTCTGCAGCAGCACGACGAGGCTGCCGCCCTCGCTGCGAAAAAACGCCACGGCGCCCCCGATGAGCGCTGCGGCAAGCGCGGTGACGATAACAGTGAGCAGGATCACCACCGCGATCTTGGCGCGCATCGGATAACGTCGCAGCCCGAACATGCGGGGCGCGAGCGCGTGCACCAGCACATGCACGAGCAGCCCGGCGAACAACGCGGGCAGAAGATGCAACGCCAGTGCGCCGAACAGCGCCAGGGCGGCGAGCAGCGGCGCTGCCTTCTCGGCGGGCGACGCTGCAGGCGAATTCGGTTCGTAAAGCATCTGGTGTGCGCTTGATCTGGCGTGCGCCTGACCAGGCGCATTTTCATCATATCAGCATTGCAACGCGGCGAGCCGCGCGGCCGGCACAAACGAAACGACCGGTCGTGCGGTTGACGCTGCCGCGCGAAATATTTGCCGCCGGCTGCGCGCTCGAACAGTCAACCTCGATCAGTGTCTTTCGTTGTTAGGTCATGGCCCGCACGGGTCATCCTTCAACCACTTGGACAAGGAACGATCATGCAGAAATTACTTACCCTCATCGTGGCTGCCACCATTGCGTTGAGCCCGGTTGCGGTCATTGCGGCAGATGCAGCCAAGCGCGACGAACTCACCCAGGAGCAAAGAACGGAGCTGCGCAACAAGGCCGCGCGGCTGACCGCCGAGCGCGCCGCAGCGCCGCAAGCCGCAAAAGCGCAGGCCGACGCCGCGCCGGTGGCAACGCAATCGCCTGCGAAGAAAATCAGGAAGGCCCCGAAGCGCGTGCAGAAAGTGCAGCCGCGCGTATAGCGGTTTTGTTGAAAATTCTCCGTTCGCGCTGAGCAACGCCGCAGGCGTGGAGTCGAAGCGTTTTCAACCGTAGGACGACACCTACCCGGAAATCAGGGCCGCGCCGATTGGGTCCTGCCCTGTGGCGCGTGACAATATCGGGGCTTTGCTCATCAACAAGAGGAGTGGCCCCATGAAAGACAAAGACGATTACGCGTCGGTCCTGAACGAACTCATCGAGACATCGAAGGACGGTGAGAAAGGTTTCATGAAGGCGGCCGAGGACACCAAGGACGCCAGTCTGAAAAGCATTTTCAGTGAATGCGCAGCGCGTTGCCGTGAGGGCGCGCGCGAGTTGCAGCAGCACGTGCGGGCGTTGGGCGAAAAGCCCGAGGACAGCGGCAGCGTTGCCGGCGCGCTCCACCGCGGCTGGATCAGCGTTCGCGAAGCGATCGTCGCCCGAGACGACAAGGCGATCCTCGAAGAGTGCGAGCGGGGAGAGGACTACGCGAAGGCCGAGTATCGCAAGGCGCTCGAGCAAGAGCTTCCGCAGGAATTGCGCGCCGTCGTAGAGCGCCAGTATCGGGGCGTGATGTCCAATCATGATCGAGTGCGCGCGCTGCGCGAGCGCTACCGCGCGGCCGGCGAGCATGGCGAAGCGCGCCTTCAACAGGCCGCTGCGGAACCGCGCGACGCCGATCGCAAATCGAATGAAATGGTCGGCGAGAAGTGGCCGCGCAGCAGTCAGCAGGACGACTGAACCAGGCCGGCGGGAAAGTGGTGGGCAACACCGCTTTCCCGAAGTGTCATAGCGGGTGACCTGGCGGTGCCATGATCAGTCGTGCTTTGCTGGGTGTTATCGGCATTTGCGTGCTGTCGTACACTGCGACTCCCGTGCTGGGCGCCAGCTTTGGTAAAGAGGCCAAGGCTGCGCGCACAGCGGCCGCGTCTGCCAAGGGAGTCAGGCATGGGCTCGCGTCCTATTACGGCCGAGGCTTTCAGGGCAAGAAGACCGCTGCGGGCGAGGTCTTCGACAAAAACGAGATGGTCGCAGCGCATCCCAGCTATCCGATGGGCACGCGCGTGCGTGTCACCAATCTGAAAAACGGACGCACCCAGGAAGTGGTTATCATCGACCGCGGACCGGCCGAGAAGCAGCGCGCGCGAGGCGTGATCATCGACGTTTCTGAGCGGGCGGCATCGCAACTTGGCTTCCGGCAGCAGGGCAGAACACGCGTGCGCACCGAAGTCGTCGATTGGGGCGCTAAGAAGAGCGGCTGAGTTACCAGGGCACGTCTGTCTCGCGCGGGGGGCGCGCGGCGTCCGGGCCCGTACTGCTTCCGATCTGCGGTGCACTCGACGTGTCGTCGCGGCGCGGCAGTCCTTACAGCACGACGAAAAAATATTCCCCGTAAGAAGTTGGGCCTAGCTGCGTCTAAAGCGCGTGGCCAAGCGGACGAGGGCAGCAGGCCTGGACGCAAGTCACCTTCAACCTAACTTACGTGGAGATCGATATGAACGCAAAACTGAGTGGAATCGCAGCTGCTGGTCTGTTGTTGGTCGCGGGCGCCGTGCATGCCGCCGCTCCCGTCTCGACGAACGAGACCACGGTATCCCCGCATCCCTACGTGGGCGCCGTCAGCGTCGTCCAGAGCGGTGCGCACGTTCTAGGCGACGCGATACCGGCGTCGAAGAATGAAACCGCCGCGTCACCGCACCCCTTCCAGGGCCCAACGCGGGCACGTGTCATCCGGACCGGCGGAATGGAATCGGTGTTCCCGGTCAGCTACAACGAAACCGTCTGAGCTTAAAGCGGCGGTGGGAGGGGCGGCGGGCCGGTGCGGCTGCTGCCCTGTCCCGCGTTCTTAACCCCTGTCAGAACACGCCAATCCGGCAACAGTCATTTCCGGCCAACCCGGATCCGGGGCGGCTTACGCACCGATTTCGGGACACGCGACGGGTTGGGGAATACTGCCGGTCGCTTCGAGCACCTGGTCGCGCAGCGCGACCAGATGCGGATCGTGGATGCCATTGGCCGTGAGGCAGTCGACGGTCTGGAACAGATAATCGGCGCATGAGCCGAACTTCCCGCGCGCACGCGCGAGGATCGAGATGATGGTGTCGGCCGGCAGCTTGCCTGCGTAGTGCGGATGATCGTGATTAACGACGAAGGCCACGGCCCGTAAAGTGCGCTTGCCCACGCGCGTTTTCACCCAGCGCGGCGAGTACGATCCGAGCACCATCTCGCGGCGCCAGATCAGCGTCATTTCGTGGCGCGCCTGCGCGGCGGCGATGCGAAACGCGACGCCGTTGCAGCGGCCGCCGAAGTCCAGACCGAGCACGAGCCCCGGGTGGTCTATCGAGCCGCGGCCCATGCGCGAACGCAGGCAGAAACTGCGGTGAAAACCGTGGATGCTCGCGAGCTGGCGATCGACGTGGTGAAAAAGCGGGTTCCAGATGAGCGACCCGTAGGCGAAGACCCACACGTCCTGGCCGGGCTCGGCGGTGGCCAGGATACTCTCGAGGGAAGTGTGAAACTCCTCTGCGGGGACGAGCGGCAAGCCGTGGGGCGTGTGCTCGTAGGACGTGCGCAGGACGTCGTTTTCGAGATCTTCGCGGGTCAGTCCCATATCACGTGAACGCCCGTTCGCCCGTGAGGGTTGACCCGCGGCGCCGCTGCACGGCCGCGGAGGTGGCGGTGACCAGCAAGTCGAGCACGCAATAGAAGGCGCCCGCCGCCAGCGGCGGATTGACGGTCGCCAGCCCCAGCCAGGGGACGTCAGGCGACCATGTCCAGTTGCCGACCCACGTCCCGTAGATCTCCATGGCGAGGGCCAGCACGAACATCGTCGCGTAAAGTTTGCGCGCGGGTCCCAGTGCCATGCACAGAACCAGCAGGGCGAGCAGCGGCACGCCGAAGGTATCGATACCGGCAGCCGCCTGTCCCAGGACGACCGGTGCGGCGAGCAGCGGCACCGCCCATGCCGTGCGGTCGGTCATGTGCGGCGCGAGCGCGATGCCCAGCATGAACAGCAGCGCGTGGCCGGGAGGCACGAACAGCGGAATGTTGCCGAGCCGGTAATCGTAAAGGCCCCACACGAGCGACAGAAAAATCTCGCCCAGTGTCGCGTAAACCACGCACGCGATGAGGCCGATTTGTTGAAGGCGCGGCGCACGCATCACGATCGCCGCGAAGATCAGCCACACCGCGATATTGGTGATGAGCTGTCCCCACCGTTCGAGGTGCTGGTCGAGCAGCAGCCCGAAGGCGATGATGCAGGCGATGAAAACGACGGAGCGGGCCGGCGGGTGACCGGCGGTGCGCGTGCTGAGGGGCATGTTTAGGCATAATACTTGAAATGCCGCGCGCGTTTGCGCGGAACAAGGGAGCCAAGCATGTTGGGCAGAACGGTCACGTGCGCCGCGCTCCTCGCGGCGCTGATCCTCGGAGGAACGGGCATGGTGGGAGCGCAGGAAAAAACGGTGGTCGTGCATGGCACCGCCACCCCGGGCGGCGGATTCCCGGTCTACGGCGCGGCGTTCGCCGAAACCATCAACGAAATGGACCCGACGCTTTCGGTGCAGCCGAAGAACACCAAGGGCAGCACTGAAAACGTGCCGCTGCTCGAGGCCGGCAAGCTCGATACCGGCCAGGTGACCGGCGAAGTCACTTACGAGGCGATCAGCGGCGTCGGACGCGCGCCGGCCAATCTCAAGATACTGAACGCCATGTATTCGAATTCGGGCATGTTCATCGTGCGCGCCGACAGCCCTTACCGCACGCTCGCGGACCTCAAAGGCAAGCCGATCGCGTGGGGCGCGAGCGGTTCGGGATTCGTCGTGCTCGCGCGCTACGCGATGGACGGGCTCGGTCTCGCCCTCGACAAGGATTTCCAGGGCGTCTATCTCGACAAAGCGGCGGACGGTCCGGCGATGGTGCTGGACGGGCGCGTCGCTGCGCTGTGGGGAGGCGGCGTCGGCTGGCCGGGGTTCGTCGCAGTGGCCAAAGGCCCGGCGGGCGCGCGTTTCATCGCGCCCAGCGCAGACGAGGTGAAGCGCATCATGGCGAAGCATACGTTCATCAAGCAGATCACCCTGCCCGCCGGCAGCTATCCGGGCCAGGACGCTGCCGTGCCGACCATCGGATCGTGGGCGTTCGTGCTCGTGCGCCCCGACTTGTCCGATGACACCGCTTATCGCCTGATGCGCGCGCTGCACAAGGGCGAGGCGGCGATCGGCAGGCGTCTCGAGCAAGCGCGCGAATCGACGATGGCAAACACCGTGACCGCCGCGCCGCGGCAGGATTTGATACACCCGGGGGCGCTGCGCTATCTGCGCGAGATCGGCGCCGTGCGCTGACGCGGTGCTTGGTCCCGCCATGCCTGGCGCCGCAGTTCGACCCTTGAGCGTTGTGGTGAAGGGGGCTTCAATCGCGCGTGGCTGGGACATTGGAAGGAGATGCAGTGAGCGAATTTTCGAGAGTCATCGGCAGGCGGCAAACTCCGCTGCTGGGCACGCTTCGCGCGCCCACGGCCGACGAGCGGGCGTGGGTGGCGCGCATGGCGCCTTCGCACACGCGTGTGCCCAAGGGCGTCTTTCGCTACAACAGTTTGCGGGAGGCGAGCGAGGACTGGGAACGCTGGCAGGCCGATGTCATCACGGCCGGCCCGAAGCCATGAGCGAGCCGCGCTTTACCCGTCCCGCGCTGTGGGAAGATGTGCGTGATCTCGCCCGAAGGCTCAATCGCCACGGTGCGCGTTACGTGCTCGTCGGCGGCTATGCGCTGGCCGCGCACGGTCTCGTTCGCATGACAACGGACATCGACATAGCCGTTGCCCCGAACCCGGACAACAACCGGCGCTGGGTGGCGGCGCTCACCGAATTGCCCGATGGCGTCGCGGCGGAACTGGCGGGAGAAGACGACCCCTTCGCGGGCGATCTGCTTCACGCCATCCGCATCAATGACGAATTCACCGTGGACGTCATGCCGAGCGTGGCGGGAGTGTCCTTTGCAATCCTGGAGCAACACGCGCAACGGCTGGTCATTGACGGCGAGCCGATCCCGGTTCTCGATCTGCAGCGACTGCTCGATACCAAACAACAAAGCGAACGCCCCAAAGACCAGGCCGACGCCGCCTTGCTGCGAGAGGCGCTCGCCCGCCTGTCGCCTCCGCCCGCATTTGATTCCTGAACAGATAGCTTTTAGTGCGCTCCTGATTCAATACCGCTACGCGGGGTAACCTGAGCGGCAGCCCAGATCGGCGGGGGAGGGTCCCATGAAGCGCGGCTGGCAGGCGGCGACGATCGCACTGCTCCTGATCTTCGCGTTCTTCGCGTACGAATCGTTCCAGCTCTCCCTGCGCGACGCGCTCGGGCCCGTCCCGGGTTTCTTCCCGGCTCGGATTGCTGGCGGTGGTGCTCGCGCTGGTCTTGCTGACTCAGCTGCATTTGGGCCGTGAGGGCGTGGGTGAGGGGACGCTCGCGCTCGCGGCCGCACAAGTAGCGCTAAATCCGGACGCTGCGCGCCGGTTTAGCTCCACGCGTTCGAACGGACGCTTAAGGTCCCGCAGCCGCGGCCTTGCGACCTGATGCGCCGTTCAACGCGTGGGAATTGGAGCTGCAGACCGGGTCGAAGCGGGAGGATGCGAGTCCCGCTCTCGCGCGTCAGCGCGCAAGCAGCGGTAGCTGTTCGAACCCTTCTCCTGAGAAGTCGTCGTCGAGGGCCGCGGCGGTCTTGAGGTCGAGCCGTCGCATCAGTGCGAACGAGGTGCAGTCAGTGAAGCTGTATTGTTTGTCGCGGCGCTGTCGGAAAAGCCGCCATGCTGCGGTCTCATCTTCGGGCGCGACGCGGACCAAGTCCACCTCGCCCCCGTCGCGCAAAGCGAGTCCTACGCGTTCGGCGGCGGCATGGCCGAGACGGTACAGGCTCAGCGTTACCGTTTCGTCGAACACGAAGTTGGACGTGACCAACCGTCCTTTGAACGCGGCGAGCAAAGTGGCAACCGTCTTGTGATCGGGGTCGACGCGGTTCGCGAACGCGAACCACGCACTCGTATCAACGAACAGTCGCTGCATCAGCGCCGGCCGCCTTTGCCGTACAGGAAGCGGTCGTGGTCGCGGCCGCGAGCCGCGCGATCTTCCCCGATCGCACGGATATCGGCGAGCCGGGGCGTGCGGGCGCCGCCCTTTCCCAAGTGGGCATCGAGCATCTGGCGCAGCAGCTCGGACATGCTGCGGCCTTCGCGTTGAGCGCGCGCCTTCAGCGCTTCGTACTGCCAGTCGTCGAGCAGTATCTGGGTGCGTTGCATGTATTACATCATACACAACGATGCATAGACGTCAAGCATGTGCTGTGGGGCTACTGCGCTATTTTATAATATGTGACATGACGAATCTCTGCTTACGCGACCGAGGTCATCATGCCGTTCAGTATCCACCTGGATGAGGAAACGCGCCGCGCGATCGAGGCGCTCGTCAGAAAGAGCGGGAAGCCCCGCGATGAGTTTCGGTTTTCGAGCATGCCCTGATGAAGAAGGGATTAAGACCCGGCGCCAGTTTGATGATGCTCTCGGAAGTGTTTTCGAGCATGCCCTGATGAAGAAGGGATTAAGACCACAAATGGAGAAGGACACGCGACGGCTGGTGGCGGTGATGCTGGTTTGGGCCGCCTGCGCGGTGCCGGTCCACGCGGCAGCGGCGGAGCCCTCCGGGCCTGACGAGGCGTACTCGCAGCAGCTGGGCGCGGAGTTGAGGGCCCGCTACGGCAAGGCG
>JBKJZR010000291.1:0-18060 GCA_046715035.1 Burkholderiales bacterium | reverse complement strand
CGGCCGGGCCGGGTAATGGGGTTGGCCCCACGCTGGAACGGCAACGGCGCACCCGATCAAAAGCAAATGTGCCCCCAGCCAGCCCGGCATCAGATCAGCTCGGCGCGCGTCCTGCCGGACACGGGAGGCACACCCATGCCCACGCCCGCGCCGTAACGGTCGGCGAATTCAGGTGCGAGCTTGCGGCCGTGCGGATTGTTGAGCCACAAGCGCAGCATATGGCGTTTGCGATCGCGTTCGAGCCAGTCTTCGTACTGGGTGCGCGAGTGCAGCACCATGTGGTTGTTGCAGAACTGCATGTCGCCGGGCTCGAGCATCATGTCGAGCCGGATGTCTGCACGCGCGGCGGTCTGGTTGAGAAATTCCATGGCCGCCGTTTCGGCGGCGGAAAACGTCAAATTGGCCTTGCGCGCGGCGGTCATGATCGCCGTGTAAACGTAGCGGCATGACAGCCGCCCTTCGAAATGGCTGTAGACCGGAATGCGGTGCGGCGTGATCGGCGCTATTCCCACGACCTCTTCGCCGCGCAGGTCGTAGTGGAAGCCGCGCGCCAGCACATCGACGTACTCGGGATGCGCGCTCAGCACTTCGTTGTAAAGCGTCATCGCACTCGCGAGGCGCGAGATGCCGCCGGATTTGGCTTTGCGAAAGCACAGCAGGCCGACGATATCGCAGTTGTCGTTGTGGAAAAACAGCTCCGCGCTGGTCTGGTAACCGCGCACGTTGTGGGCCATGTACTGCAGCCCTTCGACCGCGCGCACGTGCCCCAGCAGGTCGCCCTGCGCATTCTGGGAGATTGGATGCCCGAAGTGGGTACCGATGCCCCAGAAGATGCGCGCGATATCTTCGTCGCTGTATTTGCCGAAAGGCAGCCCCCGGATCACGATGAAGCCGCGCCCGTTCTCCAGTTCGTCCAGGATGCCGGCGAGATCGCGCGCGGCCGCGGGCAACGGGAAATGCTCGCGGCGGATTTCGGTCAGCGCGACCGGCTGCGCGCGCAACTGCGCGAGCGCAGCGTCGAGCTCATCGAGCGCAGCGGGGGTGAGCGTGTAAGTCCACGACGCCGGATCCGCCAGTTCGTGACCTTGCCACGCACTGCGGTCGGTGATGGGGGTGAGCAGCGAATCGCGTGCCGCAGCCTGCATGCGGGGTCCTCCTCGAATTCTGCGCGCATCGGCCCCGGTTGTTCTGCATGCATCCGTGAGTCGTGCCGGTCGATTGTAGCAGAGCCAGCTTCGCGGGCGCGGCACCCCGCGCTCACACTCTGACGCTGAGTGTGCCGAAAGACGTCAATGCGCGTTACAAAACCGCTGCAGCTTGAACACCTGCGCCGCATTGGCGCCGCGCACTTTGTCGCGTAGCACCGCTGTGAGCGCATCGACTCGTGCGAGGGTACCCTGCATATCGGCGATACTGTGCGGGAAGTCGGTGCCGAAGAGCACATGGTCGTCGCCGAAGGTGTCGATGGCATCGCGCAGCGTGCCGCTCGAATAAACCACCGAATCGGCGTAGAGGCGCTTCAGGTAGCTCGCGTCGGCGTGCGTCACCGCAGGTTACTCGGCGCGAATTCCCGCGGCTTTGATGACTTTGCCCCACTTCTCATACTCCCTGCGCACGAAGGCGGCTGCTGCTTCGGGCGAAGTGCCCAGGGGTTCGATCGAGACTTTTTCCAGGCCCGCCTTGACCTCCGGATCGAGCAGCAGCTTGCGGAATTCGGCATTGAGCTGCGTGATGATCGGCTTGGGCGTGCCAGTGGGAACGAAGATGCCTCCCCATACGAGGACTTCGGAACCCGGATAGCCAGCCTCCGCCAGCGTGCGCAGTTCCGGCAGCGCCGCGGATCGTTTTTCCCCGGTCGTAGCCAAGCCGCGCAGACGACCGTCCTTGATGAAGCTCGCCGTGCCGGCGACGCTGCCGAACAGCACCTGCACCTGTCCCGCGACGAGCGCCGTCACGGCGGGCCCTACGCCCTTGAACGGCACGTGCGTCATGTCGGCCTTGGTCAGGCCCTTGAAGAGCTCGGCTGCCATGTGCGGCGTGCTGCCGACACCGGCCGATCCGTAGTTCAGCTTGCCGGTCCGCGCGAGCTCGATCAGTTCCTGGACGGATTGCGCCGGGACCTTCGAATTTACCGCCAGCACGAGCGACGCCGTAGTCAATATCGTCACCGGCGCAAGATCTTTCAGTGCATATGGCGCCTCCGCGTGCAGATGCAGGTTGTTGACGAGCGACGGATCGGCAAGGAGGATCGTGTGCCCGTCCGGCGTCGCCTTGCCCGCAAGCTGCATCGCGATGACCCCGCCGCCGCCGGCGCGATTGTCGACGACGACGCTCTGGCCGAGCGTCTCCGACAGCCTGGGCGTCACCAGCCGGCCGATGTAATCGAAAATCCCCCCGGGGGCGAACGGCACCAGCAGTCGTATCGGACGGGTAGGGTATGTCTGGGCGACTGCGATGTCAGCGCATGGTGCGAGCACCATAACGGCGCCCAGCAACCGTGCAAGCAGGCGTGCCGATTTCATGGCGATCCTTTCTGCATTCGTAAAACGGCCATTCTCAAGCAAGCCGTATTCCACAGCCCAACGAGCGCGCAAGCAGCGCGCCTGAGTGCCAGCATCTGCATGACCAAATGATCACGCCACGCGGGCGCGAACGCTGGTTGCGCGCAGTGCGCCTCCCGACTGGCGTCGCTGCGTTGGCAGGACTGCGGGAACCTTGACATGGTGCCTTCGAGGCATAAGATGTCAAGACGCAGTCAATTCATGGGCGCGCTTGCGCCGTGAGGGACCGGACGTGCCGGTAAGATGCAGGTCGGCCACCCGCCGCGGCCGCCTGGCGCAGTTGTCGGTTCAGCAAATCCTCTATCCCAGCGTAAGGAGCAGCCATGGTTCAGAAAGTCAGGCTCGTGCAGCCCAAGGATGCGACCGGTGAAACGGCGAAGATCTTCGAGGACATACGCAAGACCAAAGGCGCGAATTTTCTCACGCCGACGTGGGGATTTTTCGCGCTGGACATCGAGCTGCTGCGGCACTGGTGGGGCCTCACCAAGCGCCTGCAGATGACCGAGGGCGCGGTTTCCAAGCCTTTGCTGAATTCGATCTCGCTCGTGTGCGCCGCGGAAGTGAATTGCCCGCGCTGCATCAACAATCACCAGACGCACCTCATCGAGCATTTCGGCATGACCGAGGACGACGTCATGGAAATTCTCGACTTCGAGAACTCGACCAAGGTGGACGAGAAGACCAAGGCAGTGCTGCGCTTCGCGCGCAAGACTGCGTTCAATCAGCCGGTCGCGGATGCCGATTTCGACGCGCTGCGCAAGCACGGCATCACCGACGTCGGGGTCGCGGAAATCGTTTCGATGGCGATGCTCGAATCGGGGATGGCGCGCCACGCGGTCGGGGTTGCCCAGTTCGAGAACGGCGACCAGTGGCCGCGCGACAACCTGCCCTCGAAAACGTACGCCGAGAACGTCAACGCCTGAGCGGATGGACCCGACCGAGATCCGCGGCACCGCGGCTGTTCTGGGGGACCACGTCTCCGCCGACGTGGTGCTGCCGGCGCGCCACTCGTTCCTCAACCCCGAACAGATGGCCGAGAACGTCCTTATGGATCTGAGTCCCGAAGCGAATCGGAAAGTGCGCGCGCATGCGATCATCGTGGCCGGCGAAGCTTTCGGCTACGGAACGGGGCGCGAGTCGCCGTCGCGCGCGCTGCGGGCCGCCGGGGTGCGGGCAGTCATCGCCAAGAGCTTTTCACGACTTTTCTTCCGCAACGCGATCAATAACGGCATTGTCGTCATCCAGTGTGCGGAGCTTGCCGCCGCGCCGGTTCAGGATGGCGACGAGATCACCATCGCGCTCGGCGCAGGTCGCATCGACTGGAAGGACCAGTCGTTCAGCTTTGCGCCCGTCACCGACGTCGTTGCCAGGATCGTGGCGGCGGGCAGCCTGATCAGCTACGGGCGCCAGTTGCTCGCGGCGGGCGGATCACGGCCATGACGGGACGAACGCTGGCGCAGAAGATCCTCGAGCGAACGAGCGGACGTTCAGGTCTGGCTCCCGGCGTGATCGTCGAAGCGACGCCCGATTTCAGCTATTCGCACGACTACGCGGCGTGGGCGATCGACGCATTCGAGAAGATGGGTGCGACGCGCGTGCACCGGCCCGAGCGCATCGCCGTGTGCTTCGACCACGGCATCCCGCCCAACTCGGCCAAGGACGCGAACAGCCTCAAGCGCGTGCGCGATTTCGTCCGGGCGCATCAGTTCGCGATGTTCTACGAGGCGGGCACCGGCGTCGCCCACCAGGTGATGGTGGAGAAAGGCTGGATCGTTCCCGGCTCGCTGTCCGTCTGCAACGATTCGCACGCGTGCTCGGGCGGCTCGGTCGGCGCGCTGGCGCTGGCCATCGGCGAAACCGAGATGGGTTTCCTGTGGGCGGTGGACAGGCTCTGGTTTCGCGTGCCGGCGAGCCGCAAGATGGTGCTGACGGGGCGGTTGACCGACGGCGTCTATGCCAAGGACCTCATGCTCGTCATCGCCCAGCGGCTCGGCGTGCTCGGCGCGCTGTACGAGATTCTCGAATTCCACGGCGACGCGGTGGCGACGCTGTCGGTCTCGGAGCGCTTCACGCTCTGCAATATGGCGACGGAAGTCGGCGCCAAGGGCGGCGTATTCCCGTTCGACGCGGTCACCGCCGAGTTCATGCAGGGGCGTGCGCAGTTTTCGTTCGAGCCGGTGCTGCCCGATGCTGACGCCGAGTATTGTGCCGAAATGCATTTCGACCTCGCGGCGCTCGAGCCGATGGTCGCGCTGCCGGGCCGCGAGGATTCCGGCGTCGCGGTGTCCCAGGTCGCCGGTGAGCACATCGATCAGGTTTTCATCGGCTCGTGCACCAACGCGCGCGCCGACGATCTGCAGATCGCCGCGCGGATACTCAAGGGCAAAAAAGTGCATCCGGGCATCCGCCTGCTGGTGACGCCCGCCTCGCGTCAGGCCGGACTCGACGCGCTCAAGAGTGGTGACCTGGAGATTCTGGTGGAGGCCGGAGCCACGGTGCTGCCCGCCGGGTGCGGCGTCTGCGCGGGGACGCATCAGGGCGTTACTGCGGATGGCGAGCGCTGCCTGTCCACCAGCAATCGCAACATGCCCGGCCGGATGGGCAACAAGAACTCGGAAATCTTCCTGTGCAGCCCGGCAACCGCGGCGGCGAGCGCCATCGCCGGCTGCATCGCCGACCCGCGGCTGGTCGCGTAATGCCGATCAAGCGCGGCAATCCGCCCGGCCTGAAGAATGTCCGGGCTACCGTCTACAACCATTACGTCCGCGTCGACCAGCCCAAGAGCATGATTTTTGTTTCGGGCCAGGTTTCTCGCGATGACGACGGCAACCAGGTGGGCGTGGGCAGCATGCTCGAACAGACGCGGCAGTGCCTGCGCAACATCGAGCGCAATCTCGCCGCGGCCGGCGCGTCGCTGTCGGACGTCGTCTGGACGACGGTCTATACGGTGGATATGCGCGAGTTCAGGCAGATCGTCGCTGCGCGGGAGGAATTCTTCAAAGACAATCTGCCGACGAGCACCATGGTCGAGGTCAGCCATCTCGCCGATCCTGGCCTGCTGGTCGAAATCACGGTAATCGCGGCAATCTGATTCGTCACTGGGGAATTCCGGCAGCAGACTCGGGGAGCGGCAATGCATCAGGCAATCAAGCGGTCGTTACTGAGTGGCGCTGCTGCGCTCGCGTCGATGGTCTGCCTGACGTCCAGCGGATGGGGACAAACGCCGCCGCCACCCGCGTGGCCCGCGCGCCCGGTGCGGATCATCGTGCCGTTTCCACCCGGCGGCAGCACGATGGAATCGGTGGTGCGCCTGCTCACGCAGGACATGCCGAAGTCGCTGGCGCGCCAGGTCATCGTCGAGAACCGACCCGGCGCGGGCACCGTGATCGGCGTCGACGCGGTGGCGAAATCGACGGACGGTCACACCTTCGTCGGCGTCGCCAACAGCTACACGGTCAATCAGACACTCGTCAAGAACCTGCCTTACGACACGCTGAAGGACCTGCAACCGGTCATCCTGATGGCGCGCACCGCCAATGTGCTCGCCGCGCACCCGAGCGTCGCGCCGGGCACGTTGAAGGACCTCGTCGCTTACGCGAAGCGCAATCCTGGCAAGCTCACTTATGCGTCTTTCGGCAACGGCACCACCGCGCATTTCGCGGGCGAGATGCTGAAGGTAATGGCGGGCATCGACATGATCCACATTCCGCACAAGGGCCAGGGCCCGGCGCTGCTCGACCTGCTGGCGGGCAACGTCGACATCATGTTCGGCAACGTGCCCGACTTCCTGCCGCATATCCGCGCCGGCAAGCTGAAAGCCTACGGCACGACCTTCCGCAGCCGCATCCCGCAGGCTCGCGACATCCCGACCATCGCCGAGCAGGGCTATCCGCAGTTCGAGACCGATTCCTGGTACGGCATCCTGGCACCGGCGACGGCGTCGAAGGAAGCGGTCGCGCGCATGAATGCGGAATTCAACCGCATGCTCGTCGACCCCGCGCTGCGCAGTACATTGGTCGAGCGCAGCCTCGAGCCGATCGGCGGCACCGCGGACCGGTTCGGCGAGCACATCCGCAGCGAGATCGCCAAGTATGCCGAAATCGTCAAGCTCGCCAACATGAAGATCGACTGAAGCGCGCAGTCGCCGCGCTTCGACGTGCGCCCTCGCGGCGGTTATCCGAAAGGCAACACCATGGCCGAAGTTCCCGTTTTCGCAGCAGGCGGCTACCGCTATATCAAGGCGGTGTTCCAGTATTCCGGCGGTATCGCCGCCGAGCCGGGCTACGAAATCGAGCGCGCGCGATTCGCGCACCCGCTTCCTCTCGCCGATGCGTTCGCGGCAGTCGAAGCCCACCTGCAATCGATCGGCCGCGCCAACACCGCGTTCGCGGCGTGCGAACTGCGCACGCCCGAGCCTTTTACCGATCAGGGATTCATCGATTTCAACAAGGCGTACGTGAAGACGCTCGAGCGCTGGGGCATCTATCGGGGTGGCGATCATCCCGACAATCCGGTGGCGCGCACCAACGTCTGTCCGATGTACAACAAGCCTGCCGGACCAATGATGTATGCGTTCTCCTATACCGTTCCCGAGCAGCGGCGAGGCGGTGAGTCGCGGGGCAGCTTCATCGTTTCGGGCGGGGGCGAAGCGCGGCCGGCGGGCCAGACGTATCGCGAGCGCATCGTGCGTCTCGAAGATACCTCGCCGGAAGCGATGCGCGAGAAAGTCGAGTTTGTCGTTAAAGAGATGGAGCGGCGCCTCCTGTTGCTGAGCTTTTCCTGGAAGGATGTGGTCACCACCCAGGCCTACACCGTGCAGAACATCGGGCATCTGATCGGCGAGGTGCTGACGGCACGGGGTGCGTGCGAGGGCGGGCTCGTCTGGTATTACGCGCGGCCGCCGGTCATCGGGCTCGAGTACGAAATGGACGTGCGCGGTGCGGCCCGCGAGCTGGTGATTTAGCTCTCTGGGAGGGATGTTTCGTGGCTTCGGCCAGGTTGGTTCAGGAGTCAGCATTGCGAGGCGCCACGGTCCTATTGATCATCTCGACGCCGCTGTGGGTGTGCACGCTCGCAGCCACGGCGCAGAGTTATCCCGAGAGACCCATCCGGCTGATCGTGCCGTTCGCGCCCGGTGGCGCCAACGACATCATCGGCCGTCTCGTCGCGTCGAAGCTGCACGAAGCCTGGGGACAGCCCGTCGTCGTCGACAACCGCGGGGGGGCTAACGCGATCATCGGCACCGATTTGGTCGCCAGGGCGCCTGCCGACGGGTATACGCTGCTGATGGTCAACATGAATCTGGTCACGAACCCCGCGCTCGTCAGGAAGCTGCCCTACGATGCGCTCAAAGATCTGAGCGCGGTGGCATTGCTCGCCACTTCGCCTACGGTCTTGGTCGCCGCACCCTCGCCGCCGATCGGCTCGGTGCGCGAGCTGATCGCGTACGCGCAGGCTCATCCTGGCAAGCTCAGCTTCGGCACCTCGGGAGTCGGCACCACCACTCACATGCCGATGGAGCTGCTGATCGCGATGACCGGAATCAAGATGGTCGCTGTGCATTACAAAGGCGGCGGGCCGATGCTGGTCGATCTCATCGCCGGGCGCGTCACCCCGGCCTTCAATACGATACTGTCGGTGATGCCGCACGTGCAGGTTCAGCGGCTGCGCGCGCTGGCGGTGTCGACGGCCAAACGCACGCCCGCGCTGCCGCACGTTCCCACGGTCGCGGAGTCGGGCGTGCCAGGCTACGAGTTCACCGGCTGGTGGGGTCTGGCTGCACCGGCGCGTACGCCGGGTTCGGTCGTCGCGAAACTGAACATCGAGCTTGGCAGGATTCTCGCCCGGAAGGATGTGAGAGACGGCCTGGTCGAGCAGGGCGCGGATCCGGAACACAGCACGCCTGAGCACTTCGCGGCGTACCTGCGCGCGGAGCTGGACAAGTGGGACAAAATCATCAAGGGCGCCGGCATCCAGGCCGAGCAGTGACGAAACGGCGTGACTTGCTCGGTCGCTCGCTCGCTCGCCGTTCCGGTACGCCGACCCGCGCATCGCCCGCCGGTTTCCGGTGCTGAAACGCGCCAACCGGAGGACTTCGTTTCCTCGGTGCGGCGGCCAGTAAACGATTGGAGCACGTGTGCTCCTTAGAGAGAAATGGACATGCTCGCCCGGAACATGATTTTCGTGGCAGCCCTGCTCGCTGCGCCTGACGGCGCCGTTGCCCAAGCCTATCCCGCCAAGCCGGTGCGTATGATCGTCGGCTTCGCACCCGGTGGCGGCACGGACGTCACCGCGCGGGCTCTCGTTCAGGAGTTGTCCGACGGCTTGGGCCAGCGCGTGGTGATCGACAATCGTCCGGGAGCGAACGGTGTAGTCGGCACCGAAGTGACCGCCAGAGCACCCGCAGATGGCTACACCATTCTGATGGTCAACCTTGGCCACACCGTCAATCCGGGCATGTACCAAAAGCTCCCGTACGACACGCTCCGCGATTTCGCGCCGATCACCCTGGTGGCGATGCTTTCGAACCTGCTGGTCGTGCATCCGTCGCTCCCCGTGAAGTCGTTTCCGGAATTCGTGCGTCTCGCGCGCTCGCGGCCCGGCGCGATCAACTACGGGTCGGGCGGACACGGCGCAAGCTCGCATCTCGCGATGGAACTGCTCAAGAAAACTACGGCGACCGATCTGGTCCACGTGCCTTACAAGAGCGGCGGGCTGTCCGCTGCGGCTCTGCTCGCGGGCGAGGTGGCGGTGTCGTTCAACACGATACCGTCCGCATTGCCCTATGTGAAAGCCGGACGGTTGCGCGCGATCGGCGTTTCGAGCTTGCAGCGATCGCCGACTGTTCCCGAGGTCCCCACGATTGCAGAGATGGGCTATCCGGGGTTTTCTGCGAGCGGACTCGCGGGCCTGGTCGCACCGGCCGGCACGCCGGTCGAAGCCGTCAATCGCCTCCATGCCGAAGTCGTCAGGCTGCTGAAGCTGCCGAACGTCCTGGAGCGGTTCGGCGCATTAGGTCTCGATCCCGTCGGCAGCACGCCGGGGGAATTCGCGCAGTTCATCAAAGCGGACATGGAAAAGTGGACGCGGCTCATCAAGGAACTGAACCTCACTTTACAGTGAGTGCAAGCGCGCGCGGAGGAGCAGGGATGGAAAAAATCGAAGTCGTCAGTCCGGTCGGGCTGGACGCCGTCGGGCGGCGCAGTGCTGCACAGCGCATCGATGATCTGAACGGCAAGACCGTCTGCGAGATCTGGAACGGCGTATTTAAAGGCGACGTGGCTTTTCCGATCATCCGCGAGGCTTTGCGGCAGCGATTTCCCGGGGTGCGGATCATTCCCTACACCGAGTTTGCGCACACACCCGGCAGCGACAATCCCACGCAGCAGCGCGAGGTGGCGAGGCAGTCGGCGATGCTGGCGAAAGACAAGGGCGGCGACGCAGTCATCACGGGGATCGGCGCCTGAGGGACATGTGCCCCGGCCGCGGCGCGGCCGGCGACCGAAGCCGAGAAACTCGGCCTGCCGAGCGTCGTCGTGACGACGTCGGGCTTTTCGGTGCTCGCGCGTCTGACCGGGAAGGCGGGCGGCGTCGACGACCTCAGCATCGCCGAGTACCCGGGGCCAATCGGCATCCACGATGCGCACCAGATCGCTCGCAATGTAAAGCAAGGCCTGATCGACGGGATCGTCGATGGGCTTACCCGGCCGAATGCCGGCGCTGGCGCGGGAGTCCTTGGTCCCGACCGCGATCCCCATGCCATCGTGTTTGCGGGAGCGAGCGCGGAAGTGAACCGGTTTTTTATCTCCAACGAATGGAGCGACGGGCTGCCTTTCGTGCCGCCGACGCGGGAGCGCGTCGCCGCGTTCCTGCAATACACCGATCGCGGCGCCGACACAGAAATAGCGGTGCTGCCGTCCGCCGATCTGCGCGCGACGCCGTGGAACATCGCGGCCAACGCCGTCATGGCGGGATGCGTTCCCGAGCACATGCCGCTACTCATCGCGGCGGTGGAGGCGCTGGGGGATGAGCGGTGCAGCCTGAGCAACATCGGCAGCTCGTCGGGACTTTTTCCCTACGTGCTGGTGAACGGCCCGATCGCCCGCCAGGTGAAGATCGAGAGCGGAGCGCAGCTCGTGTCGCGCGGGCCGAATCCCGTAATCGGCCGCGCGATCGCGTTGATCGTCAGAAATATCGCGGGATTTCGTCCCGGCGCAAGCTACATGGGCACGTTCGGGTATCCGCTGGCGTTCGCCCTGGCCGAACATACTGACAGCCCGTGGGAGCCTTTCCATGTCGAGCACGGGTTCGCGCGCGACTCGAATACCGTCACGCTAGGCGTAACGAACAACTGGGGGCCCGCCCCTGCTCCGTACGATACGCCTGACAAGACGGGAGCGCAGACCGCCCTCGAGCTGCTGTGCAGGGAAATCACCCGGAAGACGCGCCTGTTCAATTTTCCGGGGCGCGGGCCGCACGCCGAGGAAGTGATGATCACGCTGCTCCTGTCGCCGCCGGTGGCGAGGTCGCTCGCCGCTGCCGGTTACTCGAAGGCGGCCGTCAAACACTACCTTTATGAGAACACCCGGATGTCCTTGCGGGATTTCGAATGGGTGGTGAAATACACGATGACCATGCGCACGACGCTGCGCGAACGCGTGGCGGCGGGCGTGCTGCCCGCGGAATTCCTAGGCGCGCCGGACGACATGGTGCGGATACTTTCGAGTCCCGACATACTGCATATCGTGGTTTGCGGAGACCCGCACCGCAACCGCGTCATGGTCCTCGAAGGCGGGCATACGCGGCCGACCACGAAGGAGATCCGGCTTCCATCGAAGTGGAATCAGTTGCTGGCCCACGCCGGCGCCTAGTTCAAGCATGGACCCAACGGAGGAATGCCATGGACGCTCCCGCAGGGCGAGGGGAGCGGTGTGGCGCTCGCGGTTGATCGATGGAGAAGGGAGCGGCGTGTTTAACCGGTAGGGGGATCGCGGGTAACGGAATGATACGTCCGCCGATCAGGCGGCCTTGCGCCGGTTCCCCTCGACCCAGCCGTCGACCAGCGCGACCGTGCGATCGACCTCGTCGCTCTGCATGCCCTTTTGCTTCCCGATCGTTTGCACCAGGCGGTCCACCCGCTCGATGTTGGGCGCGCCTGCCGCCAGGGCGCGGGCCGCCGAGGAGGGACTGCCAAGAGACAGGGCGGCGTTCGCATATTTTTCAAACGGCACGAGATCTTTCTCGGCAGCGCCGAGCGCCATGCAGAGCTTCGCCACCCAGCCATAGACCGCACGCGAGGCTTCGAGATCGCTGTGCACGGCGTCCATGATCGAGCGCATGCCGTCCTTCTGGACGCACCGATAGTTGCCGGCGAGGAGCATGCTCCACTTCGCGAGCGGCACGAACACCGAGTCGTGCACCTTGAGCTTGACCGGCAGCTCGATCATAGTGCCGCCTGCGTCGAACCGCACAGCATCGATCTGCGACTCGAGCTCACGCAGGATCGCGGTATGCGCTGGCGAGTCGAAACGCGCGGCCTTGAAGTTGGTCGGCAGTCTCACCTGCAATACGTTGACTTTCTCTTCGGGCGGGCGGAAGGCCTGTGGATCGGGGCTGCACAGCGTGAGCAGTTTGGGGTCGAAATTGTCCCAGACCGTGGGATCTGTGTATGCGCTCCGGCATGCATCGGCGTTAAGACCGGGTATGCGTTTCAGATACGTAAGCGGTGGCATGTTCATGATCGACATGCAGGGCACTTTCGATTTCGCGACGGCGTCGAGCAGCTCGCGCACGCCCGGCGAACCGTACTGAGGCTCCTGCATGGCGAGCGCGACCAGGTCGTAATCGGCCGGATTGACCGCTCCAGGGCCGTCGGCCGACAACTTGCCGGGCAGCTTGCGCGTGTCGATCTCGACGAGGCCTGCACGGCCTTTGACCGGCATGCGCACGATCGCCCCTTCCTTGTTGATCAGGTCCGCTTCAGCCGGCAGGCAAACGAGCTTGACCGTATGTCCCGCTAGCAGCAGCTTGCTGGCCAGCAGCGAGCCGTATGACGCCCCCAAGATCAAAATCCTGTATCGGGTTTGCATGAAACTGCATCCTCCATTGGATAGAATCGGACTGAACCGGCGCGCAGCGGATTGAATTTACCGCTTGTTGTCGCCTCCTCCAGCCGCATGCTATTCAGTATCTCAGCGCGATGCAAATGAGCATTGCGTCCAGTGCGTTCGTGATGCAGCGCAATATGCGCGCGTTTCGCGATTCGAATTCCGCATTTGCAATGCAGCCGCTGGCTATAATGACGCCTCGAAATACGGGCCACCTGCGCGCAGGAACGCTGAATGTCGATGACAGATTCACGAGCACGTCCCAGGGAGGAGTGAAAACATGTCGGAAACGGGCAGGCGCAGCATCCTCGTGGTTGACGACAACGTCGACGCAGCGGACAGCCTGGCGATGCTGCTGCAGATCTACGGGCACGAAGTGCACACGGCTCACGACGGACTCGAAGCCGTCGCGGCCGCCGCCAGGTTACAGCCCGATCTCGTGCTGCTCGATATCGGCCTGCCCAAGCTCGACGGTTATGGCGCGGCGCGCCAAATCCGCGAGCAAAGCGGCGGCAAACGAATCGTACTGGCGGCGCTCACGGGGTGGGGACAGGACGAGGACCGCGCGCGGTCGAAGGAAGCAGGATTCGATGCGCACCTCGTCAAGCCGGTCGATGATGGCGAGCTCAAAAAGCTGCTCGCTGAACTGAGCTAGCGTCGCGATTGCGGAAGACCTTGCCTTCCCCTTCAAGGGGAAGGTCGGGATGGGGATGGGGGGTGATAGCACAGTGATACGCCACTGCCATCCCCGGTTTTTTTCCAGTGAAGGGGAGGGAACGTCGCTTCGCGTCGGCTGCGCCCTCTATGCGGTGATCGTCACCGCTACCGACATTCCTAGAAGATCGTCCTTAGTACCGACAAAGCTGCCGGTGACCGGCATCGCCTGCCCGATATCACGGGCGACGGCGACGGGTATCAGGTTGAGACCCCCGACGAGCCGGTTGGTCGGATCGAAAGCGATCCAGCCAGCGCCCGGCACAAAAACCTCGGCCCAGGCGTGCGTCGCCCCGGCGCCCGACGAGCCGACCATCGACCCCATATCGCTGTCAGGGATGTACAGATAACCCGAGACGATCCTCGCGCCGAAACCCAGGCAGCGGGCGGCTTCAGCGAAGAGCACCGCAAAATCGCGGCACGATCCCGATCCGTGTTGCAGCGTTTCTACAGGCGACTGCGTCCCCTCGTCATCGCGGACCTGATAGCGAATCCGCGCGGAAATTCCTGAATTGAGATCCTTCAGCAGCGCCAGCGTATCGGTCGGAGTGCTGTAGATGAAACCGCGTGCCCAGTTGCGCAGCTGTGCGTTCGGGTCCGGGTATTGCTGGATCGTGAGCGCACCCAGATCGGTCCACTCGTCGTCCGGATAGCGGAAAGGGTAGGCGCTCGCCTCTGCGGCCACAGCGAATACAGGCCAGGCGAGCGCGTCCAGTTCGACTTTCACCAGGCTGTCTATCGTCAGCGCGTCAGTCGCATCGGGGAAACTGGCAGTCGCAATCGCATTGTCGAAGACGTCACGCGTCCAGCTTACGCTGGCTTGCGGCGTTATCACGAGTTCGCTGCCAAGCAGATGCACGCCTCGGCTTTCCCGCGGGCGTAACATGAGTCTGTGCGGCCACAGGCGCACGCTCTGGCGATAGCGGTACGTCGTCAGATGTCGGATCGTGAGCGCAGTCATGCTGGCTTCAGGTTGACCTGGCGCCAGTGTACGCGGTATCACTGGGCTGCGCGCATGCTGGATTGAGCATTAGCGGCAAACGCATTCGGTGGAGGCGATGAGACGCATCCCTGAGCCGAGCGTTAAATTTACCCGGCAACCGCAACAGGAGACGCGCATCGATGTCGGCGGGCAACGGTAACGGAACGACCGCGCAACTGGGTGAGTGGACTGCAAACTTCCGGCTGGAGCATGCTCCGGCCGCCGTCGTCGAGCGGATGAAAGCGCTGGTGCTCGATCTGCTGCGGGTCGTCGCGGTCGGCGCGCCCCTGCCGTGGAGCAAAGCTGCGCGTCGCGTCGCACTCGACCTCGGCGGCCACGGCACGAGCACCGTCCTGCTCTGTGGTGACCGTCTCGATGCTGCGCGCGCCGCCTTTGTCAATGGCGCATTCGCGCACGCGTGCGACCTGGACGATACGCATGTCGGCTCGATGCACCATCCGGGCGCTTCGGTGCTGCCTGCGGTCCTCGCGATGGCCGAGCGGGAAAATTCCAGCGGCCCCGCGCTGCTCGAGGCGGCGATCTGCGGATATGAAGCTTCGCTGCGCATCGGGCTCGCCGTGCAGCCCGCCATGTTTCGGCGCGGCTTTATGGCGACGCCCACGTGCGGCGCGCTCGGGGCCGCCCTCGCGGTGGGAAAACTGCTGCGTTTCGGACCGGCGGACATGGCGGGGGCAATGGGTGCCGCCGCGTCTTACGCAGGCGGGCTCGCGCAGTTCTACAAATCGGGATCGTTCATCAAGCGCATCAACGGCGCCAGGGCCGCCGAGTCAGGGGTCGTCGCTGCGCTGCTCACCCAGGCCGGGATCTGGGGGCCGCGGGACATACTCGAGGGTGAAGCCGGATTCTTCCGCGCGTTCGCCGACGTCTCCGACCCCGCAAAAGTGACGGGAGACCTGGGCCGCGAATACCGGCTCATGGAAGTGAGCACCAAAATCCACGCGGGCGCCGGGAGGCTGCAGGCTTCCAATGACGCGGGGCTCTCGCTCGGCAGCGAGCATGCCCTCAGCGCCGACCAGATCGTGGACGTCGAAGTGGGGATTCCGAAAGTGATCCAGGGCATGCTCACGCAGGCCGATCCGCCGGACCTGCAGAGCGCACAGCTGAGTGTGCCGTTCAGTCTCGCGATGGCGCTCACGCTGGGGCGCGAGCGCGGTGCGCGCGCTGCAATCCGGCGCGAGGATTATGAAGCCGCACTGGGGTCGCCCGCCGTGCGCGCGCTCTCGCGCCGAGTGCGTTGCGTGGTGGACGCCGAGATCGAGGCGGCGACCAACACCGAAGAAGTGCCGTCGCGGGTGACGCTGAAGCTTGCCGACGGCCGCGAGCTCGTCGCACGAGTCGACCATCCGCGCGGCAGCCCGCACCGCCGCATGGCGTGGGACGAGCTGCGCGCGCTGTTTCAGGACACCGTCGCCGCGGTCCTGCCGGCAGAGCCGATCCGCAGAGTCGTCGATCTGGTCGCCGCGCTGGATGCGACCTCGACTGCGCGCGACATCACCGCTGCGTTCGTGGCGGAGCCGGGCTGGCTGGAGGATGGCCGAGCGGATTCGGAGTCATCTTCCTGAGTGCGAAAAATGAAGAGTCCGAAAATGAGATTTCTGTATGGCACCTTGCTCGTGCCGACCGTCGCGGCACTTGCGGTCGTCCAAGTAGCAGCGCAGCCATATCCGTCGCGGCCGATCCGGCTGATCGTGCCGTTTACGCCCGGCGGCACGACCGACATCGTGGCGCGCGTGCTCGGCAACAAAATGTCCGAGAGCATGGGCGTGCAGGTCGTCATCGACAACCGCGCGGGCGCGGCCGGCAGCATTGCCGCCGAGCTCGCGGCGAAGGCCAAGCCCGACGGCTATACGCTGCTGATGGGGCATATCGGCACGCTGGCGGTCAATCCCGCGCTGTATGCCCAGCTGCCGTACGACCCGCTTAGGGACTTCGCGCCGGTCTCGCTGGTGACGCTGGTGCCCAGCATGCTGGTCGTCCACCCGTCGCTGCCGGTGAGATCGGTCAAGGATCTGATCGCTTTCTCGAAAGCGCGTCCGGGCCAGCTCACGTATGGCTCGACGGGTGCGGGCGGCACGCCCTATCTCGCCGTCGAGAAATTCAAGCTGATGGCGGGACTTTCCATCGTGGAGGTTCCCTACAAGGGCGCCGCGCCGATGACCACCGACCTCATCTCGGGCGCCATCTCGCTCACGATCACCGGCATCCCGGCCCTGCTGCCGCACGTCAAGTCAGGCCGCTTGCGGGCTTTGGGCGTTTCCTCGCCGAAGCGCTCGCCCGCAGTGCCTGATCTGCCCACGATCGCCGAGGCGGGGCTGCGCGGTTACGAGGCGGCGGCCTGGTACGGGATCGTCGCGCCCGCGGGCACGCCGCGCGAAATCATCGCGAAGCTCAACGCGGAAATTCTGAACAGCATCAAACATCCCGACGTCGGCGAAAGGCTGACTGCGGAAGGCGCCGAGCCGGGCGGCAGCACCCCCGAGCAATTCAGCGCTTTCATCAAAGCCGAAGGCGAGCGCTGGGCGCAGGTGATCAGGGCGACTGGTGCCAAGCCGCAGTGATCGAGATCGCGCCCCGTCCAAGGGGATTTGCTTTGGGAAGGTCTGAGTAACCAGATGTCATTGGCACGCCGGACTTTTCCGACGGTCCCTTCCCCTGCGAGAGCGGGAGGGCAAAATGCGCGGGCACAGTTCGCACGCAGCGCTTGAGAGGTCCATTCACGTCCCGCCAGCGCAAAATCGGCGCGTCAATCGCGCGCGCGGTTCGCCGTCCACGCGCCGGTAGTGCGGCCCTTCGCCACGCCGTCGATCGAATCGCCGTCGACGCGCCCGCTGTACGCGACGCCGTTTACCGTGAAGCTGATCTCGTCACCGCGCAGCTTGCCGTTTTCGATCGGCAGACTGATGCCGTGCATCTCGAAGGTGCCGGAGACCATCTGAAAATGCTGCTCGAGTACGAGATCCCCCTGCGCCGCTCGCCAACGGCCGGCGACCCTGGCCGGCACGTAGTAGAGGAAAGCGCTGCACCAGCTCGCGCAGATCGCGATGCGATCGCTCTCGTCAGGGTCCCAGCCGCCGCCGAGCTCGTAGGTGTTCGAGACGATGCGCGTGCCGGGTTTCAGGTCGAGAAAACCAGGCGCGAGCTTCTTCAAATTGTCGGGAATGAGGAACAGCACGAGCACGCTCGCCTGCGAGACGTCGGCTTTGAACATGTCGCCGTGCACGAAGGTGGCCTTGTCGGCGACGCCGGCGCTGGCGGCAGCGCGCTTCGACAGCTCGACCAGATCCGGGTTGTACTCGACCCCGAGTGCGCGCGCGCCGCGCTTCGCTGCCGCGATCACGTTGCGCCCGTCGCCCGAGCCGAGGTCGACGACGAAATCCTGCGGCGTGACGCGCGCCATGTCGAGCATCTTCTCGACCATGTCCTGCGGCGACGGTATCCACACCACGTCCTTGCCTTCCTGTCCCATGATGGGCTGATAAGGCTTTTGCGGGGTCTGCGCGAACGCACTTGCAGCGTGGATGGTGACGCAGAGCGTGAAGCAGGCGTAGCGGAGCCAATGCAGGGTCTTCATGTTCGATGTGGTTGATGAGGGTTGAGAAGGCCCAGAAGCGCCACTGAGCCGGCTGAAGAAACCATGTTGCAGACGTCGGCGACATTATATGTCGCGTCAGGAAAA
>JBKJZR010000290.1:0-2273 GCA_046715035.1 Burkholderiales bacterium | reverse complement strand
ACGTTATACTCGACGCGCAGCGATTTACCGAGCTTTACGCAAGGGGGCTGAATGGACTATCGCAGGCTGGGCAACAGCGGTTTGAAGGTTTCGCAGATCTGTCTGGGCGCCATGATGTTCGGCGAGCGCACCGCGCTGCCCGTGGCATCGCGCATCGTCGCCTCGGCAAGCAGCGCCGGCGTCAACTTCATCGACACGGCGGACAGCTATGGCAAGGGCAACTCGGAGCGCATGGTCGGACGGCTGCTGCGCGGGCAACGCGAGCGCTGGGTGCTCGCGACCAAGGTGCAGAACGCGATGGTGCCCGGCGACCCGAATTCGGGCGGCCTCGGGCGCAAATGGATGCACTTCGAGATCGACGCGAGCCTCGCGCGACTCGCCACCGACTACGTCGATGTCTATTACCTGCATCGCGACGACCTCGGCACGCCGCTGGAAGAAACGGTTGCCACGATGGGCGACCTGATCCGCGCCGGCAAGGTGCGCTATTTCGGGCTCAGTAACTTCCAGGGCTGGCGTATCGCGGAGGTCGTCAATATCTGCCGCAGGATGAACGTGCCGCAGCCGGTGGTGCTACAGCCTTACTACAATGCGATGAACCGGCTCGCGGAATCCGAAATGATGCCGGCATGCGAGTACTACGGTCTGGGCATAGTCCCCTACAGCCCGCTCGCGCGCGGGGTGTTGACTGGAAAGTACCTGCCCGGGGAGCAGCCCGGACGCGATTCGCGCGCCGGACGCAGCGACCGGCGCATGATGGAGACGGAATTTCGGCGCGAGTCGATCGAGCACGCGCAACGCATCAAGGCGCATGCCGCAAAGCGCGGCATGACCGCAGGGCAGTTCGCGCTCAACTGGGTGCTGAACAACAAGCTGGTCACGGCGGTACTGGCGGGACCGCGTACAGAAGCCCAGTGGCGCGAATACCTGGGCGCTCTCGATCATACGTTCGATGCGCGCGACGAGGCGCTGATCGATCGCCTGGTCGCGCCGGGGCATCCGTCCACCCCGGGCTATACCGATCCCAAGTTCCCGATCGCCGGGCGTAAAGCGCGCAGTTGATGCGTGCGCGCCGGGGAAGCGGGAACGCGTTGCAGCGCCCCGATTCGCCATCACGCTGTTGAGCGATGCCGGCCGACCTGACGCCGCTGCAACTCGCATGCATCGCGCTGATCGTCGGCGCGGCGTTTGTGGTGCGCGGCATGTCGGGCTTCGGCGCATCGCTCGTCGCGATTCCGCTGCTCGTTTTTCTGCTGCCGATACACACTGCGGTGCCGATGATGAGCCTGCTCGTGTTCGTGCTCTTCATCTTTCTCCTCGTGCGCGATGCCCGCGACGTGATCTGGCGGGAGTTATGGCTGCTGCTCGCGCCGACGCTCGCCGGAGTGGCCGCGGGCATTTTCCTGCTGCAAGCGCTGGACAACATGCTGCTGCTGAAGTTTCTGGGCGCGCTCACCATCGGCTACGCCATCTATGCGCTGGCCGTCCAGTATTTCGGGCTGCCGGCGCTGCGCTGCTCCGAGTACTGGGCAATTCCGGCGGGGTTCGTCGGCAGCTTCGTCGATACGATGTTTGGCGGCGGGGGCGGCACCCTGGTCGTGATCTACATGCATCTGCGCGGCATCGGCAAAACGCCATTCCGCGCTACGGCCGCTGTCTTGTGGCTGTTCGAGATCACGGCGCGCGTGCTCGGCTACACGGCGGTCGGCTACTACACGTCGGAAACGCTGATGCTCGTGGCCGCGATGCTGCCCATGGTGTGGGCCGGCACCTGGTGCGGAGAACATATCCACAGCCGCATCAGCCAGGCGACCTTTTCAAAACTGCTGGCGCTGCTGCTGATCGCGAGCGGCGCGACGCTGCTGCTGCGATGAATCGCCGGCGCGCGCTTAACGGAGAAAAACGACGACCGGGAACACGGCTACCGCGAGCAGCAGGATCAGCCATTCGAGGTTGTTGCGCTTGAGCCAGCCGGTGAAATGCAGGATCAGGATGATGATGGCGATCACGTAGAACGCGTAAAACGCCATGGTGTAGTCCCTTGCTATTTTGGTTGCCGAAGCATACCGCAGTTTGCAGGTGAAAAGTGCGAGGATTGCGCGCCAGTCGGGCCGCCGCGATCGCTAGTCCCACCGCGCTGATCACGGTAGCTATTTGTCGCGCCTTGTCGCTCGGAGGATTTTTTGGAGTCCTCGGGAATGACGCTCCGGCGCTTTCGCATCGACTTGCCAGGTTAAAGGGCAACTTCGCGGAGCGTTACTCAGGAACGCTGG
>JBKJZR010000289.1:0-4194 GCA_046715035.1 Burkholderiales bacterium | reverse complement strand
GGGCGATGCCGCGGCGCAGTGCGACCTGTCCGGTGCGCAGGTCTTCGCCCGCGCGCCGCAGATGCTGCCCCTGCTTGTGGCCGGCGCGGACCGTGACGCGGTCGCCGTCCACGTCGGCATGCTCCTGCATGACGATCGTATCCGCGCCGTCCGGCACCACGCCGCCGGTCATGATGCGCACGCATTCACCGGCGGCAACTGCGCCCGCGAAGGGCGCGCCGGCGAACGACGAGCCCACTACTTTCAGTGTCGTTGCGCCGCCGGGCGTCATATCGGCGTAACGCACCGCATAGCCGTCCATCGCCGAATTGTCGTGTGAAGGAACAGCGAGCGGTGATATCACGTCCTCGGCGAGAACCCTGCCGAGCGCCGCGCGTATCCCCAGGCGTTCCGTGGCCGAGACCGGAGTGAGGAAGCGGGCGATGAATTGCCGCGCCTTGACGACCGGCATCGAGTTCGGATCGTAATCGTCGGCGCAGCTCGCGGCGCGGATCGATGGAAGCGGGTCGTTCATGAGCGGCTTTCGGATTCGGATTGCAGCGCGAATTGTACCGGAAAAGCGATCGTCGAACGCATTCAGGCAGGCAGCGCCGCGTCGAGCGAGGCGGGCGTACCGCACGCTTTGACGTCGTACCCCGGCAGACTTGCCGCATACGATCTGAAGTTCCGGTCACGCAACACGTCCGTCAGCAGCCTGACCATGCGGTCACCTTCGGCATCGCGGCGCGCCGCGAGATAATAGCGTTCGCGCGCGAGAGGCACGAAGTCCAGGCCGTGCTGGCGCGCCGCGGCCTCGATTGCGAAACCGGCGTCCGCCATGCCGCTCGCCACCATGGCGGCGACCGCGCCGTGCGTGAATTCCTCCGACGCATAGCCGCGGATACGCCGCGCGTGCAAACCCGCTTCCGCCAGCATCTGATCAAACAACAGTCGCGTTCCGGACCCCGACTGGCGATTGATGAAACGCACTCCCGCGCGCGTGAGATCGCCGAGCTTGCTGATGCGCTGCGGGTTGCCGCGCGCCACGATCAGGCCTTGCTGCCGTGTGGCCAGGTTGATCAATTGCGCGGGGCGGACGTTGAGCCGACTGCGGTAGCGGCGCGCAAGTTGCGCGCCGACTTTCTCCGGGACGTGGAAGCCGGCCATGTCGCAGCCGCCGCGCGCAAACGAATCGAGGCTTTCCAGGCTGCCCCGGGTGTGCAACTCGATGTGCACGCGCCGCGACCCGAGCGTCAGATCGCGCAGATACTCGAGCGCCATGTCGTGGCTCGCGTCGATCCGCACTGCCGCAGCCCGCAGCCCTGCATGCTTGGTGATGACGCTCTCCAGCTCGCGCTGAAGCCGCTCGAAATGCGGCGTGAGGTCGCGTGCGGCGCGGTGGTCGAGTTGCAGCAGTGCATCGCCGAAGTCCGTCAGCTTGGCGCCACGGCCCCGCTCGAGCTTGAGCAGCGCCGCACCAAACACGGGGGTGGCTCCGTTCACGATGCCCCAGGCATTCCGGTATGAGATGGCGAGCTCGCGCGCGGCGGCCTGCAGGGAACCGAGACGCGACGCTGCTTCGAGCAGCGCGAATAGTTGCGGGTGTGCCGGCGTGTTGCCGTCCCCCGCCGTCCACGCATGCATCAGCTTCCACCTCGCCATATGCAAAAGATAGCATATTTCATGAGGCCAATGGGTTGCGTAGAATCCGCTATGACATGCTAAACATAATGGCAAAACACAACCTATTTGCACGGATATACCGGGCCGGCAGCCGCGCGATCTGCGTCGTGTTGCTGAGCGCATGGACGGACGCAGCCGTCCTCGCCGCCGGGGATATCCGGCTGGCGACCACCACGAGCACCGAGAATTCGGGCCTGCTGAAAGTGATTCTGCCGATCTTCGAAGCCAGGTATGGCGGCAAGGTCAGGGTGGTATCGGTCGGTACCGGCGCCGCGCTGAAGCTGGCCGAGAACGGCGACGTCGATGTCGTGCTGGTGCACGCGCGGTCGCTCGAGGACAAATTCATGGCGGCCGGTTTCGGCTCGGTGCGCAAGGACGTCATGTATAACGATTTCATTATCGTCGGGCCGAAAAACGATCCTGCCGGCGTGCGTGGCATGAGAGACGTCATCGCGGCGATGAAGAAAATCAATGCCGGCGGCGTCAAGTTCGTTTCGCGCGGTGACGAATCCGGAACGCATCAAATGGAGAAAGGCTACTGGCAGAATGCCGGCGTCGTTCCCAAGGGCGCGTGGTACGTATCGTCGGGACAGGGCATGGGGCAGGTGCTGACGATGGCCGGCGAGCTGGAAGGCTACGCGCTGACCGATCGCGCGACCTATGCTGCCTATAAGGACAGGACCGGACTCGAGCCGCTGGTCGAAGGGGATCCGAAGATGTTCAATCCGTACGGGATTATCGCCGTCAAGCCGCAGAAGCATCCGCAGGCGAACAACCAGGGCGCGATGGCGCTGGTGAACTGGATGACATCACCTGAAGGGCAGAAAGCGATTGCCGATTTCAAGATCAACAGCGTCCAGATGTTCTTCCCCACCGCAAAGTGACCGGCGTGCGATCAGGCACTGATCGCGGGCCGGTCATCCCAGCGCAGGCGGGGATCCAGGGTAGCTGTGGCCGATCAGGCACTGATCGCGAGCCGGTCATCCCAGCGCACGCTGGGATCCAATAATCTTATGGAGCTCCTGGAGCCCACGCGCGAGGCGTTCAGCCTGTTATTCAGCGGCGACCCGGCGCTGTGGCGCATCATCATGACATCGCTCGCGTGCTCGCTCGCCGCGCTCGCGCTGATTGCCCCGCCATCTGTCGCACTCGGTTTCCTGATTGCGACGACCGCATTCCCCGGGCGCCGCGCGCTGGTGGTGCTGGTGCAAGCGCTGCTGTCGTTTCCGACCGTCGTCGTCGGCCTGGTGCTCTACATGCTGCTGTCGCGGCAGGGGCCATTGGGTTTCCTCAAGCTCCTTTTTACGCCGGAAGCAATCGTCATCGGTTACATGGTGATCGCATTTCCGGTGCTGGTGGTGTTTACGCTGGCGGCAGTGCAGGGCGCGGATCCGCGAATATACGAAACGGCGCGCAGCCTGGGCGCGAGCCAGCTGCGAGCCGCGGCGACGACCCTGTTCGAAGTGCGCTTCGGCGTGATGGCAGCGGTGTTCAATGGATTCGGGCGCGTCGTGTCGGAGGTCGGCTGCGCGATACTGGTGGGCGGCAATATCGAGGGTCTGACGCGCAATATCCCAACAGCGATCGCCCTGGAGACGAGCAAAGGTGCGTTCGCGCAGGGCATCGCGCTGGGGTTCGTGCTGATCGTGCTGGCCCTGAGCGTCAACGTCGCCCTCTCGGTACTGCAGGGCGAAGGCGGTATGCAATGAACGGCTGGGCGCTGCGCGTGGGCGGGCTCGGCAAGCGATTTCCCGGGCGGGAGTTGCTGCGCGGGCTCGACATGGCGCTGGCCACGGGAGGCAGCTACGCGCTGACGGGCGACAATGGCTGCGGCAAGACGACGCTCATGCGCATCCTCGCCGGTCTGGAAAAAGCGCAAACCGGCACGCTGCACATCGACAACATCGCCGTCGATCTGAATAACTATCCCGAACCGTTGCGACGCCGGCTCGTCTACGTGCATCAGCACCCCTATCTGTTGCACACGACCATCGTCCACAACATCGCATATGGACTGAACGCTCGCGGCATGTCTGCCCAAGGCCGTCACACCAAGGTGCAGGAAGCGATCGACTGGGCCGGTGTCGGGCATCTTGCGGCGGTGCCGCCGCACAAGCTTTCCGGCGGCGAAAAGCAGCGCGTCGCACTGGCGCGCGCCAGGATACTCGCTCCGCATCTGCTGCTCCTCGACGAGCCGACTGCCAATCTCGATCGCGAGGCGCGGCGGCAGACGCTCGAGCTGATCGCGAGCGTCCACGAGGAGGATGGCACCGTGCTGATCGCCACGCACGACCGCGAGATCATCGGTTTGCCGGGCATGCAGGAGCTGCGTCTCGAGGCAGGCAGAATATGCGGCGCATGAGCGCACGGGCTCGCGAGTTCTGGTCTGTTTTGCCACAGGGCGGTGTACTGGGTACCCCATCCCCATCCCAGCCTTCCCCTTGAAGGGGAAGGAGTGAGTGGCGCTGCGCGAAGTTACGTGACCCATCCCCATCCCAGCCTTCCCCTTGACGGGGAAGGAGCGAGTGGCGC
>JBKJZR010000288.1:0-10975 GCA_046715035.1 Burkholderiales bacterium | reverse complement strand
GAAACGATGCTATTGATCGGATCGAAGGCGGGTTTGTGGGTGGCCGATGAGGCCGAAAAGCTGCCTGACATGATCATGATCGTGTAGCCATCCGGCACTGATTTCGCCGTCACCTCCATGCCGATGATGCCGCCGGCGCCCCCACGATTGTCGACGACGAACTGCTGGCCGAGCTGTTCGGTGAGCTTCTGCGATACCTGGCGCGCGGTGATGTCGCTGCCGCCACCGGGCGCGAAGGGAACGATGACGCGTACCGGCTTCGTAGGATAAGTCTGCGCTCCCGCAAACGTAGCGAACCCGGCCGCGAACGCGATCGCAGTGGCTTTGAGTCCAGCTTTCATCATGCTCCTCCTAGGGTTTTTGTGGGCTGCGCGCCCGGACGCTGCGGCAATTTCGATGGACGGCGCATTTTAGCCCAGTTGATTCGCCGCAAGGCGGTGGCGGTGGGCAACGGGGGCGCACCAAATTAATGCGCGTAGGCCGCGCGGTGCACCGACACCAGACATAAATGCGATGTCGCGGGTGCAGAATAAATCCTATGCTCCTGATTAGGGAGGGATAATTTTTTGGCACATCGGTTGCTAATCTTTGCGCATGGGAGAGATCAAATCGACCTGCTGTTATTGCGGGGTCGGCTGCGGCGTGCTGATCGCCACCGACGGCAGCCGCATCACCGGGGTCCGCGGTGACCCCGACCATCCGGCCAATCATGGCAGGCTCTGCACCAAGGGCGCGGCACTGCATCTGACGCGCGATGAAGCCGCCCGCGCCGAATATCCCGAGTTGCGGCGCGACCGCTACGCTGAACGCCAGCGCGTGACCTGGGACGAGGCGCTCGACCACGCCGCCGACAAGTTTGCCGCCGTCATCCGCGAGCACGGCCCCGACAGCGTCGCTTTCTATGTTTCAGGCCAGCTCCTGACCGAAGACTATTACGTCTTCAACAAGCTCGCCAAAGGCCTGATCGGCACCAATAACATCGATACCAACTCGCGGCTCTGCATGTCGTCCGCGGTGTCCGGGTACAAGCGCACGCTGGGCGCCGACGCGCCGCCGGCGTGCTACGACGATATCGAGCGTGCCGACTGTCTGTTCATCGCAGGCGCGAATATGGCGTATGCGCACCCGGTGCTGTTCCGCCGCATCGAGGACGCGAAGCAGGCGAACCCCGATCTCAGAATCATCGTCGTCGACCCGCGCCGCACCGATACCGCGCACGCGGCGGACCTGTTTCTGCCGATACGTCCCGGCACCGATGTCGCACTGTTCAACGGCATGCTCAACGTGATGCTGAACGAATGCTGGCTGAACGACGCTTACATCGCCGCGCACACGCGTGGTTTTGCGGAGCTCGCCGAAATCGCGCGCAACTATCCATTGGAAACCGCCGCCCGCATTTGTGGGGTGCCGGCGGACGCCATCGAAACAGCGGCGCGGTGGTTTGCCTGGTCGCACGCCACGCTGTCGCTGTATTGCCAGGGGCTCAATCAGTCGGCGAGCGGCAGTGACAAGAATGCCGCGTTGATCAACCTGCATCTTGCCACCGGCCAGATCGGCCGGCCTGGTGCGGGACCTTTTTCGCTGACGGGACAACCCAACGCGATGGGCGGGCGCGAGGTCGGTGGCATGGCGAATCTGCTGTCGGCGCACCGCGATCTCGCCAATCCGCAGCATCGCGCCGAAGTCGCGCGACTGTGGGGCATCTCAAGCGTGCCCGAGCGTCCCGGCACGATGGCGATCGAGCTGTTCGACGCGCTGCGGCGCGGCGACATCAAAGCGGTGTGGATCGCGTGCACCAACCCCGCGCAATCGCTGCCGGACCACGCCGCGGTCCGCGCAGCACTGGCCAGGGCCGAGTTCGTGGTGGTCCAGGAGGCAGCGCGTTTTACGGATACGACCGCCTGCGCGGATGTGCTGCTGCCCGCGACCGCGTGGGGCGAAAAGGAAGGCACGGTGACCAACTCCGAGCGCTGCATCACGCGCGTGCGGGCGGCGGTAGCGGGTCCGGGGGAAGCGCGGGGCGACTGGCAGATCGCCGCAGATTTTGCGTTGCGGCTGGGGCATCGGCTGGAACGGGCCGACGCGCCTCGCCTGTTTGCGTATCGCGTCAGCGAGGAAATTTTCGACGAGCATCGTGAGAGCACCCGCGGCCGCGATCTCGACATCACGGGACTCAGCTATACGCTGCTGGAAACTGCGGGTCCGCAACAGTGGCCGTATCCGCAAGGCGCGGCTGCAGGGCGGGCGCGGCTATATGTCGACGGACAGTTCGAAACACCCGATGGGCGCGCGCGTTTTGTCGCTGCCGCCTACCGGCCGGTCGCCGAGCAGACCAATGCGCAGTTTCCGCTGAGCTTGAGCACGGGACGGCTGCGCGACCAGTGGCACGGCATGTCGCGCACCGGAACGGTCGCCCGGCTCAACAATCACGCGCCCACCCCGGAAATCGTGATGCACGCGGACGACATGCGCGCACGATCCGTCGCCGATGGTGACGTCGTACGCGTCACGAGCCGGCGTGGTACGGCCGTGCTCCGCGCGCGCGCCGGCGCAGACATGAGCGCGGGCCAGTCGTTCATCGCCATGCACTGGGGCAGCCGCTTCATGAATACGCCGGGTGCAAACGCGCTCACGCTGCCGGTTACCGATCCGTGGTCGGGGCAGCCCGAGCTCAAGCATGCGGCCATCGCAGTCGAAAAGCTCGCGCTGCCCTGGCGCATGGTGGTTATGCGCCGCAGCGACAGGGGCGCGGCGCGCAGCGTGTCCTCTGGAAGCGCATCGGCACTCGAAATTCTGCAGCGCGCGCAGTACCTGCTCGCGGCGTTCGCGTTTGCAACGATCGGGCTTCATGGGCGCGACGACCCCGTCGTGGTGTTCCACGCCGCAGGCGCCGAGCCGGCGGACGCGTCCCTCCTCGCGGAGGTCGACCGGGTTTTCGGCCTCGAAGACGATGCACGTGCAATGACGTATCACGACTTCGCGTGCGCTATCTCCAAGCGCGTGCTGTTCGATGACGACCGGGTAGCAGGCCTGCGACTCGCCGGTGATGTGATCGCCCGCCACTGGCTTCAGGATTTGCTGGTCGAATCCGCTGACTGCGAGCCCTTTCGCGCGTTGCTGCTGGCGCCGCTCGCGGCGCCGCAGAATAGTGTGTCTCGCGGGCGAGTCCTGTGCAGCTGCGTGGACGTCGCCGAAAGCGCGATCCGCGCCGAGCTCGCCAAGGGCTGCGGTTTTGACCAATTGCGTGCCCGGCTGAAATGCGGCACGCAATGCGGTTCCTGCATTCCCGAGCTGAAACGTATCGTCGCCGAATGCGCAAGGCGCGAGCCCGGTCCACAGACGTCTTCGCCTCGGACATTCCCGCTGCCGGTTTCGGTGCCGGCAGATCCTGCGTCGTCGAGCCGCGAACCCCAGCCGTGACCAGCATGTCGTATTCTTCGTACATCAAGGCGATCGGGTCTGGTGACGCGGCATGGGGAGAACTCTCCGAGCAGGACGCCGCGCATCTGTTCGGGGCGATGCTCGACGGCGGCGTTCCGGAGCTCGAGCTGGGTGCCATCCTGCTTGCGCTGCGCGTCAAATCCGAGTCGCTGCGAGAGCTGCTGGGGTTCCACAGCGCACTCATCGAGCGCGTATTCCGGCTGCGCGCGCCTGTGGGAAAAGTGCGCCCTGTCATCCTGCCCAGCTATGGTGGCGCGCGGCAGCAGCCCAACCTGTTACCCCTGATCGCTTTGCTGCTGCGACGCTTCAGCGTGCCGGTGCTGATGCACGGAACGCTCAACGGCAATGGGCGGGTCGCCTGCGTATACGTGCTGCGCGAGCTCGGCGTCATGCCGAGTGCGAGCCTGACCCACGCGCAGGACGCCCTCGACAGCGACGGCATCGCGTTCGTGCCGACCGCAGCGCTCGCGCCGGGGCTGGCTGATCTGCTGAGCCTGCGCGGCAGGCTCGGCGTGCGCTCGAGCGCGCACTCGATCGCCAAGCTGATCGACCCCTTCGCGGGCGAAAGCCTGCGCGTCATCAGCGCGTCCCACCCGCCTTATCTCGACAAGATGCGCGAGTTGCTGCTCGCCTCCGGCGCGCGCGCGCTGCTGCTGCGCAGCACCGAGGGCGAGCCTTTTGCCGATCCGCTGCGGCGCCCGCGAATCGAGCACTTCCATGAAGGCATGTCGGAAGTGCTGTTCAACGCCGAGGCCGTGCCGCTCAAACCGAGCTGTGCTCTGCCGGGCAGTATCGACGCCCCGTCTACCGCAGCGTGGATCAAACTCGCGCTTGCGGGGGAGGTGTGCGTGCCGCTGCCGTTGGTCAACCAGCTGGCGTGCTGCCTGTACGCGTGCGGCTACACGAGCGACATGAACCAGGCCAAGGCCATCGTCGCCGTCGAAACTGGCAGTCTGGCTGCCGCGTGAACCCGGGCGCCCGCTTGAGAGTAATGCTGGTCGACGAGGTCGCCGAACGCGCCGAAGTGCTGCAGCGCGCGCTCGCGGACGCCGGCTACGATGTCATCGCCTATATGCCCTCGGCGTTCGATCTGCACCGGCAGGTCGGCGCGTTGAAGCCCGACGTCATCATTATCGACACCGATTCGCCCGACCGCGATACGCTGGAGAATCTGTGTGTGGTGAGCCGTGACGAGCCGCGACCGGTGGTGATGTTCACCCATGACGGCGACAGCGACAAAATCCGTGCGGCGGTCGAGGCGGGCGTCAGCGCATATGTAGTCGACGGCATGGCCGCCGAGCGCATCCGTCCGATCATCGAGGCGGCAGTCGCGCGCTTCGAGCAGTTTCAAGCGTTGAAGCGCGAGCTCGAAGACTCCGCGACCCGGCTCGCTGAGCGCAAGCTGATCGAGCGGGCCAAAGGCATCCTCATGCAAAGCCGCAGTCTGTCCGAGGAACATGCTTACCGCGCGCTGCGCAAGCAGGCGATGGAGAACAACACGCGGATCGCCGAGGTCGCGCGGCAGGTGATCGCGGTGGCGGGTCTGCTCGCATAACGCGGTTTGCCGCAGCGCCTGACCGGCAACGCCATTTCGACGCACGCGTGCCCTTACATGCCCTGCAATAGTGCGCTGCAGCGCTCGTCCGCGCGCGATCGGCCAAGCGCGATCCATACGTAATTCAAGTAGATAGCGGTGCGGTGCCGGCCAGGCACGGCGTTTGCTCATCTCATGTGGCGGCGTCCAACGGCGGGCGCGTGCACTTACGAACGACGGCGTTCAATCTTGCAGCCCTGTGCTCGCAGATGAACGCCGTTTTTTTTGGAGATTTAGATGAGTGACGAGCTCGAGCATGATACGAAGAATGCAGCCGCGCCGCACGACAGCAAGCGACGCGAGTTCCTGCGACGCGGCAGCGTGCTCACCGCAGCGGCGGTGATGAGTCTGGTGCCGGACGCCGTGCGCCACGGCGCATGGGCGGCGGGCTCGGACGCGCCCGAGAAGAAAGAGGTCAAGATCGGCTTCATTCCGCTCACCGACTGCTCGTCGGTCGTGATGGCCGCCGTAATGGAGTTCGACAAGAAATACGGGATCAAGATTATCCCGACCAAGGAAGCGTCGTGGGCGTCCGTGCGCGACAAGCTCGTCAATGGCGAGCTCGATGCCGCGCACGTGCTCTATGGCCTGATCTATGGCGTGCAGATGGGAATCGGCGGGCCGAAGAAAGACATGGCGCTGCTGATGAACCTCAACCACAACGGCCAGGCGATCACGCTGTCGAAGAAACTCAACGACAAGGGAGTCAAGGACGGCACGACGCTGAAGGCGCTGATGGACAGGGAGAAGCGCGAATACACGTTCGCGCAAACGTTTCCCACGGGCACGCACGCGATGTGGATCTACTACTGGCTCGCCGCGCACGGCATCAATCCGTTTACCGATGCCAAGACGATCACCGTGCCGCCGCCGCAAATGGTCGCCAACATGCGCGTCGGCAACATGGATGGGTTCTGCGTCGGCGAGCCGTGGAACAACCGTGCCATCGTCGATGGCATCGGATTCACCGCGGAGACGACGCAGGCGATCTGGAAGGACCATCCGGAGAAGACGCTGGGCACGACCGCGGAGTTCGTGCAGAAGTATCCCAACACTGCGCGCGCGATGACGGCGGCGATCATCGATGCGGGCCGCTGGATCGACGCCTCGCTTTCGAATCGCCAGAAGACCGCGCAAACGGTCGCCGACAGGTCGTATGTCAATACCGACGCCGACGTGATCCTGGCGCGCATGCTGGGCCGCTACGACAACGGCATCGGCAGGAAATGGGACGAGCCCGACTACATGAAGTTCTACAACGACGGGCTTGTGACCTACCCGTGGCTTTCCGACGGCATGTGGTTCATGACCCAGCACCGGCGCTGGGGCTTGCTCAAGGAGGAGCCCGACTACCTCGCGATCGCGAAAAAGGTGAACCGCATCGATGTCTACAAGGACGCAGCCACTGCTGCGAAGGCCTCGCTGCCCAAGTCGGATTTCCGCACCGCGAAGCTGATCGACGGCGTGGTCTGGGACGGCAGGGATCCGAAGAAATACGCAGGCTCGTTCAAGATCAGGGTCGCCTGATGCCTATTTTTACCATCGCCGCTGGAGTGGCCGAGCCCTGCCCGGATACCCGAAGGAGCGCCTCATGAATGCCGCAATCCTGTCGCACCAGCCGCTGCAGACCGGCAGCGCGCCTGTTGCCGCGCCGTACATTGCGCAGTCCGGGATAGCCGAGCTGCCGCCGCCCGTGCGCAGGCATACCCCCCTGGTCGAGCGCTATGGCGCAGAAATCGCCGATTTCGTGCGCAAGCTCGTTCCGGTGCTGCTAGGCCTCGCCTTGTTCCTGGCGTTGTGGGCATTGCTGTCGCAAAACAGCACACTGCCCAGCCCGGTCAAAACCTGGCATTCGGCAGTCGGGGTGTTCGGCGATCCGTTCTACCGCAAGGGTCCGAACGATCAGGGCATCGGCTGGAACATCCTGATGTCGCTGCAGCGTGTCGGCATCGGTTTCGGGCTTGCCGCGGTGATCGGCATTCCGCTGGGTTTCATGATCGGGCGCTTCCGTTTCCTGTCGGGCATGATGGCGCCCATCATCAGTCTGCTGCGGCCGGTGAGTCCGCTGGCGTGGCTGCCGATCGGGCTGCTCGTGTTCAAAGCCGCCAATCCTGCCGCGATCTGGGTGATTTTCATTTCCAGCATCTGGCCGATGATCATCAACACCGCCGCGGGGGTCCGCGAAGTGCCGCAGGACTACCTCAACGTCGCCAAAGTGCTCAACCTGTCGGAATGGAAAGTATTCACCAAGATCCTGTTTCCGGCGGTGCTGCCCTTCATGCTGACCGGCATCCGGCTCTCGATCGGCGTGGCATGGCTGGTGATCGTGGCGGCCGAAATGCTGACCGGCGGGGTAGGCATAGGCTTCTGGGTGTGGGACGAGTGGAACAACCTCAACGTCGAGCACATCATCATCGCGATCTTCACGGTCGGCATCGTCGGCTTGCTGCTCGAGCAGGTGCTGATGCTGCTCGCACGCCGCTTCGAATACCGCTGAGCCTGCCGGAAGGACGAACATGAATAAATTCGTATCCGTGGAAAACGTCAGCATGGTGTTCCAGACCAGGCGCGGCAGTTTTACCGCGCTCAAAGACATCGATCTGAGCATTGCCGAAGGCGAGTTCGTCTCGCTCATCGGACACTCGGGCTGCGGCAAATCGACGCTGCTCAATCTCGTCGCCGGGCTGCTGCGGCCGACGACAGGCGTGCAGATTTGTGCCGGTCGCGAGATCACCGGTCCGGGTCCGGACCGGGGTGTCGTGTTTCAGAACCACTCGCTGCTGCCGTGGCTCACCTGTTATGAGAACGTGTATCTGGCGGTCGAGCGCGTGTTCGGTGCCGTGGAGGGCAGGGTCCGTTTGAAATCGCGCACGCTGCACGCCCTCGAACTCGTGCAGCTGTCGCACGCCGCGCACAAGCGGCCGAGCGAGATTTCCGGCGGCATGAAGCAGCGCGTCGGCATAGCGCGCGCGTTGTCGATGGAGCCGAAAGTGCTGCTGCTCGATGAGCCTTTCGGCGCGCTCGATGCCCTGACGCGCGCGCACCTGCAGGACGAGTTGATGAAAATAGTCGCGCGCGGCGACGGCAAGAACCGCAGCACCGTGTTGATGGTCACGCATGACGTGGACGAGGCAGTGCTCCTGTCGGATCGCATCGTCATGATGACCAACGGCCCCGCCGCGACGGTGGGCGACGTGGTCGAAGTCGACCTGCCGCGGCCACGCGAGCGGCTGGCACTGGTAAATGACAACCGCTATCACCAGCTGCGCGGGCGGGTGCTCGAGTTTCTCTACCAGAAGCAGCTGCGTCCGGCTGCCTAGGCGCTGTGTCGGTCAGCATGAACATCCGTATCGCCGATCCCGTCAACGCTGATCAACCATTCGCGACACCCACTCCTTGGTGCAAGATCGCTGTCGCCCCGCGGGCGGCGCACACGCACAAGGTCGAGCGCGCCGCATGAGCCAGGCCGCGGCCCGCCGCGCGCGACAGCATGTACAGCCTGAGGCGGCCGATCGGCAGGCGCCCGCAAGGAGGCGTCTGGTGGTCGTCGGCAATGGCATGGCCGGTGCACGCGTGCTCGAAGAGCTCACCCGCCTGGACCGCGACCTCTACGCGATCACCGTGTTCGGCGCCGAGCCGTATCCCAACTACAACCGCATCCTGCTCTCGCCGGTGCTCGCCGGGGAGCAAACGCTTGCCGACATCATGCTGAACGATGTCGCGTGGTATGCGGCGCGCGGCATCGCGCTCAATCTGAGCCGCCCCATCGTCGCCATCGACCGGATCAGGCGCGTCGTCATCGATGCCGGTGGCACCGCGACCCCCTATGACCGGTTACTGCTCGCGACCGGCTCGACGCCAGTCGTGCTGCCCATACCCGGCCACGACCTGGACGGCGTCATCACCTACCGCGATATCGCGGATACCAACCGCATGATCGAAGCGGCGGGCCGCTTTCGCTCCGCGGTGGTCATCGGTGGCGGACTGCTGGGAGTCGAAGCCGCCAATGGCTTGCGCGCACGCGGCATGGAAGTCTCGGTCGTGCATTTGATGCCGTGGCTCATGGAGCGACAGCTCGACGAACATGCCGGCCGCCTGCTGCAACGCTCGCTCGCGCGCCGCGGCATCGTGATACACACGTGCGCGCAGACGCAGCGCATCGAAGGCACGGACGGCAAGGTCACCGCGGTGCACCTTGCGGACGGCCGCGTGTTGCCGGCGAGCCTGGTGGTAATGGCGGTGGGCATCCGCCCCAACTTCGCCCTCGCGCAGGCGGCTGGACTGCCGTGTGAGCGCGGGGTGCTGGTGAGCGACACGCTGCAGACGTTCGATCCGCACGTTTACGCCGTGGGCGAATGCGTAGCGCATCGGGGCACGAGCTACGGCCTCATCGCGCCGCTCTACGAAATGGCGCGCGTTTGCGCCAACCACCTCGCGCACCGCGGTTACCTGAGTTACCCAGGCTCGGTGGTTTCGACACGACTCAAGGTGACGGGCATCGACGTTTTTTCGGCCGGCCGTTTTGCCGATGATGCAGCGGCGCAGAAGCTGGTGCTCAACGATGCGCCGCGCGGCATCTACAAAAAGCTCGTGATCGAGGACGGGCGCCTGGTGGGTGCAGTGATGATCGGCGACATCAGCGACCATGCCTGGTATCTGGACCTGATCCGCAGCCGCACCGACATCTCGTGCTGGCGCGATGCCCTGATGTTCGGACGCGTGGTGGCCGAGGCCACCCCCATCGGCACGCCGCACTGAGTGCGCGGAGCTACGGACGCGCAAGCATGATGGAAGAGTTCAGCGACGACCAGAAGCTCTATCTGCAGGGGTTGCTGAGCGGGCTCGAAGTCGCGCGTAGCCGTGCGGCGCCACCCGCGCCAGCCGGTGACGCCACCGGCGGGCCCGAGCGCATCCATTTCGATGCCCAGCAGCGGCAGGCGGCCTCGGGCGGCAAGCTTACGCCGGAGGAGCTCGCCAAGCGGCGCAATCCGCTCGACATGTGGGACGAGCTGCGCGCTTTCGCGCGCGAGGGCAAGCTTCCCAAGGGCACAGACGTGTTCCGCACCAAGTTCCACGGCTTGTTCAACGTCGCGCCGGCACAGAACTCCTTCATGTGCCGCCTGCGGATCCCCTGCGGAATACTGAGCGCACATCAACTGCATGCCGTCGCCGATCTCGCCGAGCGGTACGGCGGCGGCTATGCGCACGTGACCACGCGTGCCAACCTGCAGATCCGCGAGATCCAGCCGCAGCACATCATCGATGTTCTGACCGGCCTGCAGGCGGCGGGGCTCACCTCGCGCGGAGCGGGGGCGGACAACATCCGCAACGTCACCGGCAATCCGACCGCCGGCATCGACGCGCAGGAGCTCTACGACGTGCGCGCGTTGTGCGCGGAGATGCACCATTACATCCTCAACCATCGCGAAATGTACGGCCTGCCCCGCAAATTCAACATTGCCTTCGACGGCGGCGGCGCGGTCAGCGCGCTGGAGGACACCAACGATATCGGGTTTACCGTCGTGCGCGTCGCCGGCGGCGCGCCGATCCCGGCGGGTGACTACTTCCGCATGGCGTTGGGCGGCATCACGGGCCATCACGACTTCGCCCGCGACTGCGGGGTCGTGCTGAAGCCCGAGGAATGCGTTCCCGTCGCGGCGGCGGTGGTGCGCGTCTTCATCGACCACGGCGACCGCACCGACCGCAGCAAGGCGCGGCTCAAATACGTGCTCGACCGCCTGGGCGTGGACGCGTATCTGGAGCACACCGAAAAAGTGCTCGGGTATCGGCTTGCGCGCCTGACCCCCGCGCAGTGCGAACTGCGCAGACCGCCGTCGAGCCGCGGTCATATCGGATTGCACCGGCAGAAACAGCCGGCACTCAATTACGCGGGCGTTGTGCTGCCTGCGGGCAGGATGACGTGCGCGCAGATGCGCGCGC
>JBKJZR010000287.1:0-8322 GCA_046715035.1 Burkholderiales bacterium | reverse complement strand
TTCGCGCCGGGTGGGGGCACCGACATGATCGCGCGCGTGCTCGCGCAGGAAGTCTCCCGCGGGCTCGCAACCTCGATCGTCGTCGACAACCGCGGCGGCGCGGGCGGTACGATAGGCGCGGAGCTCGGCGTGAGAGCGCCGGCCGACGGTTACACGCTCACGCTCGTTTCCGGCAGCTATGCAACGAGCGCGGCATTGATCGAGCTCCCATACGATCCCATCACAGACATCACGCCGGTGATCCTGGTCGGCGACAGCCCGTTCCTGCTGACCGTCAACCCGTCCATGCCCGCCAACAGCGTGCAGGATCTGATTCGCATCGCCAAGGCGAAGCCCAGGTCGCTGAGCTACGGCTCGACCGGTACCGGCGGCATCACCCACCTCGCGATGGAACTCTTCGACATGATGGCCGGGACGGAGATGGTGCAGGTTCCGTATAAAGGCACGGCACCCGCGCTCAACGACGTCATCGGCGGACAGATCCCGGTGATGCTGGGAACGGCGCCTTCGGCGCTTCCGCATGTCAGATCGAAACGGCTGCGCGCGCTCGCGGTGACATCCGCCAGGCGCTCGTCCACCATTCCCGAGCTGCCGACGGTGGCCGAGGCCGGCGTCCCCGGCTACGAGGCCGTGACGTGGTACGGGTTCTGGGCGCCGAAAAACCTGCCGAAACCCGTGCTCAGCCGACTGCATCGCGAGCTTGCCAAGGCGATCGCGCTTCCGGATGTGAAGAAGAAGTTCGAGATCGAGGCGCTCGATATCCGGGGCGGCGAGCCGCAGGTGTTCGAGGACTTGCTGCGCCGGGAAATCGCGAAGTGGAAGCAGGTCGTCAGGAAGGCCAACGTGAAAGCCGAGCCTTGATTGCCTGCGGGAAGCAGGCACCCAAGGGCAGTGCCATCGAACCGAGGAGAACATTTTGATTGCGATTGAACCGACAGGCGCTGCGCTGGGTGCTGTGATAACCGGCGTGGATTTGTCGCAGGACGTCGACGAGCCGACATTCCGCCGCATCGTCGATGCGCTGCACGAGCACGAAGTGATCGTGTTTCGCGACCAGACCCTCAACCCCGAACAGCACATCGCATTCAGCCGCCGCTTCGGCGAGCTCGAAGCACACGTGCGGCAGGATCGCTGCCGCCCGGGCTATCCCGAGCTCTTTGTCGTATCGAACGTGATCGAGAACGGCAAGCCGATCGGCAGCCAGGACGCCGGGTTCTTTTGGCACTCCGACCTGTGCTACGCGCAAAAACCGAGCCGCGCCTCGCTTTTCTATGCGCTCGAAGTTCCCGTCAGGGACGGAGAACCGCTCGGCGACACGCTATTTGCGAGCATGACCGCCGCGTATGACGCGCTGCCTGCCGCTACCCAACAGAAGCTCGCCGGCAAGCGCGCAGTCAATTCGTACCTCGCCGGCTATTCGCGCGATCGCAAGAGCGGGCCGCGGCCGGAGCTAAGCGCGGAGCAGAAAGCGAGCACTCCCGACATGTTGCATCCGGCGGTGCGCACGCATCCCTACAACGGCAGGAAATGTCTGTTCGTCAACGAAGGCTACACCACGCGCATCATGGACCTCGATCCGCAGGAAAGCTCCGCGTTGCTGCAGGAGCTGTACAGCCATCTCAAGCGCGACGAGTTCGTCTATCGGCACAAATGGCGGGCCGGAGATCTTCTGATCTGGGACAACTGCGCGACCCAGCATCGCGCCATCCTCGATTACGAGCTGCCGCTGCGCAGGCGCATGGAACGCACCACGTTGTGCGGGACGGTGCCTTGCTGATGCGGTCAGCGCGCGGAGGGCCCATCGCCCGCGGCTGCGTCCGGCGTGTGCCGGCGTAGAATCGCGGCTTCGGTACGAATCGCGCGTCCGCAACCGTATCATCGCGACGCAAACTCGCCGCGCGACCGTTTCCGGGTTCCATCGATGGTTCGCGCCCGCGCGTTCCCTGAAACTAATGCGATGGTTCGCTTGCCATACTGTTCCCAAGGCCGATCATGAAACCAGACGACTCCGGATTCGCACTGCCGCAGCAGCAGGTCAGCATCGACGTGCTGCTCGAGAAGTACGCCAAAGGCGGCGAGCGCACCGCTGACGACGTGCGGCGCCGCGTGGCGCGCGCCCTGGCGGCGGTCGAGCGCAATCCCGCGGAGTGGGAAGAGCGGTTTTTCGAAGCGATGACGGCCGGCTTCATCCCCGGCGGCCGGGTGAATTCCGCGGCGGGAACGGACCTGCAGGCGACGCTCATCAACTGTTTCGTGCAGCCCGTCGGCGATGCGGTTTCGCATGCGGCAGAGGGCAAACCGGGCATCTACGTCGCGCTGCTCGAGTCCGCCGAAACCATGCGGCGCGGCGGCGGCGTGGGCTACGATTTCTCCTCGATCCGCCCGCGCGGAGCGCTGGTGCGCGGCACCCATTCGAGCGCGAGCGGCCCGATCTCCTACATGCGCGTGTTCGACCGCAGCTGCGAGACGGTCGAGTCGGCGGGCGCACGGCGCGGCGCACAGATGGGCATACTGCGCTGCGATCATCCCGACCTCGAGGAATTCATTCACGCCAAGGACCACGGCGATCTGCTCAACTTCAACGTGAGCGTCGCGGTGACCGACGAGTTCATGCGCGCGGTGCAGGCCGATGGCGCGTGGGATCTCGTGCACAGGGCCGCGCCGGGTGCAGAGGTCATGCCCGACGCGACGCAGCGCAGCGACGGTGCGTGGGTATATCGCACGCTGCGCGCCCGCGAGCTGTGGCAGCTCATCATGCGCTCGACTTACGACCACGCCGAGCCGGGGGTCATTTTCATCGACCGCATCAACGCCGACAACAATCTGTCGTACTGCGAACGGGTCGAGGCGACCAACCCGTGCGGCGAGCAGGCGCTGCCGCCTTACGGTTGCTGCTGCCTGGGCAGCATCAACCTGACAGTCTTTGTAGCGGAGCCTTTCGGTCCCCGCGCGCGCTTCGATTTCGACGCGTTCGCGCGCGTTATCCGCCCCGCCGTGCGCATGCTCGACAACGTGCTCGATGCCACGGTCTGGCCGCTCGCGCAGCAGCGCGACGAAGCACACGCGAAACGACGCATTGGGCTGGGCTTCACCGGGCTCGGCGACGCGCTGATCATGCTCGGGCTCAAATACGACACCGAGGCCGCGCGCCAGACGAGCGCGCGCATCGCCGAATTCATGCGCGACGAATCCTACGGTGCGTCGATCACGCTCGCGCGCGAGAAAGGCGCTTTTCCGCTTTTCGATGCCGGGCATTACGTCGCTGCACCGCGCTTCGCCTCCCGCCTGCCTGCATCGCTCAGGAACGAGATCGCGACGCACGGCCTGCGCAACAGCCATCTGCTGTCGGTCGCGCCGACCGGGACGATCTCGCTCGCCTTCGCGGACAACGCCTCGAACGGCATAGAGCCGCCCTATGCGTGGACTTATCAGCGCCGCAAGCGCATGCCCGACGGAACCTACCGGACGTACGACGTCGAGGACCATGCGTGGCGACTCTACCGTCATCTCGGCGGCAACGTGGACGAGCTCCCGCCGCACTTCGTCACCGCACTGGAAATTTCCGCGCTCGACCACATGCGCATGGTTGCCGCAGTTTCTCCGTTCGTCGATTCCGCGATCAGCAAAACCGTGAACGTCGCGGAGCACTATCCTTACGACCGCTTCGAGGACCTGTACCTCGAAGCGTGGAAAGCAGGTCTGAAAGGCATCGCCACCCATCGCCCCAATGCGGTGCTCGGCAGCGTTCTGTCCGTCGCCGCACCCGACGCGACCCCGAACGATCTCGATACGTCGGACGTGGACCGCCGCATTCGCCTCGAGGCGGCTCCCGAGCCCGCGCTGTGCAGCCTGCGCTGGCCCGGCCGGCCCGCGCTTCCCGGCGGCAATCCATCATGGACGTATATGGTCGAGTCGCCCTCGGGGCGCTTCGCGATCTTCGTCGGCCACGTCGAAAACGGCGCGAGCTATCCGTTCGAGGTGTGGGTCAACGGCAACGAGCAGCCGCGCGGCATCGGCGCCGTCGCCAAGACGCTGTCGATGGACATGCGCGCACAGGATGCGAAATGGCTGCGCATGAAGCTCGACGTGCTGGCCCGCACGGGCGGCGAGGCGTTCGACTGCGCGATGCCCCCCGACGGCCAGCTGCTGCGGGTGCCGAGCGTGGTGGCGGCGTTCGCGCGTATCGTGCGTTATCGCGTCGACAAGCTGGGGGCGCTCGCGGACGAAGGCGGGAAAACGCCCGTGCTCGATGCGCTCTTCGCGCGCAAGGAACCGAAGACGGGCACCGACGGCACGATGTCGTGGACGGCCGATGTCTATAACCCGAATGCCGAAGACGATTTCGTGCTGATGCTCAAGGAGCTGGTGCTGCCCAACGGGCAACGCCGGCCGTATTCGGTCTGGATGGCAGGCGCGTATCCCAAGGCGCTCGACGGGTTGTGCAAGCTGCTGTCGCTCGACATGCGCGTCATCGATCCCGCGTGGATCGGCATGAAACTGCGCAAGCTGCTCACGTATGACGAGCCCCTGGGCGACTTCATGGCACGGGTCCCCGGGGCGGACCGCCAGCAGAACTTTCCCAGCACGGTCGCCTACGTTGCGCGCCTCGTCATCCACCGCTACGCGATGCTGGGGGTACTCGACGAGCGCGGATTTCCGGTCAGCGAAATGGGCGTGCTCGAAACGCCCGACAACGACGGCGCGCTCGGCGCAAGCGATTTTCGCCCGCTGCGCGGCCGGCCCTGCAAGGAGTGCGGCAACGCGGCGGTGATCCGGAAAGACGGCTGCGAATTCTGTACCGCGTGCGGTGCGATCGGCGCGTGCGGTTGATCGCGCTCACGCAGTTCGCGTTCAGCCGCGCAATCTCGAAGCGGTGAGTCCGAGTACCAGCATCGCGCGCTCACAGGTCTGTCGCGAACGGAGCGGGTAGAATTCGGGCAGGCTGCCTTCCCGCGTGCGACTTGCACGGTTGGTAGGCGGTACCCTTCGTTTCCGCATACCACGTGCAGGGAGAAGACCTCATGAACCGTTCGGCGCTGCGCGTTTTTGCCGCTGCGACCATGCTCGCGGTCGTCCCGGCTCTCGTCCTGGCCCAGGACGCGGGCAAACGCCCGGTTCGCGTGCTCGTCGGCGCGGCGCCCGGGGGGCCCTCTGATATCCAGATTCGCCTGTTGGTACCCAAGATGTCCGAATCGATGGGGCAAACGCTGATCGTGGACAACCGCGCGAGCAGCAACGGCATCGTGGCAATGGAGATCGCGGCGAAGTCCGTGCCCGATGGGCTCACCTTTGCCGTCGGCAACAGTGGAACGCATGCGGTCAACGCGACGCTCTACCGCAATCTTCCCTACCACCCCGTGCGGGATTTCGTGCCGATCAGCCAGTTTTCGACGACCGGCATGATCGTCGCGGCGAACCCGCGTCTGCCGGGGACCTCGATACACGATCTGATCGCGCACGCGAAGAAGCAGCCCGGCGGACTCAACGTTGCGATCGCCGGCGCGACGGGGGAACTCGCCGGCGACGCACTGTGGGCCCAGTTGGGAGCGAAGATGACCAACGTGCCCTATAAGGGCAGCTCGCCCGCGGAGCTGGCGCTGATATCGGGCGAAGCGGACCTGTCGGTGCTGACACCGCTCGCGACGCTGAATCACATCCAGTCCGGCAGGCTGAAAGCCTACGGCATCACCAGCACGCAGCGCTCGCCGGTTTTGCCGGATGTGCCGACGCTGGCGGAACAGGGGGTGCAGGGCTACGACATCCAGTTTTGGAACGGGCTGTTCGCACCCGCCCGCACGCCGGACAGAGCGGTGCGCGCGGCGCACAAGGGCATCGTGCAGGCGCTCCAGGCGCCGGAAGTAAAAGAGCGGTTCAGGCAGCTAGGCTTGGTGGTCGTCGGCAACACGCCGGAGGAGTTCAGCGTGGTAGTCAAGCGCGACGTAGAGAAATTTCGGGACATCATCATTCAGTCAGGCATTCCTCGCCTCTGAGTCTCTAATCACCAGCACCATGTGCGGCCGCTACGCGCTTTTCGGTCCCAAGTCCCGCTCGAGGGACGTACGTGATTATCTCGGCGGTCTCGATGCGTTCGAGCCACGCTACAACGTGGCGCCTTCTCAAATGATGCCCATCGTGCGGCTTGCCGAAGGCGAACCGACGGTGGTGGAGGCGCGCTGGGGGCTGGTGCCGCACTGGGCCAAAGATTCGAAGATCGGCTACAAAACGATCAACGCGCGCTCCGAAACGCTCGCGACCAAGCCGGCCTTCCGCGACGCCTATCGCCAGCGCCGCTGCCTGGTGCCCGCGAGCGGCTACTACGAATGGCAGGCGCGCGCCGGCGGCAAACAGCCGTATTACTTCACCAGCCGCGATGGCGCGCTGCTGGCGTTCGCGGGACTCTGGGAAAGGTGGCGCCCCCAGGAAGGCGAGCCGCTGATCAGCTACACGATCGTGGTCTGCGCGCCGAATCCGCTCGCGAGCGATATCCACGACCGCATGCCGGTGATCGTCGACGAGCAGGATTGGGAGCGCTGGCTGACCGGCCCCGACCCGGCCGGTCTGCTCAAACCCTGTCTTGACGAAAAGCTGCGCTGCTATCGCGTCAGCACGCGCGTCAATACGCCGGCTAACGACGACCCGTCGCTGGTCTGCCCATACCCATGACCCCGAAGTAAAGGAGGGAAGCACCGCGCTTCCTTCTCGATCGAAACCTGAACTGCGGAAAGCGTCAACGCCGCGGCGTCATGACCCGTTACCGGTAATCCCGGGCGACGCTCGGTTCGACTCACGGCATTGTAAATTTGACCGATTTTACAGAGCCGCACCACGTGATACGGGCCGGAACGGCCGGGTTGAAATCCGCTCCAAAGTAGTCAAGGCACGCGTTTTGGGTCAGCCGCGTGTTGAGGATCTAGCGATGGATTTTCCGAAGTATCTGATAGCTCCTGTCCTAGCGTTGCTGCTGGCGGCGTGCGCGTCCCACGTGGGCAGCCCTGCGGTCGGTCCGGTCGCGAGCATGCCGTCCGCCACGCCGGTCGTATTGCCGGCGCTCGGGGACACCGCGGTCTATCGGGTGATCAACGCCTACAACGGCGAAGTGCGCGGGGACGTCCGCTACCGGGTCGAGCGCGTCGATCGCGAAGCGGTCGTGGTGTCGGTCGTCAGCAATGCCACGACCGAAGGGCTGCCGCACACGGAAATCTATACCCCGGACGGCAACTGGCTGCGCCATCCCGTCATCAACCACAACATTCCCGTCGAGTACGATTTCGCGCCCGCCTATCCCGCCTACCCCTTCCCGCTCGCGGTGGGAAAGTCATGGTCGTCGCGGGTCAACGCGAGCGGCACCGCGCAAGCGCGCCGGGGCAGCGTGCGCGTCGATGGCCGCGTGCTGGGCGTCGAGCGCCTGACGACTCCGGCCGGGACGTTCGACACCTACAAGATCAGACGCCAGATATACGCCGGCGACTGGGACGGCTTTCTCGCGGAGACGAACATCACCGAGATCGAATGGTACGCCCCCGGGCTCGGCCGCGCGGTGCGCACGGAACGCAACTCAACGTGGCTCGATCGCAGCCGCACGGGCGGGGAACGCGGACTGTTCGGCGGCGGCTTCATGGAAATGCGCGGCGAGTGGAGCGTGTACGAGCTCGTCTCTTACGCGCGCGCCGGATAGAACGGCAGGCGCACGTATCGTGATTTAGCGACTGCGCTACATCACCCGAAAAACGCGCCGCTATACGAGGCGTCGCGCAGGTTCGGGAGCAGGGGCATTGCAACGCGCGTGCGCGCCCAAAGCGGGTATCGATAAACCGCACGGCACCACGCAGCGACATGGCAGGGAGCGAAGGCCAGTCTGAAGGAGCGCGCCGATGGCGACTCTGGGAACGGTCAGCAGCGGACCGAAAAGCTTTTATTTCGCGCATCCGCAGTATTTCTGCGGGGATCTGGTGGCGGCGTGGCTGGTGGCGACGGTGGCGAGCGCGCTTCCCTCCACGCTCTACGCCGTCGTCACCGGCGGTGACGCGATGGAAGCGACGCGCGCAGTAGGCTCGATACTGGTGCCCGCAGCCGCGTCGCTATGGACGCTGGTTCCCGCGGCGGCGATCGTGCATATGGGCATCTCGCTGTTCTGGGCGTCGCTGCTCATCCTCACGTTGCCGCGCCGGCACGTCATACTGTTTGCCACCCTCGCTGCGGCGGCGATCGGCGTGTTCGATCTGCTGGTCATCGGGCACTTCATCCCGAAGGTGCGCGCGCTCGCGTTCTGGCCGCAGCTGGCCGACCACCTGATGTGGGGCGCGTGTTTCGGGTTCGTGCTCA
>JBKJZR010000286.1:0-5153 GCA_046715035.1 Burkholderiales bacterium | reverse complement strand
CGTAGCCGATCTCGCCCGTTGCGACGGTCACGCGCGTCAGCTTGGCAAGCCGCGCATGCAGGTCGATCTCGTCGGGACTGAACGGTTCTTCTATCCAGTACGGGTCGTAGAGCTCGTAGCGCTCCATATAACGCATCGCCGTGGGCAGGTCCGACCACGCATTGTTGGCGTCGAGCATCAGGTGCACGTCCGGCCCGAGCGCATCGCGTGCCGCGGCCATGCGCGCCTCTTCCTTGCGTGGGCTCAGCCGGCCGACTTTCATCTTCACCGCCTTGAAACCTTCCTTCACGTAACCCGCGAGTTCCTTGCCCAGCATCTTGTCGGTCTTGTGGTCGAGGTAGTAGCCGCCGCTCGCATACGCCGGCACGCGGTCGGTGACGACGCTGCCCAGGTACTGATACAGCGGCAGCTTGCTGCTCCTCGCGTTCAAGTCCCAGAGCGCGACGTCGAGTATGCTGAGCGCGCGCATGACGCTGCCGGCGCGGCCCTGCAGGAGGGCTTCCTGGTACATGTCCTGCCACAGCCCTTCGACGCGCAGCGAATCTTCGCCGATCAGTTTCTTCGCCAGCAGCTCCTCGACCGCTGCCTGTGCGATGCGTCCGCCCGACGATCCCACGTAACAGAATCCGATGCCTTCCACCCCCGCGGTCGAGCGAACCTTGACCAGGCAATAATCCCGCGCGCTTACGGTGCGCGTCGCGAACGAGGTGACGGTGTCGAGCGGAACGCGGGCGATGCAGACGGCAACGGACTGGATTTTAGGCATGGCGGGCCTCGTCGAGGAGCTTCGAGCATCAGTATAGCGTCACACGCGGCGTTGCCGAGCGCCCAGGATTGCCGCTGACGACGATCCATGGAGCGGCGCGCCCTGCTCGGCCCCGGGGGGGCGTCATTCACGACTTGGTCGGCGGCACTATTGATGCCCCCGCACGCAGCGTGATACGCTGATCCGGCTAACCTTGAACGACGAAGCGCATGCGCAGCCAACGCTGGAAGAACAGGCCCGAAGGATCGAACTGGGGCGATTTCGGTCCCGACGATCAGCGCGGCCGCATCAATCTGCTGACGCCCGAGCGCACCAGGCGCGCCGCACAGGAAATCCGCGAGGGGCTGAGCTTTTGCCTCAGCCTGCCGCTGACGCTGCCGGGCAAGCAGGTGTTGAACACCCGGCGCAAGCCGCCACAGTTCCACGGCGTCGATCGGAACGGGCGCATTTCGTTCGACCTGCCCTTCAGCGAGATCGATCCGCTGCATACCGATGTCAATTGCGACGACGCGGTAACGCTCTACCTCCAGTACTCCACGCAGTGGGATTCGCTTTGCCATATGGGCTCGCTGTTCGACGCCGACGGCGATGGCGTGGCCGAGCGCGTCTACTACAACGGCTGGCACGTCCTCGACCCGGGGACCGGCAAGCCGATCTACGGTGACGTCGGCGCCTACGCGCTGGGCATCCAGAACATGGCGGAGTCCGGCGTGCAGGGGCGCGGCGTATTGATCGACCTGCATGCCCATTACGGCGACGCGCGCCATCACGCGGGCTATGACGATCTGATGCGCATCATGGATGCAGACAAGGTCGAAGTGGAGGAAGGCGATATGCTTTGTCTGCATACGGGCCTGGGCCAGATGATTGTCGACATGCAGGGGAACCCGGAGCCGAAAGTGCGCACCGCCTGCCCGGTCCTCGACAGCACCGACCAGCGGCTGCTGCGGTGGATCGAGGAGTCGGGAATCGCGATAATCGCTGCGGACAATCTGGCGGTCGAGCAGTCGACCCAGCTGCCCCGCGAGATGCATGCGCCGGGACCGGCGATGCCGCTGCACGAGCTGTGCCTCTTCAAGCTGGGCATCCACCTGGGCGAGCTGTGGTACCTGTCGGAGCTTGCGCGCTGGCTGCGCGCGCACCGGCGGTCGCGATTCTTTCTGACGGCGCCGCCGCTGCGTCTGCCAGGCGCCGTAGGCTCGCCGGCTACCCCGGTCGCAACGGTATAGTTTTAGTTCAAGAGAGCGCGGCTGCGGAGCCGCCGCGAGCTATTCCGCGCGCATGCCTCTTTCCTTGAAGACGACCCGCCACTTCTGCACTTCTTTCTTCAAGTGAGCGGCCGCATCGTCGGGAGTGCTGGCGATGACATCCACCCCGCGCTCGCGCCACCGCTGTGTGGCCTCGGGCGTGCGCAGCGTGCTCCTGATCTTCTCGTTGATCTGCGCGATTAAAGCGCGGGGCGTGCCTGCAGGTGCGACCAGCACGTGCCAGGTCGAAAACTCGTAGCCGGGCAGCCCCGACTCCGCGAGTGTGGGAATCTGCGGCGCGAGCTGCGCCCGCTTGAGGCTGGTCACGCCGAGCGCGCGCAACCGCTTCGCCTCCACCTGCGGCAAGGCGTCGGGGATGGTGTTCGAAAAATAGAGCTGGGTTTCCCCGCTGATCGTCGCCGTCGTCGCCGGGCCGCCGCCCTTGTAATGAACTGCGGAAAGATTGATCTTGCCGAGGAAATTGAGGAGCTCCCCCGCGATATGCGGGTTGGTGGCAGGTCCTGCCGTGGCATAGTTGATTGCGCCCGGCTTCGGTTTCGCGAAGGCGATCAGCTCGCGCACGGAGCTCACGGGCAGCGAAGGATGCACGACCAGCAGCGCGGGCACCGACGACAGCAGGGAGATTGGCAAGAAGTCATTGACGGGGTCATAGGGCATGGTGCTGTACACAAACTGATTGGTTACGAAGGGCAGCGTGTTGAGCAGCAGCGTGTAGCCATCCGGAGCAGCGTTTTTCGCAAATTCGCTCCCGATGTTACCGGATGCGCCGCTGCGGTTATCGACAATGAGTTGCTGCCCCAAGGCCTTGCCGAGGTCCGCGCTCACGAGACGGGCGACCAGGTCCACGCTGCCCCCGGGCGGAAAAGGTGTGATGATGCGCACGGGCTTTTCCGGAAAGGCCGCTGCGAACGCGGTCGTTGCAGCCGATATGGCCAGGCAAGCGGCGATGCGACTGATGAACCGTCTGCGGTTAGAAGTTGCCACGTTCGTCCTCCGAATAGGGGCGCTTCGACATTGTCCCACCTTGGATTGCAAAACCTGATTCCGTAGCGCCAGGTATTTATTTTGTGTGCATCGTGTCGCTAAAAGACCTGCGGGCCTCGAGCCGCGCGGCGAGACGCTGCAACGAAGGATGCGTCTGGCGCCACTCGACCTCCGGCAGCGCGTAGTCCAGATAGCCCAGTGCGTAACCGGTGGCGATATCCGCAAGGCTGAAGCGACCGCCGAAACAGAACTCCGCGGCGCCGAGATCCTTTTCCATGACCGCCAGGCCACGGTCTATCTTGAGCCGCTGCTTTTCGAACCATGCCGGGGCACGCTGTTTCTCCGCGGGCTCCCGGTACTCGTGATTGATCGCCACCGTCGCCTCAGCGACGCCATCGCCCAGCGCTTCCCAGCGCTTGACGTCGATTCGCTCATCCAACGGATCGGGTAACAGGCGCGGCCCGTCCGTTAAGCCATCGAGGTACTCGACGATCACCGGCGAGTCGTAGACCGCCCTTCCGTCGTCGAGCACCAGCACGGGAATCTTGCCGAGGGGATTGAACTGCGGCACCCGTGACCCCGGAACCGACGGGCGCTCGATGATGTATTCATAAGGAATGCCTTTTTCCTCGAGCACAATGCGCACTTTGCGCGCGTATGGACTTCCCGGTGTTCCAAACAGTCTCATGCCACCATCCCTGTTGTTGATATCCCTTGGCCGCGGCACCACTGCTTCGGTCCTGTGACCCGGTGTGCTTAATGAAACGAGTTCGTGAAACGCCTTTATGGCTGGCAGTGCAACTAATAGTCAAGCAACGGTGCGCCCTCATTCGGCCTTGAGCCCGATCGCCTTGATGACCGCGGACCAGCGGGCGATCTCGGCGGAAACATGCGCGGCGAGTTCCTGAGGCGTGCCGCCGACCGCCTCCGAGCCGTCGGCGGACAGGCGCTCGCGCAGGTCCGGCTGCCGGGCGATGTCCGCGATCTCGCGGTGCAGGCGCGCGATCACTGCCGCTGGCGTGCGCACTGGCGCCAGCAGTGCCTGCCAGATCGTGTTTTCGTACCCCGGCAACCCGGATTCGGCGACGGTCGGCACGTCCGGCAGGTATGCGGCGCGCTTGCTGCCCGTGGTTGCGATCGCGCGCAACCGCCCGCTGCGAACCAGCGGCATTGCCGAGGGCGGGCTCGCGAACATCATCTCGACCCGTCCGCTGACCAGATCGACGAGCGCCGGCGGCGCGCCCTTGTAGACCACGTGCGCGATGTTTACGCCCGCCATCGACTTGAAAAGCTCGCCGGCGAGATGCGTCGCTGCTGCCATGCCCGAAGAGGCGAAGTGGAGCTGCCCGGGCCGGGATTTTGCGAGCGCGATGAGGTCCTGGATATTGTGCACCGGCAGCTGCGGATACACCACGACCACCGCGTAGCTCACCGCAAGCAGCGAAACCGGCGCGAAGTCGCGTTGGGGATCGAAGGGGAGCTTCTGGTAGAGGCTCGGGTTGATGCTGAAGCCCGTCGGCGCGAGCAGCAGCGTGTAACCGTCGGGAACCGCGCGCGCCACGATCTCGGTCGCGATGATGCCTGCAGCGCCCGGCCGGTTGTCGACGACGATGGACTGGCCGAAGCGCTCGGCGAGCCGCTGCATGTAGGCGCGGGCGACGAAATCCGCATTGCCGCCGGTCGACTGGGCGACGACCAGCCGAATCGGCCTTGCCGGATAGGGTTGCGCCGCGACGCACGAGGCGACCGCGCATGCCGCCAACGCGACCGGCAGGCGGACGTAACCGCATTTGCGATGAGTCATCACGCCAGCGACGAGGGTGAGGTCTGGCATCGTAGCACCCGACCGCTGCACTACAGACACTCAGCACGCGTGTGGGTCTTCGACATTCTCCTCCATCGACCCGGGGCAGCTTGCATACCCGATCAAGCCGTGGGCCGGCTGATCGCCGTGCATGACAGCCCGGCTTTGCTCAGTCATCTGCCCCCACCGCTATTCTCCGCCGTGCCGTGCGATATTCGGATTCCAGTCGATCCACCAGTTCGGCGACGCTCGGTATGTCGTCGATGTCGCCCACGCCCTGGCCCGCGCCCCAGATTTCCTTCCACGTCTGCGGACGCTCCTCGCGGTTGCG
>JBKJZR010000285.1:0-4719 GCA_046715035.1 Burkholderiales bacterium | reverse complement strand
TGTGCCTCGTCTTCGAGGTCACCGCGCCGACGCAGGAAATGGCGAGCACCATCGCCGGCATCACGCGGCACCAGGCACTGCACCTGCCGATACCCGAGTGGAGCGGCCTGATCACCGCGCTCGCGTGTCCCTACAATCATCTCGACCGCGGCGCGATTTACCGCTTTAACGTCAACCATGTCGTCGAACCCGACGATCCGCATGAGATGTTCCCGCTGGAAATGATCGAAGTCGCGCCCGCGCGGCAGCGCACGACGGCATGACTGCGCTCGCCGAGCTGGCACGGCTCATCCGCAGCAAGAACGCGGGTCCGTTCGAGCTGACGTTCGACGTGATGTTCGACGACGCTGCGACGTACGAGCGCGTCAAACGCTCGGGTGCCGTCAGCCGCGAAGCGGTCGCGGCGCGATACGGCGTTGCCGTCGAGGATGTGAAGTTCTTCTATTGCGATCATGCGTGCGCGATCAAGGCGTCGATCCCACGCCCCTATTTTCAGGGCGATCCGCGCGACAGCGACGGCCATGGCGGGCAGCAGTACGCGCCGCTGATGGACATCGATATACCCTGAGGGAACTCGGCCTGATTTGTTTCAAGTTTCCGATTCCTTTACTTAAGGACTTAGGGTCGATAACAAAATTACCCCTTTCCCTCATCCCCACCCTTCTCCCGGAGGTAGAAGGGAGCCTGTCTTCCCTCATTAACAAAATTACCCCTTTCCCTCATCCCCTCCCTTCTCCCGGAGGGAGAAGGGAGAGCGTCGTGCTTCCCTCTCCCCTCGGGAGAGGGACCGAGGGTGAGGGAAGACCTAATCTCGTAGAGACAACTCTTTGGTTACGCGCTCGGCGTCACGGACGTAAGGAACGTCCCTTCCCAGGCCCGTGATCTCTTCAGGGCGCGGCCGCGAGCATCGCGTAAAATGCCGGCTGGTGTTCATCATTCGGAGACTACGCATGCCGATCGGCCAGGCAGCGCTGAGCGTAACCCTCGTCGCAGCAGCACTTACGAGCCTGTCCGTGCTGGCACAAACGTCGAACTATCCGACGAAGCCGATCCGGCTGATCGTGCCGTTTGCGCCGGGCGGCGGCACCGACCTCACCGCGCGCTCGATCGCGATCAAGCTTACCGAAGCGTGGGGCCAGACGGTGGTCGCCGACAACCGGCCGGGCGCCAACGGCACGATCGGCGTCGACCTCGCCGCCAAGTCGCCGCCCGACGGCTACACGCTGACGATGATTTCATCGAGCCACTCGGTCAATGTCAGCCTCTACAAGAATCTGCCCTACGACCTCCTCAGGGACCTCGCGCCCATCACGCAGGCGACCTCGCAGCCCTACGCGCTGGTCATCCATCCGTCGGTCGCCGCGAAGTCGGTCAAGGAGCTGGTCGCGCTCGCGAAAGCGAAACCAACAGCGTTCAATTATGGATCTTCGGGGACCGGAGGCCTGAGCCACCTCTCGGGCGCGCTGCTCGCCTCGCTTGCGGGGCTCAACCTCACGCACGTGCCGTACAAGGGCGGCGCGCCCGCGATGAACGATGTCATCGCCGGCCAGATCCAGATGCTGTTCTCGACGATCCTGCAGTCGCACCCCCACATCAAGTCGGGCCGCCTGCGGGCGCTCGCGGTAACCACCGCGAAGCGCTCGCCTGCCGAGCCCGAGCTGCCGACAATGATAGAGGCCGGCGTTCCGGGTTACGAGGTAGCGGGCTGGTACGGCGTGATGGCGCCGGCCCGCACGCCACAGCCGATCGTGGCGAAGCTCCACAAGGAAATCGTGCAGATTCTGCACACGCCTGAGGTGAAACAGCGCATGTCCGCCGACGGCTCCGAGCCGGTCGGCAGTACGCCCGAGCAGTTCGCCGCGCACATCAAGTCCGAAGTCGCAAAATGGAACCGGGTCGTCAGGGAAGCCGGCATTCGCGGCGAATGAGCCCGCGCCAGTAAACGGGAGGTCACATGCCGCTCGCACTCGAGCTCGCCAAACGCATCAACGCACTGCACTACGATGATCTGCCCGCCGCGGCAGTGCACTGGGCCAAGGTCGGCATACTCGACACCGTCGGCGTGACCCTGGCGGGCAGCACCGATCCTTCGGCGCGCATCGTCGCGCAGTCGATCGGCGCGTCGCCGGGCCCGTCGCTCGTCTTCGGCACTGCCGACCGAGTGGGCGCGCTCGATGCCGCGCTGATCAACGGCACCGCCTCGCACGCGCTCGATTTCGACGATTGCAACAACACGCTCGGCGGTCATCCGTCGGTGCCTATCCTGCCCGCGCTGTTCGCGCTTGCCGAAGCGGAGGGCGCGACCGGCCGCGATTTCATCGCCGCCTACGTCGCCGGGTTCGAGACCGAAACCAAGATCTCGCTCGGCGTCAATTTCTATCAGTACACGCGGGGCTGGCATCCGACCACGACGATCGGCGTGTTCGGTGCCGCCGCGGCGTGCGCGCGGCTGCTGCGCCTCGACGACGCACAGACCGCGACGGCGCTCGCGATCGCGGCGTCGCTCGCCTCGGGCATCAAGTCCAACTTCGGCACGATGACCAAGCCGCTGCATGTCGGCCACTGCGCGCGCAGCGGTCTGTTCGCGGCGCTGCTCGCGCGCGGCGGCTACACGGCGAGTCCCGTCGCCTTCGAGCACAAACAAGGCTACTTCGAAGTCTTCAACGGCGCCGGCAACTACGACGCGGACAGGATACTGCCGGCGTGGGGCAACCCGTGGGATATCGTCGAGCCGGGAATCGCGATCAAGCAGTATCCGTGCTGCGGCAGCACCCATCCCGCGATCGACGCGATGCTGAAGCTCGTGCGCGAGCACGACGTCGACTCTGCACGCGTGACGCGCATCGACTCGTGGACGCACACCCGGCGGCTCGAGCACACCAACCGGCCCGATCCGCAGAGCACGTTCGACGCCAAGTTCAGCGTCCAGTATTGCCTCGCCCGCGCGCTGCACGATCGCAAAGTGGTGACCGAGCACTTTGCCGACGGGGGCTACCGCGATCCCGCCATACGCCGGCTACTGCCGCGCGTGCACGCAGCGCCCTACACGACCGCGCAGTTTCCCGCCGAGAATCACTTCGGCGCCGAGGTGCGGGTGACGCTCGACGACGGCACCGTGCTTACCGAGAAAGTCGAGCAGCCGTTCGGCCGCACATCGGCGAATGCGCTGCCGCGCGAGCTGCTCAAGGAAAAATTCGTCAACTGCGCGCTGAGCGTCCTCGACCCCACGGCTGCCGAGCGCGTCTACGACGCCATCGATACGATGGAGCGCCTCGACGAAGTGCGTGAGCTCGTGCGCATGCTGAGCCCCCGCGCCGCCAGCACCCCGCGCGGCGCCAAGGTGGCCCGCGCGTAATTTAAGGAAGGTCTGATTAGATCAAGCTCGTGATGCGTCATGCCAGCGGCCTTTAATCCTGAGTTCGCCGAAGGATGGCATCCAGTAATGTAATTAATAGAAATGGATTCCAGCGTGCGCTGGCATGACGGCATTCTTTTGGTTCGACTTTAGTCAGAGCTCCTTAACGTCTTTTTCCGGCAATCAGCCCGATACGGACGTGGAGCAAGCTTCAATAACTCCAGGTTTCGTGATTCAGCGGCGAGCGATTTAGCTCCGCCCGGTAGAGTCGCCATTGCGGCATGAGTCCGTCCATCAGCTCCGTGAATCGGTCGTTGTGATGCCGCTCAAGTAGATGCGCCATCTCATGGACGATGATGTACTCGAGGCATTGAACGGGTTTCTTAACCAGCTCCAGATTTAGCCAGATTCGGCGCGGCTCGATGCTACAGGCGCCCCACTTGGTTTTCATCTGCTTCACGCGCCAATCGGCTACCTGAACACCGATCACGTCCTCCCACTTTTTGATCAGCGGCGGAATCTGCTCTTTAAGCCGCGCTCGATACCAGGCCGACAACACTCGGCCTCGCTGTTCGCGATTGCTTCTTTCGAGCACATGCAGATTCAGCGTCGTATTATTCTTTGGAAAAACACCGGTAGGGCCCGGACCGTAAATTACACGCAACCGGTAACGCCTGCCCTGGTAGTAGTGGCTTTCGCCGGAGACAAATTCCCGTGCAGATTGCCTCTCTTGGTTGGAAAATTTGGCTTTCTGGCGTTTGATCCATCCCAGTTTGCCAATCACCGCCAGCCGTACTGCCGCATCACTGACAGCCAGCGGCGCAGCCACGCGCACCCGGCCATTAGGCGGATAAACGCCAAGGTGCAGATTCTTGATGGCTTTGCGGACAATTTGAACCGATACTCCGCTCACTCGAATTTCGCTGTGCTCAGTATTCATCGTGGTTCTTTACCAATGTCAGCACCGCTTCCACCTGCTGTTCTATTGATTGAGACACCTCGCCGTAGTCAGCAGGCTCCGTTTTATGAACAAAACCCGGCGCGGGCGCTCCCCCTTCATCCGCTCGCTTCCCGGACGTCAGCAATTCCGCCTTGATTGCATTCCTAACGCGCCTGATCTTAAATGTATTGCCGCGCCACTCATCCTGCCTACTAGTCCGCACGGCGCGATCTACCGCGAGAGCGAGCGGCTCATCCCTGCCGAGGTTGTCGTATAGCGCACGCTTGCCGGGCGTATTCATCGCTTTGGGATACGCGCCGCCGACCTCCGGGCTGGTCACCTTCTTCGTCAGTTCAACAATCTTGCGCAAATACTCCTGATATTCCAACGCTTCCGTGCGGCGCTGTTTGATCAAGGCGTCCAG
>JBKJZR010000284.1:0-6578 GCA_046715035.1 Burkholderiales bacterium | reverse complement strand
GCGCGGCCAGATCCAGTACGTGAACAATCTCGAGCTGTGCCACAAGCGGACCCAGTTCGAGGATTTCGATGATCCGGCGGACAAGCGCATGCTGATCCGCCTCTGGCTGCGAAATTCCGGGCAAGTGCGTTATCAGGGCTGAACGACGGTGTCGTCCTGCCTTTCGAGATGCCGGCGCCAAGTGGACCGCGACAGCGCCGGCTCGGTCCAGAAGCACAGGGGCTGAATGCGAGCTCTCGCCGGCGCCGCTAGAGAACGTCGCGGCGCGCACGAACGGATAGCCCCGCCCGGAGACCGCATAAGCGATCCGTAGGTCGTCCGTCGTTCGCGCGAAGCGGATTTCCTGACGGAACGGTGTCATGTGGTTCATCTTACGGACTGGAAGTCGGATAGCAAAATTGGTTCCAACGTGGCGCCAGCCCCCGCGCATCGGGGCGTGCGTCGACGGTCAGGCAAGTGCCCGCTCAATGGACTGTATACGCACGTGAGCGATTAGCGGAGAGCGAACTCTCTGGGGGCCGCGGATGCAGTATTAGAGGTCGTAGTGGCTGGACGCGTGGTTTCACCGCGCTCATCGCGTGTATCCGGCGCCGCCTTTGGCGGCGTCTCAGTTTCGAGATGCTGGCCGATGGTCGTCCATGCATAAGCGCAGACGGCTGCCGCTGCGATAGCACTTGCCAGTACTGCGCCAAACAGCGTGGTGTTCGAGACCCAGCTGTTTTTCACATCGAACTTGCCGGCGCCGCTCATGGTCGAGCGAAGATCGAGCCCCGGTGTAGTGACGGCGCGTATCAAGACGATTAGCACCGCCGCAGTCATGCTGGCAAACAGCATATTGTCTGCCTCGAGCCACGTAGAAAGCATGCTTCCGACGCTGATGAAGGCATCATGCGCCAGGCTCGCGAAACGGGTCAAGCCGCGAGCGCGGTCGATGTCTCACGCCTGAAAGTTCCACGAGGGCAAACGCACGCCGGACGAGTGAAGAAAAGCTAAACTGCGCCGTCCGCTGAGCGCGTGCGCAGGGAATTGGCGGCGTGTGTACGGATTTTTCAGAAAACACGAGGAGGTTACGAGTACATGGATCAACGCGGGCGTGCTTTGCTGGAAGCGCCGATCTTACCGACGCTCGCGCGTCTTGCCTGGCCCGGCGTCGTGCTGGCGCTGGTGCAGGCATCCGTCAGCTTCGCCGACATGTGGTTCGTTGGCAGGCTCGGCACCGACGCCCTCGCCAGCATCGCGCTGGTTTTCCCGCTCATCGCGCTGATGCAGATGATGTCGGCAGGGGCAATAGGGGGTGGAGTGGCATCGTCTATCGCGCGCGCGCTGGGCGCAGGCGACACTGGAAAAGCGGGACGACTCGCGATGCACGCCCTTGCAATCGGGATCGCGTTCGGTCTGCTGTTCGCCGCGATCATCGTGCTGGTGGGCCCCAGCCTGTACGCCATGCTCGGCGGCAGCGGTGCGTCGCTCGCGCAGGCGGTCGCCTATTCGAATGTCGTCTTCGGCGGCGCGATTGCCGTCTGGCTGTGCAACACGCTTGCCAGCATTCTGCGCGGCACCGGCGACATGACCGTGCCGGCTTTCGTCCTGGGGGCGGCCGCTGCGGTGCAGATTCCGCTGTGCGGCGCGCTGGTTCTGGGATGGGGCGCTTTACCAGCGCTGGGCATCATCGGTGCGGGCATCGCCTACGTAGGCTCGTTCGGGCTGGCCGGATTGTGCCTCGCGGGTTACCTCGTCAGCGGCCGCGGCGCACTCGCGCTGCGCTGGCGCGGTCACCTGTTCAGCGCTGCGCTGTTCAGCGAGATTCTGGGGGTGGGCCTGCTGTCGTCTCTCAACGCGGTGCTGACGGTCGCAACGACGGCGATCGTCACCGGCCTGGTGGGCGCGTTCGGCACCGCGGCGCTGGCAGGTTACGGACTGGGCGTGCGCCTCGAACTGCTGCAGATTCCCGTCGTGTTCGCGATCGGCTCGGCGCTGGTGGCGATGGTCGGCACGAATATCGGCGCAGGCAATACGCTGCGCGCCCGGCGGGTGGCCTGGACAGGGGCCGCACTGGCGGCGTGCGTAACCGGCAGCGTGGGAATGGTCGTGGCGGTGTGGCCGAGTCTCTGGGCCGGCATGTTCAGCGATGATCCCGCCGTGCTCGCTGCGGGTTACGCCTACCTGCGCATCGCGGGCCCCTGCTACGCGTTCCTCGGTCTGGGCGTCGCGCTCTATTTCGCGTCCCAGGGTGCGCGCAAAGTGCTGGGCCCGGTCATGGCCGGCGTCGCGCGCTTCGTGATCGCAGCGCTCGGCGGTGTTCTCCTCGTGCGCTATTTCGCGGGCACTCTCGACATGCTCTTCGGGCTGATCGCCTTCGCGATGTTCGTATTCGGCGCCGGCGCTGCGGCAGCCGTGAAATACCGGGTGTTTCGCCAGCCCTCACGATCCTAGCAGGACTCTGGCGCACACCGAAAATCAGCGATCCAACGTCCGTAGAATAGCTACACTGATCCGACTGCGGACAACTACACGCCGCTCGCATTTCTCGCCCAGGATCCGCAGGCGGTGATGGTGGCGAGCGACTCGCCATACAAGACGCTGGACCATCCTGCGCGGACTTGATCTAGAATCAGCGCTTCCACGCATCTTCCCCACCGACCACCTCACAAGGATTACCCGGATGTTCAATGTGAAAATAGCGCGTTTCCGCGCAACTTCCCGATTGCTGTCCGCAACGCTGCTCTGCGCACTCGGCGCCTCCGCGATGGCCGCGCAGTTTCCCAGCAAACCTGTGCGCCTCGTGCTCGGCTTTCCGCCCGGCGGAGCGACGGACCTCGTTGCGCGACTGGTGCAGCCGCGCATGTCAGCGGCGCTCGGTTACCAGGTCGTCATCGACAATCGCCCCGGCGCCAACGGCATCATCGCCACCGAGCTCGTCGCGCGCAGCGCGCCCGACGGCCACACGATCCTGTTCGGCCACATCGGCACCCACGTGATCAGCCCGGCGATTCAGAAGGTGCCGTACGATGCGGCCAAAGATTTCGCGCCGATCGGCCAGATGGTGTCACTGCAGAATCTGCTCATTACGCATCCCACCGTGCCGATCAAAAGCGTCAAGGAGTTGATCGCGGCGGCGCGGGCTAAACCCGGCGAGCTTCAATATGCGACATCGGGGATAGGGAGCCCGGGGCATCTGGCTGCCGTGCTGCTCGAATCGATGGCCAAGATAAGGCTCTTGCACGTGCCCTATAAAGGCGGCGGGCCCGCGATTACCGACCTCCTGGGCGGACACGTGCCGATGTTTTTCTCCGTCATTTCCACGGGCGTTCCACACGTCCAGTCCGGCAAGGCGCGCGGCATCGCGGTCACCGGTGCGAAGCGCGCCGACGCAGTGCCGGACATTCCCACCATCGCTGAGGCCGGAGTGCCAGGCTATGCGGCGACCAACTGGTATGGGCTCTTCGCCCCAGCGAAAACGCCGAAACCCGTCATCGACCGCCTGCATCAGGAAATGGTTGCGGCACTGAAGGCTCCCGACGTCGTCGATGGACTCAAGTCGCGCGGCATCGACGCTGCCCCCAGCTCGCCCGATCAGTTTGCTGCTTTCATCCGCGCCGAGAACGCGAAGTGGCTGCCGGTCATCAAGCAGTCGGGGATGAAGCCTGAGAGCTGAGAAGTCTAGAAGAGTAAGAGGCCGCGCGTCATAAGGTAACTTCTACGGATACTGATGTTCTGGTCATCGGCGCCGGCCCGACCGGGCTGATGCTCGCCAATCAACTCGGCCGGCGAGGTGTGCGCGCGCTGATCATCGACCGGCATGCCGGACCGTCGCTCCAAACCAGAGCGCTCGGCGTGCAGGCGCGCACGCTCGAGATCTACTCGCAGCTCGGCATCGTGGAGCGCGCGCTCGAGCTCGGCAAACGCGGCACCGGCGCCAACATGTGGGCGCGGGGGCGGCGGGCGGCACGGGTTCCCTTGGGTGACATCGGGCAGAGTCTGAGTCCGTATCCGTTTATCCTGATCCTGGGTCAGGACGACAACGAACGGCTGATGGGCGACGCCCTTCGTAACTGGGGCATGACCGTGCAGTGGAACACGGAGCTTGTCGCCCTCGAGCAGGAATCCGGTCACGTCACGGCAACGCTCAAGCAGCCGGACGGCACGAGCCGGAAGATTACGGCCGCGTGGGTCGCGGGCTGCGACGGGGCTGGAAGCGCGGTGCGCGATCTGAGTGGTATCGCGTTTCCGGGCGCGCCTTACGAGCACGTGTTCTTCGTCGCCGATACGCAGGCTATCGGGTCCATGGTGCCGGACGAGCTCAACGTTTATCTTTGGCGCAAAGGATTTCACCTGTTTTTCCCCATGCGCGGCACCGATCACTGGCGGGTCGTCGGTATCCTGCCCCCGAACGTGCGGGAAAGAGACGATCTGACGTTCGAGGACGTGATCCCCTCGGTGCGCACCGAAGCGGGAGCGGGACTGGATTTCAAGGAATGCAGCTGGTTCTCTACCTACCGCATCCATCACCGGCGCGCCGCGCGCTTTCGCGATCGACGCTGCTTCCTGCTCGGCGACGCGGCGCACATCCACAGCCCGGTGGGCGCGCAGGGAATGAACACCGGCCTGCAGGACGCATACAACCTGGCGTGGAAGCTCGCGCTTGTGGTTGCGGAAGGCGCGGACGCAGAGTTGCTCGATTCCTACGAGGCCGAGCGCATTCCGGTCGCCGAGCGGCTGTTGAGCACCACCGACCGGGCGTTCTCGCTGGTGGTCTCCGACAGCTGGCTCGCGGGCCTGTTCCGCACGCGGATCCTGGCGAAGGTCGTGGCTTTTGCGATGACCGTCGAGCGGATACAGAAGCTCGCGTTTCGCACCATTTCCCAGACCGGCATCAGCTACCGTAACAGTCCGCTATCGGAAACGCTGCCCGGCGTGCCCAACAGCGCGCCGCGCGCCGGCGATCGTTTTCCGTGGTTACGACTCAAGTTCCTGGAGAACGGGCCTACCGAGGATTTGTTTCAGAAACTCGACGACACGCGCTTCAATCTGATCGTAGTCGGGCAGCCGTCGCTTTCCGGCGGCGCGCTGGGGCTCGGCGACCTGTTGCGCACCCACGTGATTCCCGACGATCCCGTCAACGACACGGAGCTGGCCCGTGCGCGGATCTCCGGCCCGTCGTTCTACCTGCTGCGTCCCGACGGCCATGTCGCGCTTGCCGGGACTCGCCTGGATGCTGCCGCTGTCAAGCATTACCTGTCCGAGCGACACATACGCTTTTGCGTGCCCAATGCTGAACGAGCCCTAGCCGTTTGAGGACGTAGCTGCGATTTCAAGTTCCTTTGGTGATCTCTTGGGCTTCCCCGCGGTTAAGCTCGTCCAGGGCGGCGCGTGTCTTTTCCCAGTCAGCGCATACTTTTTCCCAGTCGGCGATCGCCTTGTCCCAGTCGGCGCGTGCCTTGCTCCATTCGACTTTTGCCTGTTCCCAGTCGGTGAACGCCCTGTCGCGGTCAGCGCTGGATTTGGCGAAAGCGGCTTCCAGCTCCTTTCGTCTGGTCGTCTCCGCGTGGTTCAGTGCATCGAGGGCGTCGAATGCGGCGTTGTACGCTGCGTCTCGTTCGACTCTTGCGTTACGCTGTTCTTCAATTGACTTCGCCTCCTCGTCGCGTATCTTCGCATACTCGGCGTTCACCTTGTCCCAGTCGGCACGTGCATTGATCCAATCAGCGCGGGACTTTTCACGTTCGGGGCTGGCCTCGTCCAACGCGTCGCGAACCCTTTCCCACTCATCGCATGCCTTGTAATAGTCGGCACGTGTCCTCTCCCATTCGGCGCGCGCCTTGTCTCGTTCGGCTTGGGCCTCGGCATCCTCGGCGTCACCCCTGTCGCGGGCGGCGCGCGCATTGGCGAGGGCGGCTTCAAATTCTGCTCGTGTGCTCATGCTTGTTTGCCTTATGTGACGAAGCTTAAAAAAACAGCGGCTTTTGCTGCAAAACCAGATTATATCCGTTCAAAGTCACCGCGCTACTGGCGCGACTTCCTCACCATCACACGGCCCCTTGGAAAAATGCCATTCGTTGAACGAAATTTACCCGCGCTAGCGCCAGCAGCAAACGCAGTTATTAAAGGACTTGGTGGCCTTCGTAAACGTTGAGACGGCCAGCTGGCTGCAACACGTTGTAGCGGAAGAATCCGACAAGTTCGTGGTCATGGCTGCGCTGAACCTCTCGGGCTGCATCGCCTTCGTTCCGCTGGCGGTACAGAAGCCCGAGCGCCGCGCGCAATGCACGCGAACTCAGCGACGCCGAACCCGTGCGGCGGCCCTAAAGGGCACTCAGCGAGGGTAACCCGCCGATCAAACATCAAGGGTTTATCGCGCGAGCTTGAAGCCGAGGTGCAGCTGCGCTTCAGCCTCGGCGCTGATCCGCGCGACGAGCGCCGCCGCGCTCTCCACGCTCTTGATCAGGTCGACCGCCTCACTCGCCCAGACTACCGCTGTAGCGTGATCACCGTCGCGGGCTTCCGCCTGATAATCAATAAGTTCAGTTGCCACAGCGGCCGTCAGATCCCCCAGTCTATTAAACACATCAACGAGCCCA
>JBKJZR010000283.1:0-7320 GCA_046715035.1 Burkholderiales bacterium | reverse complement strand
TGCGATACGGTGATAGTCACCAACTCGCAGCCGTTCGATGCGATCATCAATACGGCCAACGAGCGCGGCTGCGATCTGATCGTCATGACGTCGCGCTACCGCAGGGGACTCGTGTCGCTGATCATGGGCAGCGAGGCGGGCCGTGTCCTGCACCGCGCCTCGATCCCGGTGCTCGTCTTTCGCGCGGTGATGAGCGCCCACCATCCGGACAAAGCAAATCCTCGGAAATAGAGTGGCAAGCCAGGCCGCGACATCGGCACAAGAGTTCGCTAAGTTGATTCAGTCCGATGTCGCGAAATACACCCGAGTTATACGCGCCGCCGCCATCCGTGAACATTAGCCATCACCGGAAAGGACCGAAATGGCGCTCCAGATAGGCATACTCGAAGGCGACGACATCGGGCTCGAGGTCGTTCCCGAATGCGTGAAAGTGATGCAGGCCGCAGCGAGCACGGCGGGATTGGACGTGCAATGGCTGCCCCTGCCGCTCGCGCGCAAAGCTCACTCGCAATTCGGCCATACGATACCTCCCGGTACGCTCGACAGGCTCGCCCGGCTCGACGGCTGGCTGCTCGGCCCGATTGGCCACCGCGAATATCCCAAGAACGATCCGACCTGGGTCAATGCGCACCCCGTGTTGCGAATGCATTTCCAGTTTTATGCCAACTACAAGCCGTTTCGCTCGTACCCCACTCTGCCTTCGCTGCATAAGGACATCGACATGCTGTTTCTGCGGGAGACGACAGAAGGATTCAAGGTGGACGCGAACCTCTTTCGCGGCTATGGCGAATTCATGCCCACGGCGGACCTCGCGATCGGCGTCTGCGTGACGACGCGCCGCAAAAGCCGCCTGATCGCGCAGGCCGCGTTCGAGTCGGCGCGCCACGCCGGCCGCCGCAAAGTGACAGCAGTGCACAAAGACACGGTGTATCGCTACGGCGACGGATTGTTCGCGGATGAGTGCCGCAAGGTAGCAGCAGCGTTCCCGGAAATCGAGTTTGAAGAAGTGATCGTCGATACTTTCGCCATGCGGCTGGTCATGCGGCCGCAGCAATACGACGTGATCGTCACCACCAACCTTTACGGCGACATACTTACCGACCAGGCGGCAGGGCTCGTGGGCGGATTGGGACTGGCGCCCGGCCTGAACGCGAGTGACACGCTGGCGATGGCGCAGGCCACGCACGGATCCGCGCCAGACATTGCGGGAAAGGACTCGGCGAATCCCTATGCAATGATCATGTCAGGGAAGATGCTGCTCGATTGGCTGAGCTTGAAACGTGCGGAACCGAAAGCCGCGAAAGCTGCGCGTGCGATCGAATGCGCAGTGGAGCAGGTAATACGCACGGGGCGCACCCTGACGCGCGACTTGGGCGGGAATGCGGGGACGCGCGCCATGGGTGACGCCATCGCCCGGGCGGTCAGCGAAACCTGATTACAGGGCTATCCTGCTGATAAGAATGCCTGCCACCAGCGCCAGTCCGATCGCTTTGACAGGATGTGCAGCGACAAACCGCGCTGATTGGCCGAACAGCCGGCTTCGCGACAGCTCCGCCTGGCGCCCGCCCGCCCAGTCGCCTACCGATTCCGCAGCGACCGCGGCTTTTTGCGTGACCTCATGCGCGGAGGAGGTCAACCGTTGCATCGCTGACTGGATTTCGCGGGCGGCGCGACGGCCGCGCCTCGTATTCGTATATGTCGATTTGCCCAAGAGTCTCATCCGACGCCCCTGCCGTGCCTAATCGCCTATCGGCCGGTTCTGGTGCAGCGTTATGTAGTGCCGGTGGCGAGCCTCCGCGGCCTGCGGCACGTCCTCAGCCGCTTCGGGCGTCGAGGCACGCTGCGCTGCAACCGTCACCAGCGACGCGAGCCAGGCTTCAACTGATGAGGTTTTCATCGCGTATGGGATCGACCGCTCATGACCCACAATGTGTGCCGCGGGTACGCTGGCGAAGCTCACCACCCCGAACAGCATGAGTGCCAACGACGACCATAAAGTTTTCATGCCATTACCTTACGCGTCTTCGAGCTCGCGCATGTGCTCGCAAAGCTGCACGACTTCTTCATCGATGCTGTCGATCTCTTCTTCATCGAAAAGATCAGGGTCGATCGCGCGCATCGCATCGATTTTCGTCACCAAAGGCACGCGTTCCGAGTGGGTTCTCATGTTGTCCTCCGTAAAGAGAATGAACAATGCCAGCGCCATAATCTTCGCCGTCCGCCGCCAACCACGGTATCGGACGCGGTGCCTACTTTTCGTAGGACGAAGGCTACACTGTCGCGTTGGAAAAAGGGGGCGTCTACCCGACCTGAGGTTGATATCCGCAGGACGTAGGTGAAGCGCCGGCTGGGAAGCTCAGCGCGTGGAATTCGCCTTCCCGTGGCTCAGGGGATCCGCAAAGCGCGGGTGGGCAAGGCAGGCCCACCCTCACCGCTGGCGTTGGCAACTCATCCGCTAGCCTGGCCCGAAGACTTCGTTCATCTGCATGCCCACGCGTACGAACGTCGTGCGCTTGGTCAGTTCCTTGAGCGTGCGCGCACCCACGTACGTGCACGCCGATCGTAATCCGCCCAGGATGTTCTGCACAGTGTCCGCGACCGGTCCACGATATTCCACCAGCACTTCCTTGCCTTCGGACGCGCGGTACGACGCAACTTCGCCTGCGTATTTTTCCATCGCTGTGCGCGAGCTCATTCCGTAGAAGCGTTTGGATTTCCTGCCGCTCTCTTCGACAAGCTCGCCTGAGCACTCGTCGTGTCCTGCCAGCATGCCGCCGAGCATGACGAAGTCGGCGCCGCCGCCGAAAGCCTTGGCGATGTCGCCCGGGGCCGTGCAGCCACCGTCTGCGCAGATACGCCCGCCCAGCCCGTGCGCGGCGTCGGCGCATTCGATCACTGCCGACAGCTGCGGATATCCCACGCCGGTCATGCTGCGCGTCGTGCAAACCGAGCCCGGGCCGATGCCTACCTTGACGACGTCGGCTCCTGACAAAATCAGCTCCTCGGTCATCTCACCGGTTACGACGTTGCCCGCCATGATGATGACTTTGGGGTAGTCGCGGCGGAACTTCTCGACGAACTTGACGAATCCCTCGGTGTAGCCGTTGGCTACGTCGATGCACACGTACTGCACCGACTCGCCGGTGCGGCGCATGACGCGCTCGAACTTGTCGAGATCCGGCCGGGTGATGCCGAGCGAGTAAAACGCGTTCGATTTGCATTTGAGCGCCTTGAAGAATCTGACGAGGTCGTCCACGCCGTAGTGCTTGTGCAGCGCAACCGACAGCCCGAAGGGCGCGAGCGCACGCGCCATTTCGAAGGTGCCCACGGTGTCCATGTTGGCCGCGATGATCGGCACGCCGCGATACCGGTTAGCGGAGTGCTTGAAAGTAAACTCGCGGGTGATATCGACTTCCGCGCGCGACGGCAGCGCCGAGCGTTTGGGACGGATCAGCACGTCCTTGAAATCGAGCTTGATGTCGCGGTCGATGTGCATGGGACGGTCCCACTCCTGTGCGTGAACGGCAACTGCTAGGCGTGGGAAAGCTTCCCCTCACCGTGTGCGAGTGTCAAGGAGCGGGACGCGGCGCCGGCGAGGGCACGCACGCGGCGCAGAACCGACTTATGATGATGGAGAAGGCGGGATAGCGGCCGTGTCTTCTCTGAGGAGATCGTTATGGATCGGGTGCGCAAGATTTGCGGAGTCTGCGGACTGGGAATCGCCCTCTTGGCAGTTGCGCGCGCCGCCTCCGGCGGCGACGCGCCGCAGCCAGGTCAGGTGCAGATCCAGCAGGTCGAAGTGGTGGCATCCCAGCTCGGGCCGGTCGTTCTGCTCAAAGCCGGCGAGCGCGCCATTCCCGTTTTTGTCGACCCGGTGGTGGCCGAATCGATCCAGGGGGCGCTCAGCGGACGCAGGCCGGCGCGTCCGCTCTCGCACGACCTTATGCACAGCATCCTCGAAGCGTTCGACGGCAGGGTGGCGCAGGTCATCGTCACGCTGAAGGGCCAGACCTTCTACGGCGCGCTGACCGTTGTCGTGCGCGACACGACGAAGGTCTTCGATAGCCGCTCGTCCGACGCGATCGCGCTGGCAATCCATTTCAAGGCGCCGATACTGGTGAGCCAGGAACTGCTCGAGGGCGCCGGACTGGAGCTGAAGAAACCGTCAGGCGTAACGCTCTAACAGCCCGTCGGACGTTGAGGGTTCGACAGGGCGCGCCGGGTTCTCGAGCGTGAGCCAGATAGAATAGTATTGAGGTACTTAGCCGATGGAGGCGTCATGAACTCCCTATCGAGCGGCCCGACGGCGAGTTCGTGCGCGCACTGAATTCCCCGGATTTGCACGAGCGTCTGGTTGCGCAGGGTGCAGACCCGGTCGGCAACACACCCGAGCAATACACGGTGTTCATGCAAAACGAGATCGCGAAATGGGCGAAAGTGATCCACGCCGCGGGCATCAAAGGCGAGTGAGCCCGCGTGCGGCGGTACTGGTCGAGGCCGTGGTTCGGGCATAATGAGACCCGCAGGCAAACGAGTTGAAACCAGGCAGCGCATGCCGCGCTGCAGCAGAGCTGACCCGTGAACCTTTTCCCCCACCTTTTCCTGATGGCGTCGGTGCCGCTGATCCCGCTCGTCGCGCTCGCGGCGTGGGCGCTGGATATGGTGCTCGCCGGCGAGCCGGTGCAGCGTGCGTTCATCGTGGGGGGGCTGGGCATCGTGATCGGCCTCGCGGTGGCGGGTGGCCTTGCGGTTTTGTTCAGCCGCAGGCTCACCGCCTCGATCGCGGCGGCTGCGCAATCCGCGGCTGCGATCGGCCGCGGCGACGTCCCGGGGGCGCGGCCATCGTCGGTCTCCGAGCTGGCAACCCTGCACGGCGCGCTCGCGCAAGCCGCCACGAGCCTGATGCTCAGAACGGATGAACGCGATCTGGCCGATGCGCAGCGTGCGCATGTCCTGGCGAATGAACTGGCGGCCCGCCAGCTGGCTGAGTCTCGCAACCAGGCGAAGGACGAATTTCTCGCGATGCTGGCGCACAAGCTGCGCAATCCGCGTGGCGCACCCGTCGTCGAAACGCGCGGTGCGCCCGACGCGCAGCCGCGGGAAACCGGCGTCCGGTCGAGCCATCATCTGGGCCGCGTCGAGGATCTGCTCGACTTGAACCGCATGATGACGGACCGGATACCGCTCGACCGCCAGCACGTGGACCTCGCTGAAATGGCTCGCCGCTGCGTCGCGATCCTGCGCACCGGCGGACGCACCAATCTGCATACGGTCAACGTGCGCACCGTGCCGGCATGGGTGGATGCCGATGTAGCGCGACTCGAGCAGGTCATCACGCACCTGATCGTCAACGCACTCAGCTACACGCCGGAAAACGGTACGATCGATGTCGAAGTCAAAGCGGAGGGCACCCATGCGGTGCTCGAGGTTCGCGACAGCGGGATCGGCATCTCCGAGCAGCTGCTGCCGCACGTTTTCGATGTGTTCGTGCAGGGCGCGGTGACATTCGAGGCTAGACCAGGCGGTCTGGGCACAGGGCTTGCGCTGGTGCGGCGTCTCGTGACGCTGCATGGCGGAACGGTGACGGCGGCGAGCGCCGGCAACGGCCAGGGCGCCACGCTCACGGTGCGGCTGCCGCGCGTCGCTGCGCCCGAATTCATTGCGCCGGTGGCGACCTCCGCCTCGCCCGCAGCGGGCGAGCGCACCGTGCTCGTCGTCGACGACCATACGGACGGCCGCCGCATGCTGTGCGTGATGCTGAACCTGTTCGGCTACCGGATACTCGAAGCCGGCGACGGAGCCGAGGGCCTACGCATGGCCAGGAGCGAGCAGCCCGACGTCGCGATCATCGACATCGGACTGCCGGACATGGATGGCAACGAAGTCGCGCGGCAACTGCGCGCCGATCCGTCCACGAGCAGCATTCCGCTGATTGCACTGACCGGGCATGGCCAGGAAGACGACCGGCGACGCGCGTACGACGCTGGATTCGACGTGCATCTGGTCAAGCCGGTGAATCCCGATTTGCTCAGCGAAGCGGTTGCCGAATCGGCGCGCCGCGGCAACCACTGAAAAGCGCAATGCCAGCGCGGCGGCGGCGTCGGAGTCTGAAGCCCGCGCCCAGCCAATGACCGAGGAGGATCTCCCATGCACGTCAAACGACCGCGGCGCGGCATCGTGCCGGGTACACCAGGTGAAGAAGAAGCGCTCGATCAGCTCAAGCCGCACAAGCCGGCGGGCGGAGAACCGGTGCACGACGAAGAGATGTTCGTCGATCCGCTGACGGTCCAGATCAATTCGGGCGACAACGCCGAAGACCCGCCTGCGGGCACATGATTGCAGCCGCGCAGGGCAAAACGCAGCGGCGCGTGCGGGTTAGGCGCGCCGTCGCGGCATCGCTGGTCGCGGCCGCTTTCTTCACGGCGGCGCAGCCGTGGAGCGCAGCGGCGCAGGCTTATCCGGCGCGCCCGATACGGCTGGTCGTGCCGTTTCCGCCCGGCGGCAGCAACGACATCGTGGGGAGGGTCGTCGGCGCTGGCCTCGGCGAGCGTCTCGGCAAACAGGTCATCATCGACAATCGCGCCGGCGGCAACTCGATTATCGGCACGGAGCTGGTGGCCAACGCGCAACCCGACGGTTACACGCTGCTCGTGATCTCGACTTCGTTTACGACCAATCCGATCATCCACAAGCTGCCCTACGATCCGCTCAAGGCATTCGCATGGGTGGCGATGCTCGGCTTCGGGCCGAACGTGCTGGCGGTGACGCAGAGCCTGCCCGCGAATTCGCTGAAAGAACTGATCGCGCTCGCGAAGGCCAAGCCGGGACAGATCATCTATGCTTCGACCGGTGTCGGCAGCAACGCGCATTTCGGCACCGAGCTGCTCAAGCATATGACCGGGATCGACATGCTGCACGTGCCGTATAAGGGCGGCGGCCCGGCGCTGATCGAAACCATCGCGGGGCAGGCGCATATCTGTCTGTCGTCGCTCATCCAGGCGATCGGCCACATCCGCTCGGGCAAGCTGCGCGCGCTCGCCACGAGCAGCGGCAAGCGCAGCGCCATCCTGCCCGACGTGCCGACCATCAGCGAGGCGGGTGTGCCCGGCTACGAGACTGCGAACTGGTGGGGTATCGCCGCGCCGCGCGGCACTCCCGCAGCGGTCGTCAACCGGCTGAACGCGGAAATCAAGGCCGTGCTGCTCATGCCGGACACCGAGAAGCGCCTCATCAACGAAGGCGCCGAGCCGGCACTCAAGACGCCGGCGGAACTCGGCAGCTACGTCGCGGCGGAAATGGCGAAATGGGCGCAGGTCGCGA
>JBKJZR010000282.1:0-25176 GCA_046715035.1 Burkholderiales bacterium | reverse complement strand
GTGCCGGGGTCGCCCCCGCCCAGCCGCGCGGCGACCGTGATTTCCTTGATCAGGCGCGTGAAAATCTTGCCGCGCTTGGCATCCTGCCGGCCCTTGCGGTGCTGGATGTTCGCCCATTTGCTGTGTCCTGCCATCGATCCCTCTGCCACTCCCGGTCATGGGCACTACCGTGCTGCGGAAAACTCCGTCGAGTAACGGTATGGCGCTGATATAATTGCGATTTTAGCACAGCGTACAGGGAGCCCTCATGCCGGAACCGATGGTGATCGCAAAAGCGCCGCAGGACGCCGCGCTGTTACCCGCCATGGCCAACCGCCATGGCCTCATCACCGGGGCTACGGGCACCGGCAAAACGGTCACCCTGCAGGTCATGTCCGAGCGGTTTTCGGCGCTCGGCGTGCCAGTCTTCATGGCCGACGTCAAAGGCGATCTGGCGGGGCTGGGCGCCGCCGGCAGCGCGACGCCGAAAATGCAAGAACGCCTCGCCGCACTCCACCTCGAAGCGCCCGCATGGAGCGCGAATCCGGTCGCTTTCTGGGATGTCACCGGCAAGGCGGGGCATCCCGTGCGCGCCACCGTTTCCGATATGGGTCCGCTGCTGCTTGGGCGACTGCTCAATCTCAACGAAACGCAGCAGGGTGTGCTGACGCTGAATTTCAAGATTGCCGACGACAACGGCCTGCTGCTGCTCGATCTGAAGGACCTGCGCGCCATGTTGCAGTACATCGGCGACCACGCGAAGCAGTTCACCACCGAATACGGCAACGTCTCGGCGGCGTCGATCGGCGCGATTCAGCGCGCCCTCCTCGAGATCGAGCAGCAGGGCGGCGCGGCTTTTTTCGGCGAGCCGATGCTCGACATCGCCGACCTCATGCAGACCGACAGCAAGGGCCGCGGCATGATCAATATTCTGGCGGCCGACAAGCTCATCAATTCACCGAAGCTCTACTCGACGTTTCTGCTGTGGATGCTCTCGGAGCTGTTCGAGCAGCTGCCTGAAGTCGGCGACCCCGAGAAGCCCAAGCTCGTGTTCTTCTTCGATGAAGCGCACCTGCTCTTCAATGAGGCTCCCAAGTCACTGCTCGACAAGATCGAGCAGGTCGTACGCCTGATACGCTCCAAAGGCGTCGGTGTCTATTTCGTCACGCAGAATCCGCTCGACATTCCGGAAACGGTCCTGGGCCAGCTCGGCAACCGCGTGCAGCACGCCCTGCGCGCCTACACGCCCCGCGACCAGAAAGCGGTCAAGGCGGCGGCGCAGACGATGCGGCCCAATCCCAAGCTCGACGTCGAGCGCGCGATCACGGAGCTCGCGGTAGGTGAGGCGCTCGTTTCGCTGCTCGACGCAAAGGGCCGCCCCTCGATAGTCGAGCGCGCATTCATCCTGCCGCCCGCGTCGCGGATCGGCCCTCTCACCGACGCGGAGCGCGCAGAAATCATCAAGGCGTCGGTCGTCTTCGGCCACTACGAAAAAACGGTCGACCGCGAATCGGCTTACGAGAAGCTCAAGGCCCGCGCGGGCGCAGCGCCGGCAGCGGATGCGAACGCAGCGGGCGCGGGAGCGCCGGCTGCGGGACAGCCGGCCAGCTCCGGCGGTTTCATGGACGTGCTCGGCGGCTTGCTGGGCGGCACGACAGGCCCCCGCGGCGGACGGCGCGAAGGCGCAGTCGAAGCGGCTGCGAAGAGCGCCGCACGCGCGATCGGATCGCAAGTCGGGCGTGAAATCGTCCGCGGGGTATTGGGCTCGCTGCTGGGCGGCCGCCGCCGCCGCTGATGACCGCGTCCGGCGCTGCCGGCGCGCGCAACGCCTACATCGGCGTCGCCTGCGCCGTTATCGGCTCGATCGGGTTCTCCGGCAAGACGGTCATCATCAAGCTCGCGTATCAGCACGACGTCGACGTCATGACGCTGCTCGCGCTGCGCATGCTGTTCTCGCTGCCGTTCTTCCTGGCGATGGCGTGGTGGGCCGGAAGCCCCTCGACCCCGCTGACGCGGCGCGACTGGCTCACCATCGCCGCGCTCGGGTTCATCGGCTACTACCTCGGCAGCTATCTCGATTTCGCGGGGCTGCAATACATTTCGGCCGGGCTCGGGCGGCTCATTCTCTTCCTCTATCCCACGCTGGTGCTGCTGCTCTCGGCGCTGTTCCTGCAGCAGCCGATACGCGCACGGCACCTGGTGTCGCTCGCACTTTGTTACAGCGGCATCGCGCTGGTGTTTCAGCACGAAGTGACGACCGTGGATAACCTGCCGCTGATGGCGCTCGGTGCAGCACTGGTGTTTGGGAGCGCGGTCAGCTATGCCGTCTATCTGATCACCGGCAGCCGCATCGTGCAGAAACTCGGCTCGATGCGGTTCACCGCGTACGCCTCGATCGCAGCGTCGTCTTTCGTGCTCGCGCACTTCATGATCACACACGGCCCGGACCGTTTGGTGGTGGCGCACCCGGTGTACTGGCTCACGCTCGTCATGGCGGTGTTTACCACCGTGCTGCCGCTGTGGCTGATGGCGGAGGGCTTGAAGCGTATCGGCGCGAATCAGTCCGCGCTGGTGGGCTGCGTCGGCCCGCTGTCCACGATCCTGCTGGGACACCTGTTCCTGGCAGAGCCCATCACGCTGATCCAGCTCGCTGGCGCCGGCCTGGTGCTCGCCGGCGTGATCCTCGTCACCCTGAGGGCGGAGTCGGCCAGACGCACGAGCTGAGCCTGACTGCAATCGGTGGAGTCGAAGCGTTCAAGTGACTGATTGCCAGCGGTTAGCGTTTTTCAACAGCCTGTTGCAAAGACAGTGTGCTTCGCACACGGGCCATTCAGACAAGAGCGGGTTTTCGCAGCCTGAGCTGCTCGGGTATTCGCGGCCGACGGCGTTGGCGGCGCCGCGGCGGCGTTAGCGCAGCGCGATCAGCCTTGAGCCCGGCGGCACGGCATGCGTGAGCTTGGCGCCGCTTTCCTTCACGAGCTTCGCCCACTTGGCGAGATCGGCGTGCAGATACTTGCGAAATTCTTCGGGCGAGCTGCCCACCGGCTCGGAACCGTCCGCAACGATGCGTTCACGCACGTCGGGCATATTGACGATCTTCACAATCTCGGCGTGCAGGCGGGTGAGGATGGGCCTGGGCAGTTTCGCCGGCGCCATCACGCCATACCAGCCGACGATCTCGAAGCCGGGAAGCGCTTCGGCAACCGCTGGGAGATCGGGAAGCGAGGCGATCCGCTTGGGAGTCGTCACCGCCAGTCCGCGCAGCTTGCCGCCGCGCACGAGCGTCTGCGCCGCCTGCATGCCGGCGAAATTGTAATGGTACTGACCTGCGACGAGATCGATCAGCGCGGGGCCGGAGCCTTTGTAGGGAATGTGCTGGGCCTTGACGCCTGCCGCGAGATTGTAGAGCTCGCCCGCGAGATGCCCGCCGCTGCCGTTCCCCGCCGAGCCGAAGTTGAGCGCGCCCTTGAAGCCCTTCGTCCAATCGACGAACTCTTTGAGGTTCTTGGCGGGCGTCGACGGATTGACGACCAGCATCAGCCCCGCGGACGTGAGCTGGGTGATCGGCGTGAAGTCGTTGACCGGGTGAAAGGGCAGCTTGGGATGGAGCGCCGCGTTCACGGTATGCTGGTGGTAAGCAAGCAGCAGCGTGTAGCCGTCCGGCGGCGCATTGGCGGTAAGCTCCCCCGCGATCACGCCGGATGCGCTCGCCCGATTGTCGACGATCACCTGCTCCTTGAAGACCTCGGTGAGTTTGCCGCCGACGATCCGCGCGAGAATATCGGTAGTTCCGCCAGGGGCTGCCGGCGTAATCAGGCGCACCGGCCGGTTGGGATAATTTTGCTGCGACAGCGCGGGAGCGGCGACAACCGCAAGCCCGAGCGCCAGCGACGAAAATCGGATGACGGACGAGCGACTGTTCATAGTTGTCTCCTCGCGATAACTCGCTATGCCACATCAACGCCCGGGGAGTCTAGCCGTTGACCGTCCAGCCTCACCAGGATTTCCTCGGTGGAAAAGTGGGATGGGCTCGGTGCGGCGGCCGAGGCCGCAACGGGATGGGAGGCTCGGACTGCCGCTACCATCGTTATCGGCACCGACAGCTGCATCATCGCTACTCTCGTTACCCAGGGGATTGTTGTTATGCGCTGCCAACGGATTCTAGCACGCAGGTTGCCTATGATTGCGAGATGCCCGCGCGGCGGGTACGATGCGCGCATGGAGCGGGCAAAGCAGTGAAACGTCACCACTGCACAACACGCTCGTCGCTGCAAAGCGGCCTCGCGCGCCTGCTCAGTGCTTTTGCCATTTCGGCATTGGCCTTGCTCGTTGCCTGCGCCGCAACATCGACGGATGGCCAAACGCGCGAGTCGCGCATCGTCGACAGCCGCTGGTCAATGAGCGACGCGAGCTTTGCCATCCCCGACAACGTGATTCCGACGCTCGAGTTCCGCGCCGGGCGCCTGCTTGCGCACAGCGGGTGCAACCGCGCTAGCGGCAGCTTCCGGGATCTCGGCGGCAGACTCGAAGTCACCGCGCTCTTAGCCACCAAGGTGGGATGTCGCGAGCCGCTCAACCAGTTCGAGATAGCATACTATCGGCTGCTGGAGGCCACTCCCGCCTACCGCATCGACCAAGGCGCATTGGTCCTGACGGCGGGCGCGGACCGCGCGCGCTTCACGCGCGCGGCCGATTCGGGCGCACGGTGACCGGAGCCTGATGCAAAGCCGGAAGTCCGAATCGAGCGCGCACGCGTGCCATCGTGCGTCCATCGTGTTACAGGCTAGACTCCCTCCACGATGCGGATTTCGCGCTCGGCGCCCTTGCCCAGGGCCTTTAGCGCCTGCTGATACCCCGGGCTGTCATGCGTCGCGATCGCCTGTGCGACGCTGTCGAATTCGATCAACACCGTGCGCTGGGCAAGCCCTGCTTCATACGTCTTCGCGGGCATGCCGCGCGCCAGAAAGCGGCCCCCGCCGGCCTGCACCGCAGGTCCGGCGAGCTTCGCATAAGCGGCGAGCGCGTCGGCATCGCTGATCGACCGGTAACATGCTACCCAATACGCTTTAGCCATGACGTTCTCTCCTCACCATCGGTTCAAAAAAATTAGCTGCGCTCGAACGATGCTTCGGTCAACTTCTGCCCGAGCATGCGCGCAAGGATGTCGGTCGAGCCTCCCGCCGCAAAGGGCACCAGGATGCGAATCGAACGCTCAGGATAGGCTTGCGCGCCGGCGGCGGGCAGCAGCAACGCCAGTGCCGCAAGCGCGGGAAGAAAGTGCTTCATGCATTCACGCCTCGGCGACGACATACCCGGAAGGCGTGCCGAGCACCGTCGTGCGCTCCATGTGCCGCAACTGCGTTGCGTCGAAATCCCCGAGCGCCTGGTGCATCGTGCAGCGGTTATCCCAAACGACGATGTCGTCCTGGCGCCATTGATGGCGGTAGACAAACTCCGGCCGCGTCGCCCAGCCGACCAGGAAATCGATGAGCGGCTTGCTCTCTTCGTCGGTCATGCCCTCGAAGCGCTTGACCTTCTCGCCGATATACAGCGCCTTGCGGCCCGTTTGCGGATGCACGCGCACGACCGGCTGCGCGACCGGCGGATTCAGCTTTTTCTGCTCGTCGGCGCGCTCGCCGCCCGTCGCGGCGTTGGCGATCTTGCGCGTGCCCGACCTGTGTATGCCATGGAGATCGGCGATCAGCTTCTTCATGCCGGCGGAAAGCATGTCGTACGCGAGCGTCATGTTCGCGAACAGGGTATCGCCGCCCACGTCCGGAATCGCGTGCGCGCGCAGCAGCGAGCCCAGCGACGGCTGCGTCGTAAACGACATGTCCGAATGCCACTGCCGGCCGGTATACGCCTGATCCGCGGGAGTACCGTCGGCTTTGCGCGCGTTGGTGACCAGCAGCAGCTCGGGGTAATCGGGGTGGTGGTCACGCGGCAGCGCATCGTGGCGATTGAGCTCGCCGAAGCGGCGGCTGAAGCCAATGTGCTGCTCACGGGAGCACGCCTGGTTGCGCAACAGCAGGATGCCGTGCTCCAGAAACGCCCGGTAGATTTCGCCGAATTGCGCTTCGGTCATCGGCTGGGTGATGTCGATGTCGCGGATTTCGGCGCCGAGCGCGTGCGCAAGCCTGCGGATCCTGACAGCCATCATCCTCCTCTGGCGTCCGTTTGCGATCCTCGTGCTGGGCCGTTCGCCCGCGCGTTACCGTGCACCTGCGCGCTCCAGAATCTCCGCCATCGCGCGGTAGCCGCGCGCACGCGCAAGCTGCAGCGGTGTGGCGCCGTTGCGATCGGCGAGGTTGACGTCGGCGCCCGCCCTCACGAGTGCCCGCAGCGTTTCAATATGCCGGGTGCCGCCGTTGCCCAGCACGATCGATTCGAGCAGCGCCGTCCAGCCCAGATTGTTGACGTGGTCGAGCGGCGCGCCGGCCTCGATCAGCGCTTTGACGATGCCCTCGTGCCCCAGATGCGCCGCGGCGATCAATGCCGTGCCAGCGTAGCGGCTCGTCACGAGCTTCGCGCTCGCCCCGCGCCGTAGCAGCAGGCGCAAGGTCGGCAGATCGTCCGCGACAGCCGCTATCGTAACCGCATCGTAGCGATCGCGCTCCGTGGCGCTCGTGTCGGCGCCGGCCTCGATGAGCGCCGCGATCGCCTCGCCGTGGCGCCCGTAGGTTGCCACATGCAACGGCGTGCGGCCATAGCTCTCGCGCACGTTCACATTCGCGCCGTCGGCAGCAAGCCGCCTGATCGATGGCGCGTCCCCGCGCGCGGCCGCGGCCAGCACTCCCGTGTATGCGGCGGCTTCCGCGGAGGTGGGCGCCACCTGCGCGGCGCAATGCGCCGCTTGCGCCGTGGCGAATAGCGTGCCCAGCAGCGCCCCAGCCAGATGCGATCTCCCCATGCCGACCTGCCGTTCCACTAGATAGGCCGCGCCTCGCCGGGCGGCGGCCGAGCCGAGCAACATACGCCGGCCCGGCGGCGAGTTCAAGCGGCGGCGTGGAAAAGCGTGACGGGAAAGTGTGGCGACTGCGCGGCACAGGCGCACAAGCCTAAGAGGCGCACGAGCCTGTGCCGTCATCGGCGCCGTGCGTGCGAAACTGGCCGCTCAGGGTATGCGCAGCACCTGTCCCGGGTAAATCTTGTCAGGATGCGTGAGCATCGGCTTGTTGGCTTCGAAGATCTGTGGATACTTGTTCGGGTCGCCGTAGAACTGCTTGGCGATTTTGGACAGCGTGTCGCCTTTGACGACCGTGTAGAACTTCGCTTCGGGCTCGGGGTTAGGGACCTTCAATTCGTCGTTTACTTTGCCCACGCCTTCCGAGTTGCCGACGGCGAGTATCACCTTCTCGCGCTCGGCCTGGCTTGGAACGGTGCCCTGCACGCGCGCCTCGTAGTTGCTGTAGGTGATGACCAGCCCGGTCACATTGAGGCCAAGTTTCTGCACTTTCGCCGTCAACGCCTTGGCGAACTCGTCATCGGTCGGCGCTGCAGGCGTCGCCGCCTGCGCCTTGCCTGCGCCGAAAAGTTTTTCGCCGACTTCCTTGAGAAAACTGAACATGCCCATCGCATTCTCCCTCTCCAGAATTAAGCGTTGCGGAATAACGTTCGCGCGCTGCGCTGATTCAACGCGCAATGAAGTTGAGCAATATCAATGCCACTGTCCCGGCGACGGCAGGCGCTGATAAGGAACACAATAAACATCGCCTGCGCGCCGTGAGCTGGAAATTTCCTACAAAGCGTGTAAGCCTTGCATCGTTATGATGCAAGAAGCGCGCGTGCGCGCTGGCGCCGTCTTATCCGGCGAATTATCTTAGCTCGGGGCTTGGCAAGGGGTGGGTTTAGCACTTGTAGATCCCTCGAGTCACGGGATAATCCCAAGCGCACACTACACTCAGACGAGGAGATCGACGATGACCGATACCGGCAAAGACAATCCACAGGATAAGTCGCCCGCTGCACGCCCGAAGAATTTCGAGCAGATCGACCCGCACCGCACGGACCAGCACCGTCCGGCAGCCAACAGCCCTGACCGGGACGACGAAAATCTCAAAGGCGCGCTCAAACAGGGAGATCTCATACCCGACGTGGAAATGACGAAACCCACGGGCAATACGCCGGGGACGGGAACGGGCGAAAACGCCGCAGGAGGATTTGCGGAGTCGCCCGCGGAGAGCAGTAGGCTAAGCGGCCCTGCGCGCGGGAAATAACTTCAGCACCGCGCTGCACCGTTTGCAACGACGCCGGCGCCCGTTAGCGGGCGCCGGCTTTGCCTTTAGCGGCGAACAGCGCTCACGCGCCGGTCAAAAACCGGTCAGGCGTTCGGGACGAGCGCGCCGTTTTCGACCCTGACCCGATCGCCCACGCGCAACCCCGGAGGAGTCGGGTACGAAATCGTCTGCGTGCCGCCGTTTTCGAGACGCACGACAACTTCGAAGTGCTTGGACTTTCTCATGCGTTTCTCGATCTCGTTGCCGGCCAGCGCGCCGCCCGCAGCACCGGCGATTTGCGCCGCAGTCGTGCCTCGTCCTGACCCGATCTGACTGCCCAGCAGGCCGCCGGCAACGCCCCCAGCGATCATGCCGAGGAACCCTCCCTTGCCTTCGACCTCGATCTCGTTGATCGCTTCGACGACTCCGCAATTGACGCACATCGGCGGCGCACCCCTCGGCCTCGGGGCTGCTCCCGCGCTCGCGACCAGGGACTGGCCCAGGATCGCGCTCGTGGTCTGACTTCCAACGCGCAGATTCGCCGTCACCGGTGCATCGGCGGAGATGCGGTCGCGGTTTTTAATGATATATCCGCCTTCATACAGGCCGGGCGCGACCTCGAAGAGATCGACTTTGCCTTTGATGCCGACGATCCGGACGTTCGCCTCGCCGCCGGGGGTGCCGTTTACCGTGAATATCAAATCCTCACCGGGCACGAGGCGGTTGCCGGGGTCGATCCCGAAACGATCGATGCGTGGTGGAGGTGCGGTCGCAACGGCGCTCGGTTGCGAAACGACTGGCTGCGGCGCCATGGTCGCGCCTGCTACGAGCGGTTCATCGAGCACTGCGCTCGCCACGCGGTTACCGAGTCGCAGGTTCGCCGTCGCCCCGCTGTTCGCGGTGATGCGGTCGCGCAGCTTGATCGTATACGTGCCCTCGTAGACGCCGGCCTCGACTTCTTCGAGCGCCACGCCGGTATCAGCGCCGGCGATCCTCACCCGCGCCGTGCCGCCGGGACTGCCATAGAGCGTAAAAAACAGCTCATTGCCGGGCGCGAGTTGCCTGGCGGGCTCCACGTCGAAACCATCGATGCGCGGGGCCTGCACGACCGCTGCCGCATGCGATTGCGCGACGCTCATAAAGAACGACATCGGCAAGAAAAACGCCAATGCCGAAAACGCAGCTAACAGTCTATTGAGAAAAGGCATGGTGTTCCTCCTTTTTACGATCGCTCTATTTTCTTCACGGAAATCCGTCGCAGCTTGATCAGCTAACGGCCTGGTCGCAGCGGGCGTTGACCAATAGTCCACCCCCGTGCAAATCGTATTTGTAAAACTTTCAATCAAATGGCATGCGTCGCGCGAGCGCGACGCATCAACGGCCCAATCGACGCAATAAGGGTGCCATCGTTTGCAGCGGCTTTCCTTGCGGATATACAGGCGCCTGCGCGAACGGCGCCACTTACGCACGCTGCCATTCCTACAACCGCGTGTAAGGCTTTCACCTGTTTCAGGAGAAGACCCCGCCCCCGCAGGGAAGCCCGCCGCGTCGCAGCGTGGCAAATCGCCAACCGGCGTTACCCCGTGCGCCCACAGCCGCGATGCTGACGCAGCTCATGCCCTTCAAGGGGGTTGCTGCGAGGGAACGCTGAAAATCGCCATGCGGCTGACCTCTCCTCCCGCCTTGAACGGGGAGGCTGGGAGGAAGCAGTGGTAATCGCCATGCGGCTGACCTCTCCTCCCCCTTCAAGGGGGAGAGCAAGCGCAGCGGCGAAGGGGCAACTGAGAGGGGGATGGGGGCGCGGGTTAATGACACCCTGATGCCGACCCCTTCCCAGCCCTCGTCCCATGTAGGGGAGGGAATGTCGCTTTAGTTGCGCAGCACTTCAATCGCGACGGTCAGGCCGTCGCGAGGCCCAGCTCCTGCCGCGTCCTGCTGCAAACGTCGAGAATCAGCGCGGTGTAGACCCTGGCGGTATGGGTGAGATCCTCGATCGCAGTGTGCTCGCCGATGTCAGGGTCCCAGTTCTCATGCCCGGTGACGGTACGCCCGCTCGGCCCGTAGTTGACCGCAGGAATGCCGTAAGCCTGCAGGTGACTCGCGTCGGAATAGAACAGGCCCACGCCTTCTTCCGGCGGGCGGCCCATGACGCCATGGTGAGCCGCGCGCATGCGCTGCGCGATCACCGAATTCGAGCAGTCCGGCGCCGGTGGCAGGGTGACGAAGAACTCGGTGTCGAACTCGAGGCCGGGACGTGTGGCGCGTGCCATCGCGAGCAGCCGCTCGAGTGCCAGCGGCACCTCGTTGACTTTCTGGTTGGGCAACAGCCGGAACTCGAGAAAGACGTGGCAGAAGAACGGCACGCGGTTGCAGCGATACGGCCAGCCGCCCTCGATCGAATGCATGTGCACCGACCCGCTGCGGTCCTTGTACTGGTGACGCCCCGAGTATTCTGCCGCGAAGTCGTCGAAGACGTCGATCAGCACGCGCATCTTGCGAATTGCATCGTCGCCCATGTCCGCAACGCGCAGCGGCGCGGGTTTGCCGCGCGTGGTGATGCGCACGCCGACCGAGCCCACGTGCTCGCTGACGAGCATCATGCGCGTGGGCTCGCCGACGATCGCCATGTCGGCGATGCCGCCGTTGTTGACGAAATGCTTGGTGCCGCAGCCGCCGCCGCGGTAGGTCGCGCCCTGGTAGTGCAACACCGCGTGACGCTCGATCTCGCCGCCGACGAAAGCGAGCAGCACGTTGCCGTTGAGCTCGACGCCCGATTTGACGACCGCTTCGGCGGCGGCCAGAAACGCGGCGCAGCCGCTCTTCATGTTGTGCACGCCCATGCCGTGTATCCAGCCGTCCATGATCACCGCTTTCGGCTTGTAGCCGGGCGCTTTGGGCAGATACGTCTCGTTGCCCGCGAAAGAGATGTCCATGTGACCGTTGAGCAGCAGGGTCGCGCCATTGCCGCGGCCCTTGATGTGGCCGATGGCATTGAAGCGGTCGGGCTCGAATTCCTGCAGATACGCGTCCACCCCCATGCTGTTGAGCAGCCCGAGCACGCACTCGGCGATCGGCCGTTCGTTGCCGGTCAGACTCGGAATATCGACGAGCGTGACCGCGAGCTCCGTGCAGCGCTCGCTGGTGATCGAATCGATGATTTTTCTTGATTGCGCAGGGTTCATGTCTTGTTCCTCGAGGGTAAAAAGCGACGCATCGATCGTCATGCGCCCGCCGAATCGGATAACATAACCGCGCAGCGTCAGCGGGAGATGAGCGATGAGAGCATGTCGATTGTCCAGTCTGGATGGTAAACCATGGCCGGCGGTTGCCGGTCTGCTGGTCGTCTGCGTGTGGCCCGCCGCGGCCGCCGCAGCCGCGGACGATTATCCGAACCGGCCACTGCGCATCGTCGCACCCTACGGGGCTGGCGGCTCGTACGACGTGATCGCGCGCATCGTCGGCGCGCGGCTGGGCGAGCAACTGGGGCAGCAGGTGGTGATCGACAACCGTCCCGGCGCCACCGGCCGCATCGGCATGGAGATCGGCGTCAAATCGACGCCCGACGGGTATACGCTGATCGTCGTCGGCAGCAGCCAGACCATCGCGCCCAGCGTGCACGTCAACGTGCCTTACGACCTGCGCAGCAGCATCGAGCCCATCATGCTGTTCGCAAACATCTCCAATACGCTCGTGGTGCACCCGAGCCTGCCCGCGCAAACCGTGGGTGAGCTCGTCGCATTGGCCAAGGCCAAGCCGGCGACGATCCGTTACGGGTCCGGCGGCACCGGCGGCATCACCCACCTGATGGGCGAGCTGTTCGCGTCGCTCACCGGCACCGAGCTCGTCCATGTGCCCTACAAAGCCGGCGCGCTCGCCATGAATGCACAGCTCGGCAACGAGATCCAGATGAACTTCCTCAACATGCTCAATGCGCTTCCGCACATCCAGTCGGGCCGGCTGCGGGGGCTCGCGGTAACCGGGCTCACGCGGTCGCAGTTTCTCCCCGCGCTGCCAACGATAGACGAGTCGGGCGTGAAGGGCTACGAAGTGCAGGAGTTTCACAGCCTCGCCTTCCCCGGAGGCACGCCACGCACCATCGTGATGCGCATGCACGGTGAGCTCGTGAAAGCACTGGCATCCGACGAACTGAAGAAGCGCCTCTCCCAGCAGACGGCCGAGCCGGTCATGACTACACCCGAGCAGACGCGGGCTTTCCTGGTCGCCGAGCAGGCGAAATTCGCGAAGGTCGTGAAGGCGATCGGACTCAAACCCGAGTAACGACGCGACGTGCGCTCGGATATGCGGCACTCGTGCGGTGCGATCTGCCGCTGCCTTTTTTTCTATGTCGCGCCAGCGTGGCGAGTGGGCGTGGACGGCCCGGCATGCGCTTGGCATCTGTTGCAGCCCGCCCGACCGCGCACGGTTTTCGGTCGCGCGTGGCACGAAATCCTTGCGACCCCCGCGCCCTGCATGAGAGCATAGCGACCGCTGCTAAAGAGACGGCGGCGACCGTCGTTACTGCGAAGCGGGAGATCCCAGGTGCGAGAAACCGAGCTGGCCGAAATAGAGCGTCGAGTCCTTGAGAATCTGGCGCAGGCCCGCCGCGACGTCACCACGCTGACGGCTGAACTGCGCAGCGTCCGCGGTTTCGTGGAACCGGCCCAGACCGCATCGCAATCCCCACTGCACGACCCGATTACGGGGCTTCTGACCGCCGATGCATTCGCCGTTCAGTTCAAGGCCGCGTCGGCGCGCGCCGTGCGCAACAAACGCAGGTTCGCAGTGCTTTCGATCTACCTTACGTTCCCGCCGGAGAGCAAAGACCAGAACGAGCGCGATGCAGCGGCCCGCATGCTCGCGCAGCGGCTCGGGATGTGCGTGCGCACCACCGATTCCATGGCGCGCATCGATAAGGATGAGCTCGCGGTGCTGCTCGAAGACCTCGACGCGGACGGCCAGGCACACCTCGTCATGGAAAAGCTGCAGCGCACGCTGACCGAGCCGCTGACGCTCGGCGAGCGCAGAATTCCGCTCGATACGAGCGTCAAGGTACAGGTGTACCCCAAACCGCGCGAGGCCTGATTGGTCCCCTGGCAAGACGTAGGCGTAGACGATAAAGTCACTTCATGCGTCGACTGCGCTGCGCTAGTGTCGTGTCCCGCAAGTTTCTTTAATCAGTGTCATCCCAGCGAACGCTGGGATCCAGGCGTGGCTCCAGATATCTGGATGCCGGCTTTCGCCGGCAAGACGGCACTTTTATATTGCAAGTTATCAACGGGACATCACACTAGCTCAGGACGAACGATGTGAAGGAAAATTGAGTTTTACCGCAACCCGTTTCCGTAACGTCGATTGCCGCTTGCTCAGGTTTCCTGCTGAAAGCGGATGATGCGGCGCCTTTCGCGCTTCGTCGGCCGGCCCTTGCGTTCTCCCCACAGGCCGCCTTGCGCGCGCCGGTCTGCGATCTGCGCCGCGCGCTGCGCGCGGCTCGCCTCCTGTTCTTCGTATAGCGTGCGCGCGACATCCGCCGGTCCGCGGCGGTCAGCGAGTCGCGTGACCGTGACGTGCCACTCGAACTCGCCGATGCGAATCGCCAGTTCGTCGCCGACCTGCAGCTCTTTCGCGGGTTTGACGCGTTCGCCGCGCAGCTTCACCTTCCCGCCGACGACAGCCCCCTGCGCGAGCGCGCGGGTCTTGAAGAAACGCGCCGCCCACAGCCATTTGTCGATGCGCACCGGACTGTCCATGTGGCCTTTGATTCTGCCTTGATCCCCGCCCCTCGCGACTTCTCACCAAGGGCACGCATTACGTGCGCGTCGCGGCAGCTCCGATCTCGCGGGGGGCGGCCGAGAGCAGCGCGCTGAGCGATGACATTTAATGGCGGCTCAGAATATCCCCAGCGCGAGCCCCGCCGCGATCGCCGTGCCGGCTTCCTCGCAGCGGCGCAAATCGTCAGCAGCCACCGTCTTGGGGGCGAGTATCGCCTCGGGCGTCTGCGCGTGCGTGCACACGATCAGCGGCTCGGCAATGGGCTTCAGGCGCCAGCCCTGGGCGATGCGGGCGATCTGGCGCGCGGCGTTCTGGCCGTCGCTGCCGGCGCAGATGAGCGACGCGTACGGGCGGCCGGCAATTCGGTCCAGGGCGGCATAGTAGGTACGGTCGAAAAAATCTTTCATGACCCCCGACATCGCCGCGAGGTTTTCGGGCGTCACGAACAGATAACCGGCGGCGCTCAGCACATCGCTGCCACCCGCTTCGGCGGCGCGCACGAGACGCACTTCAACCCCGGTTTCGCTGCGTGCGCCCGACGCCGCGGCTTCCGCCATCTGGCGTGCGCCACCCGTCATGGAGTGAAACACGATGAGCAGTTCCTGCATTCGCGTTTTCGCGCGCCTGCGCGCGACTTGCGTGGCGTGGCCGGGTTTTGGCGGTTCGCGTTAAACCAAAGCGCTGATTAAGCCAGTCAACCGACATGCCCGCGGCCTTTAGTCCTGAGCTGGCCGAAGGATGGCATCCGGAGTGCATTGATTTTAGTGGATTCCAGCGTGCGCTGGAATGACGACATTTTATTTATTCGACCTTTAGATCAGCGTTTCCTTAGGGAATTTACAAAAGACATTCCTTCACCCGCCGGGCGCGATATTCCAGCGCGGAGCGGTGCCCATTGCGCGGCAGCAGTGGTGCGCGCGTCTGCACGCCAGCCGCTTGTTCCCGCCGCGTTCATCGCTTAGCCGTGGCGCCGGCCCGGGAGCTGTGAATGAAGTCGCGCGTTTCCTGGGCACAGCGGTCGGGATCGGTCGCCGCCACGTGATACGAATCTCCCGGCAGCACAAGCAGGCGCGAATTGGGGATCTTTACCTGCCACTCGCGCGTCTGCTCGACCGACCCGAGCGCGCTCTGCGCGGTAGTGATGACCAGCGTCGGGCACTGGATGCGCGGCAGGTCCGCGCTGATGTCCGTATACGGCACGGTTTCGCCGAATCCTGCGAGCGTCGAAATCGCGGTCTTGCTCATGAGCTGCGTCCACCATTCGACGCCTGCGGGCGGAAAGCTGCTGCCGAGGCGGCCCGCCATGTTCTTGCGCGCCCATGCTTCGACGCCGGCCTTCTCGAGCTCCTCGACGCCGTGCGCTGCCTTCGCGCCCATGCGATCCCACTTGGGCGGCGGTGTGCCGGCCACGGTGAGCGTGAGCACCTGCTGCGCACAGCGTGCGGCGAAGCGGCGCGCGATCGTGCCACCGAGCTTCGCCGCGATCAGGTGGCAGCGCTCGATGCCGAGGATCTTCATCAAACTCAGGAAGTCGTCGATGATGAGGTCGATGCTCCACTTGAAATCGCGCGGCATCGCCGTCGATGCGCCGAAACCGCGCGTATCCGGGCGCACCACGCGAAACTCGCGCGCGAGGTGCGGCACCCACCCGTACCACGACTGGCCGCGCTCGGCATTGCCGTGGATCATCAATATGGTTTCCGCCTCGCGCCACGGATCGGTGTAGTCGTCGATCACGTAATGCATGTCGAGGTCGGTCGCTACGCGGGCAATCGGCATGGCTGGCGCTCCAGGAATGTGTTGGGACTTTGTCGGGCGCGAATGCGGCGACGACATCGCCAGCTCGATTCTAGCCCAGTTGGCGCATCATGCGGCTTGGCCGCGAGGCTCGCGCAGGCGGCAGGACACGGTGAACGTTAAACAGATGCAATGCCTCACCGAGTGATGCGCTTATCGCCATGGACGCTGAGCGCTCGCCTCTCTTGGCCTCCAGCCGCTCAGAGATTCCGTACGTTTGAGCCATGCGCTATCGACGGGTACGCACGCAGGTCAAAACCACTCTCCGCTGCGCGAGCCGTATGCGGATAACAGGCGATATCGGCGATCGTCGGGCTTCCGCCCAACAGCCATGGCTCTTGCGCTAGTTGGTGCTCAAGCGCAAAGAGCCCGGCAGCGGCGATGCGGCGCGCGTCGCCTACATCCCCCGCCCGGCTGCCGCGCTCGATATGCCGGACGCGAACCACGCCATGCAACAACTCGCTTGGCGAGAGCGCCAGCCATTGCGTTACCCTGGCTGCAGCCAGCGGCTTACGAAACTCGCAGCAGCGAGAACAGCAAATGCACTTTATAGCTGTTAGTCGATCCGGGATGGTCGTATAGCGTAAGTTGCGTCATCTCCGCGAAGGCGCGTTGCTGTTACGCCGGCCGCTGGCCTTTGATCTGGACGCGATGCAGCTTGCGGCGCGTGGTGTTGTCGAATGCATCGCGGCGATGCACGAGGCAGCGATTGTCCCAGACAAGCACGTCGCCCATCTGCCATTCCTGGCACCACACGAGCTCAGGCCGCGATGCATGCGCCCACAGCTCGTCGAGCAGGCGCTCGCTCTCCTCGAGCGGCAGACCGATGATGTACGCGTTCGTGCGGCGTCCGAGGTACAGCGCCTTGCGGCCGGTGAGCGGATGCGTGCGGAACAGCGGATGGCGCGCGCCCGGTGCCTGTCGCGGGTCTGTGACTTCGCTGAAACCTTTGCGCAGCTGCCCGGCGCTGTTGTAGGTCTCGTCGTGGATCAGCTGCCTGTCGGCAAGGCTGCGCTTGAGCTCATCGGACAGCGACTCGTAGGCGAGATACTGATTCGCGAAATAGGTGTTGCCGCCGGACGGCGGAAGCTCCACAGCGTTGAGTATCGCGTAGGAGATCGGCACGTCGCGATACGACATGTCGGTGTGCCAGATCGCCTCGCCGGCGCCGAGGTTGCCCTGCGGCTTGCCTTCTTCGACGATGTTCGAGATCACCAGCAGCTCGGGGTAGTCGTCGATGTACGGCTTGCCGATGATGCTCATTCCCGGCAGCTCGATCTCGCCGAAGCGGCGGCCGAGCTCGAGCAGATGTGCGTTGTCCAGCTGCTGGCCGCGAAACAGCAGCACGAGATGCTCGTTGATCGCCTGCTGGATCGCGGCGAACGCCGCATCGTCAAGATTGTTGAGATCGACATTGCGAATCTCGGCGCCGCATGCCCTGCCGCTGGGCACCACTACGCAGCGCGAAGGCGCGATCGAGGATTGAATTCGTTGTGCAGTTGGCATTGCGTTCTCCTTGGACTGGATGATGCGTATGACTCCCCGCCGCGCTTTCAATATACTGTCGCCACCCTGGCTACCGGTCAAATTCTGGCATGCGCCGCGACGCGCTGAACACCAAACTCGGGATGCAGGCTGCGCAGCCGCTCTACAAGCAGGTGGAGCGGCAGATCCTCGATTGCCTTGCGCGCGGCGAGTGGAAACCCGGCGAGCGCATCCCCACCGAAACCCAGCTTGCCGAACGTTTCGGGGTCGCGGTATTCACGATCCGTGCCGGCATTGGCGACCTGGTCGCGGCCAATATTCTCGTGCGCAAACAAGGTAAGGGCACGTTCGTCGCGCGCCACGACCGCCAGCGCCAGCGTTACCAGTTCACCCACCTGTTCCGCAACGACGGCGTGAAAATTCTGCACGAGCGCCATCTGCTGTCACTCACCCGGGTCGCTGCGCCTGACGCGCAGACGGCCGCCCACCTGCAGCTGACGCCGGGCACCAGGACGCCATTGCTCCGCGTCGAATGCCTGCTCAGGCACGAAACCCGTCCGGTCGCCACGATGTCCATCATGCTGCCGGCGCGCCTGTTCGTGGGCATGACGGCGAGGGCGATACGCGAAAGCGACGAGAACCTGTACGCCGTTTACCAGAAGGTGTGCGGCGTCAACGTCATCCGCATCAAGGAGCAGGTCCACGCCGTGAGGGCAGGCGCGCGCATGGCCCGCGTGCTCGGTATCGGCGCTGACGATCCCGTGCTGCGAGTCGACCGCGTCGCGTACACCTATAACGACGTTCCGGTCGAGTTTCGCAGGCGGGTACATGAAGCTGCCAATCACCATTATCAGATCGTCGAGGGCGGAATCTAAGCGCTCAGAAAACCGCGGCCGGCGCGTAGTGTTCGCTGCGCATCTCATGGGCTTTTACCACCGCGGTATCGACTTCGGGCCAGAATCTGGGTCTGATCACGAGCGAGCCACGCTCGAAACCGAGCGGCTCTTTGAAAAGGCGCGTCGTGGGCTTGAGGAATCCATTCATGTCGCCGGCGCGCTGCAGAAAATTGCGCCCGACGCACGCCTCGGCCCAGCACAGGATTTCGGTGGCGACGCCATCACCGAGACACACGTCGAGCCCGACTTCGCGCGCGCGTCCGAGTGCGGCCATGGCACGCTCCACGCCGCCGATGCGTTTCAGTTTGAGTTTGACGAGCGTCACGCCGGGGACCGTGGCCGCGCGTTCGATGTCCGCCACCGATCGGATCGACTCGTCGAGCATCAGCGGCACTTTGCAAACACGCGCCACCGCTGCGTTCGCTTCCCACGCATCGGCTTCGCAGGGCTGCTCGAAGAGCGCAATATCCTGCGGATCCAGCGCCGCTGCAAAGCGGCAGCCCTGCGCCTCGTCGTAGCCGCGGTTGGCGTCCATCGTAATTGTCGCGCGCCCGCTCACCGCCCGCTGCACCATCGCCACCCGCGCCAGATCCCCGGCGACGTCCCAGCCGACTTTGACCTTGAGCGTGCGGTAGCCTGCCGCGAGCAGACGTTCGACTTCGTCGGCAATTTCGGGCGCGGTCTTTCCAGACACCGGCACCAGCAGCGGCAGGCGCGTTTCTTCCGCAGTCTGCAGAGCGGCATGTCGTTCGAGCATCGCCAGCGCGGTCAGCATGGCGGTCGCAGCGAACGGCGCCGACGCTACCGCGCCGTCCAGTCTGGATTTCGCTTCGGCAGCGGTTTTACCAAGCAGCGCGCGCGCGTACTCGCGGCAGAACTGCCAGCCGCTTTCGGTGGTTTCGGCCGTCGAGCCCGCCGGGATATACGCCTCGCCCCATCCCACGCCGCCCTCGCTGCTGCGCACCTCCACCAAGATGGGTTCGAAGTCCGTATAGGTGCGAAACGACACCCGATACGGTTTCGCGAGCGGCAGCCTGATGTGATACAGCGAGATGCGGTCGATCTTCATGCGCGAGCCTGCGCTAACCGGTCGGTTGGCTTTCGGATTAATGATAGGTATCATACGTATGAGTGGTGCAAATTACAATCCCAAGCCATGTTCCACCCAGGAGGACGCATGATCAGAGGCTTCCCGCTGCGCCTTGCGGCCGGCGCCGTGCTGATGGCCGCCGCGTGCGCGACCGCGCAGACTTACCCTACCAAGCCCGTGCGCGTCATCGTGCCGTTCGCCGCGGGCGGCACGTTCGACCTCGTGGCGCGCGTGGTTTCGCAGCGCCTGAGCGAGCTGTGGAAACAGCAGGTCGTCGTCGACAACCGACCGGGGGGCGCCACGATCCTCGCCACGGAGCTGGCGGCCAGATCCAGCCCCGACGGCTACACGATCTATCTGTCACCGAATTCGCTTGCCGCCAATCCGGCGCTGCACAAGACCCTGCCTTACGACGCCGCCCGCGACCTGCGGCCCGTGATCCTGCTCGCGGCGCAGCCGATGGCGCTCGGCACCCATCCTTCGTTCAAAGCCGGCTCGATCAGGGAGCTGATCGACATGGCCAAGGTGCAGCCGGGCGCGCTCTCTTACGGAACGGCGGGGATCGGCAGCGGCGGCCATCTCGCCGGCGAGATCTTCAAGGCGGCTGCCGGCATCGATATCGTTCACATCAGCTACAAGGGCGGCAACGTCGCGATGATCGACGTGATCGCGAACCAGATTCCGCTCGTCATGACCGGGCTGCCCAATCTCCTCCCGCAGCACAAGGCAGGAAAGATCCGCATTCTGGGAATCACCGATTCCAAGCGCTCCGGCGTTGCCAGGGACATACCCGCGATCGGCGAAACGGTTGCCGGCTACGAATTCAGGAACTGGTTCGGTCTGGTCGTACCGTCGGGCACGCCGCAGGCGGTGGTGCAGCAGATCAATCAAGACGCTAACAAGGCGCTGAGCTCGGGAGACGTCTCGCAGCGCCTGCTCGAGCAGGGTTTCGACGTGTTGGGCGGCAGCACGAATGAATTCGAACAGCTAGTTCGCACCGACACCGCGAAGTTCGCGAAGATCATCAGGCAGGCGGGGATCAAGGCGAACTGAACCTGCGGTAATTTCTAATGCCGATGCTCGCCCCAGATCTACGGCGCCAGTTTCAGCCCGGGCTCGACTTTCGCAATCTGTTCATAGTCACGATCGCTGTGCACCAGAATTACGCCGTACTCGATGGCAATCTGAGCTACCAGACAATCGATCGTGCTGCGAACTGTAAATCTCGCCGCGCGACAACGCCGATAAAGATTTGCCGCCGACTCGTACGTACGCAGATCATTGCGCGGATTCAGCAGCACTTGTCTCCGCAGGTAAGCGGCGACCTTGCGTGCAGTCGCAGGGTCGCGAATGCCTTGCAGAACTTCCAGGTAAATCAGTTCAGTCAGCGCACACGCCTGGCGCTCGTCAAGCTGCTTGCGAAAGTACGTGACCGCTCGCGTCTCCCGCGCCGCCAGGAAATCCATCCAGACCGAGGTGTCGACCAGAAGCACTACCTGCCCGTGCGTAGTCTTTTGTAGTCGTAGGCCGGATCCAGGCCACCGATGCCGTAGATCCTGCGCAAATCGGGCCGTGAGCGGGTTCTCACAAAATCGCTCAATGCCACATGTACGGCTTCGCGCTTCGTCTTCACGTTGGCGAGTTTCATCACCCTGGAAACAAGTTTGTCATCGAGAACAATGTTGGTGCGCATGAGACCTCTATGTGTATCGAAGGTGTATTGGAAAATTATATCCTGCGGCGCGCCGCTCGGCTACAGCAGTGCTGCCGACCGCCCGCCGTCGATCGGCAGCTTAATGCCGGTGATGAACGACGTGTGCGCCAGTGCGAGAAACGCAACCGCGCCGGCGATTTCTGCGTCAAGCTGGCAAAATTGGACCCACCAGCAAACTTTCGAGGAAAAACTTCATGATTGCAACTGAGCTTGCCAGGTTCGCGCACGGACTGCGCTTCAGCGCGATTCCCACGGACGTCGTCACCAAAGCCAAGACGTGCATCCTCGATATTCTCGGCGTTTCGGTCGGCGGCTACGGCAGCGGGAATGCGAAAGTCGCGCTGAAAGGCGCGATGGCGCTGGGCGCGCCGGGCAAAGCGCGTGTGTGGATGAGCGGCGCGAAGCTGCGCGCCGTGGACGCGGTGCTGCCGAACTCGGTCGCCTCGCATTGCATATTGCAGGACGACTGGCTGCAGGTGAGCCACGCGCACATCGGCGCAGCCGTCGTGCCCACCGCCCTCGCCATGGCGGAGGAGCACGGCCGCACCGGCAAGGAAGTGCTCGCGGCGGTGGTCGCCGGCTACGACGTCGAGGACCGCGCCGGCACGCTGTCGGTGCCCGGCTTCACGCGCGGCTTCAGGGTCAGCTCCGTTTACAGCTACTTCGGCGCGGCGACGGTCGCCGGACGCATGATCGGCCTCGCGCGCCCGCAGTTCGAAGCCGCACTCGGCTGCGCAGGCAGCATGTGCGGCGGCGTGCTGCAGCCGTGGATCGACGGGTCGATGGAGTGGTCGTTTCAGGAGGCGTTCGGTTCGCGCGCCGGCATCCTCGCGGCGACGCTGGCGGCAAATGGGCTGGTGGGCGCCAAGCGGATCTTCGAGGGCTCGCATGGCGTGAACCGCAGCTTCGCGGGAACGACCGAAGGCCAGGAAGCGGCGCTCGACCAACTCGGCTCGCACTTCCACATCATGGACACCTGCTTCAAGCGCTACGCCTCGGGCGGCGCCAACCAGGGCAGCGCCGCCGTCGCGCTCGCGCTGCACGACCGGCACCACCCCGACATCGGCCGCATTCGCAGGATTCGCGTGTCGATCCCCAAGTCAGGCTCGCACGAGCGCATGAACTACGCGGGTATTCCCTACCAGGGGCCGTTCAAAACGATAGACCAGTGCCTTATCAGCAAGCCGTTCGCGATCGCGGCAGTGCTGATCGCAGGCCGGATGGGCATCGATACCGTGCGCCGGCTGCAGAAGCGCCGCGAGCTGTACGACCTGACGCGCAAGATCGAGCTTACCGAAGTGACGGGCATCAACGGCTGGGCGCTCGAGATGGAGATCGAAATGGCGGACGGCACGACGCTGCGCGGCACCGGCGACGACATCGACCTCGCGCACCTTTATCTCAACTGGGAGCTCGCCTGCGAGAAGTTTCGCGAGCTCACCCAGGATCACCTCGGCGCCGGGTGCACCGGGGAAATCATCGACCTCGTCGGCCGGCTCGACAAGCTCGACAGCGTCGCGCCCATCACGCAGCGGCTCACGCCGGCGAAAACTGCGTCTGGCAAAGCAGCGCGCAGGCAAAGCACGCCGGCGAAGCCGGTTCGCAGAGCGGCCGCACGGAAGCAAGCGGCGAAGAAATGATGACGCGCGCGATATTCGCTGCGCTGGCGGCGGCCTTTGCAGGCCTCGCTGCGGCTGCCGAGCCGCCGTTCCCCAACCGGCCGCTGCGCCTGGTGGTGCCGTTCGCCCCGGGCGGAGGCTCCGACATCATCGGACGCCTCGTCAGCGCCAAATTGTCCGAAGCGCTGGGCCAGCAGGTCGTCGTCGACAACCGCCCCGGCGCGAGCGCCAACATCGGCGCCGCAGTCGTGGCCAACGCGCAGCCCGATGGCTACACGCTGCTGCTCGGCAACGCGAACTTCACGATCAACCCCGGGCTGTTCACAAAGATGCCGTTCGACCCCGTCAAGGATTTTGCGCCGGTCACGCTGCTCGCGAACGCGCTCAACGTGCTGGCAGTCCATCCCGCGGTTCCCGCTGCGACGGTGAAGGAGCTGATCGCGGTCGCGAAAGCGCAGCCCGGGAGGCTCAACTTTGCATCGCCCGGCGCGGGAACGTCATCGCATCTCGGCGGCGAGCTGTTCCGCGCGATGGCGGGCATCGACGTCGCGACCATCCATTACAAAGGGGCGGCCCCGGCGATTACCGATCTGCTCGGCGGCCACGTGTCGTACACGATCACCAGCACGCTCTCGGTGCTGCCGCACGTGAAGTCGGGAAAACTGCGGGCACTCGGCGTAACCAGCTTGAAGCGCGCCTCCGCCATGGGCGAGCTGCCCGCCATCGCGGAAACGCTGCCGGGCTACGAAGTGACGAACTGGTACGGCGTGCTCGCCACCGCCGGAACGCCGAAACCGGTCATCGACCGGCTCAACCGCGAGCTCGCGCGCATCGTGGCCATGCCCGACGTGCGCGAGAAGTTTCTCGCGCAGGGCGCCGAGCCCGAAACGCTGACGCCAACGGCTTTCGAACGCTACATCCGCGCGGAGATCGCGAAGTGGGGCAAAGTGATCCGCGACGCGAAGATACAGCCGGAGTAACCGGCGCTACCCGCTGCGCTCACCCGTTGCGGGCACGCGATTGGGTTGCTTCAAACCATCTCACGGGGCTTGGCCCTTCGACTCCGGCGCAAACGCCTGCGCGCGAGGGCGAACGGATTGACGTGCACTCGCCCAGATTTCAACTTCGAGTGGACCCTTCGACTCCGGCATACGACGCCTGCGCTCAGGGCGAACGGATTGTCGGGACACCCATGTGACCTTCCATCGGTTCGTCCTGAGCGCACCGCACACCTTCCGCCTCGTTCGTCCTGAGCGCAGCGCAGCGGAGTCGAAGGATGAACATCGCGGACCGTGAAAATCTCCGTGCATGAGGGTCAGGCCTGCTCCCTACCCGGTCGTCCTTTCAGCGCGAATGGGCCGCATGGGCTCCGTAAGGACTTGCGACGCCGAACTCACCAGAGTTTCGCGGACAGCGTGATTATTCTTTCCTGTGCGCGTCCGCCCGGCGGGCGTCCAGGCGCGTGACCACGCCGCCCGCCGCGAGCACGAGCGCGTTGATCCAAAACACCGCGCCGAGCCCCAGCGCGCCGGCAACCATGCCGAACACCACAGGACTGACGAGCCGCGCTGCGTGATCGACGGCGAAACGCAGGCCGAGCGCCTCACCCGAGCGTCCCTGCGGAGAGCGCGCGTAGAGCAGCATCAGCGCGATCGGCTGGGAGCAGTTGATGCCGAAGCCGAAGACGAAAGCGATCAGCGCCAGCACGAACGCGGTCTGAAAGAACGGCACCGCAACGAAGCTGAGCGCGCCGACGAACAGCGCGTAGGCGAGAACTTTTTCTTCGCTCGACCAGCGGATCAGCCGCGTGAGCATGAGGCGCACCGTGAAGCCGCCCGCCGCGGAGGTCGCGATGATGGCGCCGATCGCGGATGCGGAGAGTCCCTGCGCGTGCCCGTAGACGGGCAGGTACACCTGGAACAGCTCGATCCCGGCCTGCGCGATACTGCTCGCCGCCAGGATCGGCCATATCTGCGGGTTGGTCAGCGTGCTGCGGATGCTGAGCCCGGGCGCCCGATCGCGCCTGCCGCCGGGCAGCATGCCGCCCCAGACTGCGAGCAGGACGATCGGCACCAGCATCAGGCTCGCGACGCATAAGAAAGCAGGTGCGTATCCGAAGCGGTCGATCGACAGTCCCGCGAGCAGCGGACCGATGGCGTTGGCCAGCGCGATCACCATCGAATAGTTGCTGTAATTGCGCGCGCGGTTGCTCTCGTTGCTCACCATGCCGATCAGGTTCTGCAGTGAGAGGTTGTAGAAGGTAGCCGAGAGCCCGCCGACCGCCGCGGCGATGAACAGCACGGGCAGCAATGGAAAAAAATACGCGAGCAGCAGGCCGCACGCGCCGATTGCCGCGCCGAACGTGAGCGGCCGGCGCGGGCCGTAGCGGTCCGATAGCTTGCCGGCCGTCCACGAAAGCAGCATCGGAAACACCGCAAACGTCGCCGCCAGCAGGCCGACCGTCAGCGGCTGAGCGCCCAGCTCGAGCGCATACAGCGTGACCAGCACGCGGGTCGCGCCGATGCTGACCATGTTGAACAGCGCCAGCGCGAAAGTCAGAGTAACGAACATGTGCCCGGTTGTAGCACATGCGCCGCGGGCGCGACAGCCT
>JBKJZR010000281.1:0-3670 GCA_046715035.1 Burkholderiales bacterium | reverse complement strand
GAAACCGAGCGTTTCCTTGGTTGCGGTCGTCATCGAAAACTCCGTTTATATTCAAATTCCAAGAGCGCATTTCAAAACCAGGGTAGCGCAGGCGACCCCGCCTGCTCCGGGTTTAATGCAGGCGAGTCGCCTGCGCTACGCGTGCATTGCTATGGAGATGATGTATCTCTTATTCTAAAACGCTGGAAGTAAATTGGGTTGGCGGCCGGGATTTCAAGTGCATCGGACCACACGCGTGTAGCGTTTCTCAAGCCCCGACTGTAACATTGCGGCGACCCGGTTTGACTATGAGGTGGTCATCTTGAAACAGCTTAAATTTGTCGCCTGCGCCGCAGGGTTGTGGCTCGCGTCCGCGGGCGCATTTGCGCAGCAGCAGGTCGTCATCGTCACCTCGTTCCCCAAGGAGCTCACCGAGGCGTACAAAAAAGCCTTTGAGGCAAAGAACCCCGGCATCAAGGTGGAAATTCTCAACAAGCCCACGCCCGCCGGCGTGGCCTACATCCGCGAAGCCCCGGCCACCAACAAACCCGACGTGTTCTGGGTCTCCGCCCCCGACGCTTTCGAGGTGCTGGCCGCGGAAAAGCTGCTCGCCAAAATCGAGTCGCCGGCGAAGGAGGTTCCCGCCAAAATCGGCAACTACCCGATCAACGATCCGAAGGGTTTTTACATCGGCCAGGCGCTCGCGGGCTACGGCATCATGTGGAACACCCGCTATCTCAAGGCCAACAAGCTGCCCGAGCCGCGCGAATGGTCCGATCTCATGAAGCCGGTCTACTTCGGACACGTCGCGGTTTCGTCGCCGTCGCGGTCGGGAACGACGCACCTGACGGTCGAAACCATATTGCAGGGCGAAGGCTGGGACAAGGGCTGGCGCCAGATGCTGATGATAGCCGGCAATTGCGCGGCGATCACCGAGCGCAGCTTCGGGGTGCCCGACGGCGTGAACAACGGGCAGTACGGCCTCGGGCTGGTCATCGACTTCTTTGGCCTCGCGGCCCGGGCGTCGGGCTTTCCGGTGGGCTTCGTCTATCCTTCGGTGACCGCGATCGTGCCCGCCAACATCGCGCTCGTTGCCAATGCTAAAAACGCCGAAGGCGCCAAGAAATTCATCGCCTTCACGCTGTCTTCCGAAGGGCAGGAACTGTTGCTCGATCCAAAGATTAGCCGGCTGCCCGTGCTGCCCGCTGTTTACAAGAAGGCGCCGGCCGGCTATCCCAATCCTTATGCGGGCACGATCAAGGCCAAGGTCAATTTCGATTCCGAGCTCTCCGAATCACGCTATTACGTGGTGAGCTCGATCTTCGACCACACGATCACGTTCCGCCACAAGGAGCTGGTCGCAGCCACCAAGGCGATCAACGACGCCGCGGCGAAGCTCGCTGCCAGGAGCAATGTGCAGGCGCAGCAACTGCTCAATGAAGCGCGCGATCTCGCTTACTCGCCGGTGGTGTCCGAGCAGAAATCGAAGGACAAGGATTTTCTGGCCCTTTATCGCAACACCAAGCGCGATGCCGAAAAGACCAAGCAGGTGACCGGTCTGGAAGAGTACTGGGGCAACACCGCGCGCAAGAATTACGCGCGCGCGGTCGAGCTCGCCAACCAGGCCGCGGCGCTGGCGAAATGATGCACACAGACAATTCGCAGCCAACGACGCCGTTAACAAGGTAAGGTATTCGCGTCTATCTGCGTTCATCTTTGTTTATCTGCGGCTGAATCGCCTTTCCTGATTTTTGAGATGGATTCTAATGAAAGTCTGCGTGCTCGGCGCCGGGGTCGCCGGCATGACTTCGGCGTATTACCTGTCGCGTGCCGGGCACGACGTCACCGTGATCGAACGCAATGCGGGCGTGGGGCTCGAGACGAGCTACGCCAACGGTGGCCAACTCTCCTACTGCTACGTTGCGCCGCTCGCGGGCCCCGGTGTGCTCCCCAAAGTGCCGCCGTGGCTGCTGCGGCGCGACTCGCCGCTGCGATTCTCGCCGCGCCTCGATTACTATCAGTGGCGCTGGTGCCTGCAATTCGTGCTCGCGTGTAACGCCGCCCAAAGCGAGCTGACGACCGCGCGCCTCCTGCGGCTGTCGTTCTACAGCCGCAGGCTCATGCACGCGATGGTGGAAGCCGAGGCGCTCGATTTCGACTACGTGCGCAACGGCAAGCTCGTGTTCTATTCGCACCGCGACGCGTTCGCGGACGCGGTGAACGGCATGGATTATCAGCGCTCGCTGGGCTGCGAACAGGAAGCTCTCGACGCCGCAGCGTGTGTCGCGCTCGAGCCGGCGCTCGCGCACCTCGCCGCGGAGATCACCGGCGGAATCTACACCCCGAGCGAAGACGCCGGCGACTGTTACCGCTTTTGTATGAGCCTCGAGCGCGTGCTGCGCGCGCAGCCGCGGCCCGTCGCCTTTCAGTTTGGCACGCGCATCACGGAGCTCGTCCGCGACCGCAGCCGCATTGCCGCCGCGCGCACCCACGCAGGCGACGTCGAGTCAGACTGCTACGTCGTGACACTCGGCGCGCAGAGCGTTTTCATGCTGCGCGCGATCGGCATCGACCCGCCGATCTACCCATTGAAAGGCTACAGCCTCACCCTGCCCATCCGCGGCGGCGGCTGCGCTCCGTATATCAGCATCACCGACCACAAGCGCAAAGTCGTTTACGCCCGCCTCGGCGACGAGCTGCGTGTCGCGGGCATGGCGGACATCACCAATTACCGCGCCGATCTCGACCCCGCGCGGATCAAAGTGTTGTTGCAACAGGTCGAGATGACCTTCCCGGGATGCGCCGATTTTACCGACCCCAACGCCTGGTGCGGTCTGCGGCCGGCGACGCCGAAAGGCACGCCGGTGCTCGGGCCGACGCCTTATGCGAACCTGCTGGTCAACATCGGTCACGGCGCGCTGGGATTCACGCTCGCCTGCGGCTGCGGCAAAATCATGGCGGACCTCGCATCGGATCGGCCCGCGGAGATTTCGCTCGATGGCTTCACGCTGGATGCCTGACTTCCGGGAGCGCACCTGGCGATGACTGCACGCGTCAACTGGGCGCAGGCGGCAGTCGCGCTTTCGATCGCCGCCTTCCTGCTGCTGTTCCTGATCGTGCCGGTCATCACGGTGACCTACGTCGCATTCACGAGCGACGGCGGCTTTACGCTGTCGCATTTCCATTCGTTTTTCCAGCTCACGCTCATGCGCGAGTCGTTCTACAACAGCCTGATCGTCGGCTGCATGAGCGTGCTGATCGCGTCGATCATTTCGCTGCCGCTCGCCTATTTTACCGTGCGCTTCCAGTTCCGCGGCAGCGTGCTCATCCAGACGCTGGGCGTGCTGCCGCTGATCATGCCGCCATTCGTCGGCGCGGCGGCGATGCAGCTCATGTTCGGCCGCAGCGGCTCGGTCAATCTGATTCTCAACGACGCGTTCGGGTTCACGATCCCGTTCATGGACGGGCTTAACGGCGTGATTTTCGTCGAGGCGCTGCACTATTTTCCATTCATCCTGCTCAACCTCACCGTTGCACTCGCCAACATCGACAGCGCCATGGAAGAGTCCGCGCAAAACCTCGGCGCCAGCGGGTGGCGCTTGTTCTGGCGGATCGTCTTCCCGCTGGCGATGCCGGGTTATCTTGCCGGCGCCGCACTGGTGTTCCTCAAAGTGTTCGACGACGTCGGCAC
>JBKJZR010000280.1:0-29526 GCA_046715035.1 Burkholderiales bacterium | reverse complement strand
GATCGCTCCTTGGCTGGTTATCGCATAGACCTCTTGTGTGATGAGCCGGGCCTTCTGCCACGCAACCAAGTCTTCGAATCGGCGAGCTCCCGCGCGTTTGTTACCCATCGCACTGCTTCCTTCAGTCTCGGCCTTGTTTTTCAGTCCTCAGTCCTCCGCCCTCAGTCCTTGGTCTACTCATGCCGATCGTAAGCGGCGTAGCCGTGGCGCTTGATCAGCGCGTCGCGCTCCGCGGACTTGAAGTCTTCGCGCACCATTTCCTGCACGAGCTGCCTGAATTTCACGCGCGGGGTCCAGCCCAGCTTGGTGCGCGCTTTGGTCGCGTCGCCGAGCAGCGCCTCAACCTCCGTCGGGCGGAAATAGCGGGGATCGACGGCGACGATGCAGGTGCCGCGACTGTCGTAGCCTTTCTCGTCGGTGCCATGCCCTTCCCAGCGCAACTCGATGCCGAGCTCGCGTGCGGCCTCGTTGACGAAATCGCGCACGCTCCAGTGCTCGCCGGTGGCGATCACGTAGTCGTCGGGTTCGTCCTGCTGCAGCATGAGCCACTGCGCGACGACGAAATCGCGCGCGTGGCCCCAGTCGCGCCGCGCATCGAGGTTGCCGAGGTACAGGCAGTCCTGCAACCCCAGCTTGATGCGCGATAGCGCGCGCGTGATTTTGCGAGTGACGAAGGTCTCGCCGCGGACGGGACTCTCATGATTGAAAAGTATGCCGTTGCACGCGAACATTCCGTAAGCCTCACGATAGTTGACGGTGATCCAGTGCGCGTAGAGCTTGGCAACGCCATACGGGGAGCGCGGATAGAACGGCGTGGCCTCGGTTTGCGGGCTTTCGCGTGCCAGCCCGTAAAGCTCCGATGTCGACGCCTGGTAATAGCGGGTTTTTTTCTCGAGCCCGAGGATGCGCATCGCCTCGAGCACGCGCAGTGCGCCCAGCGCGTCGGTATTCGCGGAATATTCGGGCTCCTCGAACGACACCGCGACGTGGCTCTGCGCCGCGAGGTTGTAGATCTCGTCGGGCTGTGTGTGCTGGATGATCCTGATCAGGCTGCTCGCATCGGTCATGTCGCCGTAATGCAGGATGAAATTGCGGTCGCCGACGTGCGGATCCTGATAGAGGTGGTCGATGCGCTCGGTGTTGAGCAGCGAAGAGCGGCGCTTGATGCCATGCACCACGTAATCCTTGGCGAGCAGCAGCTCGGCGAGATAGGCGCCATCCTGGCCGGTGATGCCGGTGATCAACGCTGTTTTTTTCATCGCCGCCGCAGCCGCATCGCCCGGAAAATGCGCCGGGCGACTAGCGTTCCAGCCACTGATTGACGTAAGTGACGTCGTCTTCGGTGAGCGTGCCGGCCGCGGCCTTGAGCCGCAGCACGTTGACCGCGTAGGTATAGATCGCCTGCGCGTAGTCGCGCCGCGTCGAGATCAGCTGCTGGGTGGCGTTGAGTACGTCGACTTGCGTGCGCACGCCGACTTCCTGGCCCAGCCGGGTCGAATCGAGCGAGCTCTGCGCCGAAATGAGCGCGGCTTCGAGCGCTCTGATCTGCGCGACGCCATTGGTGACGCTCAGGAAGGAGGCACGCGTGTTGAGCGCCACCGTGCGCCGGGTATTTTCGAGATCGAAACGCGCTTTCTCCTGATTGGCGAGCGATTCCCTCACCCGCGAGGCGGTGAGCCCGCCCTGGTAGAGCGGAAACGACAACTGCAGCCCGATGTAGCGCGTGGTCGTATCGGTTCCAGAGCCGCCCTGTATCCCTGAACCCGAACCGGAGTCGTTGTACGACGCCACCGCATCTAGCGTCGGCAGATGCGCGCCGCGATTTTTGTGCACTTCCTGGGCGGCGATGTCGAAGGCGGCCTGCGCGACGCGGATCTGCAGGCTGGAAAGCGTCGATTGCTCGACCCAGTTTTCCATGCTGTTGGGGTTGGGTAGCATCGGAGTGAAGCGCGGCGACAATCGCGCCAGCTCGGGCGGCAGCCGTCCGATGATCTGGCGCAGCGCCTGCCTTTTTATTTCAAGGTCGTTCTGCGCCGCGATTTCCTGCGATACCGCCAGATCGAAGCGCGCCTGGGCGTCGTTGGAATCGGTGATCGTCGCGGTGCCGACCTCGAAATTGCGCTTGGCCTGCGCGAGCTGCTCGGAAAAGGCGGTCTTCTGGGCGGCGGCCAGCGCGACGTTGTTCTCGGCGAGCAGCACGTCGAAATAGGCCTGCGCGACGCGCAGGATCAATTCCTGCGCCGCCTGCAGGAAGGCGGCCTCGGACTGGGAAACCTGGTTCTTGGCCTGCTCGTAGGTGATCCAGTTCTGCGGCCGGAACAACGGCTGCGTGGCCGTCACGTTGAGCGCGTTCGAATTGAAACGACCGCTGTTGACCGGCGTGCCGTTGCGAAACTGCAGGTCGCGGTCGTTATACAGGGTGTTGGCGGTGAGCGTCACCACCGGCAGTAAACCCGCCAGGCCCTGCGGCAGCTTTTCCTGTCCGGCCAGATAGGTGGCTCTGGCGCCGGCATAAACAGCATCGGCATCGCGCGCTTCGCGATACACCGAGAGCAGGTCGGCGCCGTCGGCGATGGGAGGAACGGCCGCCAGAGACAGCCCAGTGAGGAGCAGCCAAACTCCGGACGTTCTCATGCGTTCAGCACAGCGGCGTTGACCGCCGGCTGCTAGAAAACGAATCTTTCGGGCTGCGGCGCATTCTTGAGCGGGGAGATGCAGGTCTCGAATAGTCCAACCGCATGAAGCGCCCCGCCGCTGGCACAGGTGATGAGCCGGGCTTCCATGACCGGCGCTTCCCCCACTACGGCGAGCAGGCGTCCGCCGGCGTTGAGACGGCGCCCGAAGGCGTCGGCCAGCACGGGGACCGACCCGGTGAGAAGAATGACATCGTATGGCGCGTGTCCGGCCCATCCCCGCGCACCGTCGCCCGTATGGAGCGTAACGTTGCCGATGCCGTGGGCCGCAAGCCGCTGCTGCGCGCCGGCGGTGAACTCGGGAATGATCTCGACGCTGTAAACATGCGCGCCGCGTTTCGCCAGCAGAGCCGTCATGTAGCCGCTTCCCGTTCCCACTTCCAGTATGCGATCAGTCGGCTTGACGGCGAGCTCCTGCAGCAGGCGGGCTTCGAGCTTCGGCGCCAGCATCTTTTCGCCATGTCCCAGCGGTATCTCGAGATCGGCAAAGGCGAGGCTGCGATAGCGCTCGGGAACGAACTCTTCGCGACGCACCTCGAATAGCAGATCGAGCACTTCCTGGTCGAGCACTTCCCAAGGCCGGATTTGCTGCTCGACCATGTTGAAGCGCGCGCGTTCGACGTCGCTCTGTGCGTTCATGTGGGGCGCTGAAACGGGGGGTGGCTTACGAGGTTCGGAACTTGCAATTATCACATAATTCCAGTAGCTTCAGCGCTACACGTTAGGGGTCCGCGTTGTAGCGGTCAGCAAACAGCGGTCAGCATGCGTACCGATCGCTGAGAGCCGAATGCTATAACCGGTGAGAGAGTCCCTTCGAACCTGATGCGGATAATGCCGCCGCAGGGAAGCGTGGCGCAGCATCCCTCCTTAATCGCGCCCCGGCTTTCCTGTGTGTCACTGAATCCGGAAATGGTCGCACACCATTTCCGCTCGACGTTCCCCTCGCCTCCGGGAGAGGGGCTAGGGGTGAGGGTGGGGGCGACGTTAGGCCCTGACGTGCAGCCCGGAAAGCAGAGGAGCCAGCATGAACGCGAATCCCAAATTTCTGAGTACCACTGCACATGTCGACGAAGCGGCGGTGAAGCCGCTGCCTAATTCGTGCAAGGTCTATGTGCAGGGCTCGCGGCCCGATATCCAGGTGCCGATGCGCGAGATCAGCCAGTCGGAAACACCGGCATCGTTCGGCGCCGAGCGCAATCCCCCGATCTACGTCTATGACACGTCAGGCCCATATACCGACCCGGCTGCCACGATCGACATCCGCTCGGGTCTTGCGCCGCTGCGCGAAACGTGGATAGCGGAGCGCGGCGACAGCGATCTACTGCCTGATCTGACCTCCGAGTACGGGCGTGGCCGCGCGCGCGATCCCAAGCTGGCCGAGCTGCGCTTTGATCTCAAGCGGCATCCGCGGCGCGCCAGGGCAGGTATGAACGTGTCGCAAATGCATTACGCCCGGCGCGGCATCATTACGCCCGAGATGGAGTTCATCGCGATTCGCGAGACCCAGCGGCGCGATGGCCTGTCCGAGCTGCTGACGCGCCAGCACCCCGGCGAGAGTTTCGGTGCGGCGATTCCTGCGGTGATCACGCCTGAATTCGTCCGCGACGAGGTCGCGCGCGGCCGGGCCATCATTCCCGCCAACATTAATCATCCGGAAAGCGAGCCGATGATCATCGGCCGCAATTTCCTCGTCAAGATCAATGCGAACATCGGCAACTCGGCGCTCTCGAGCTCGATCGCCGAAGAAGTCGAGAAGATGACCTGGTCGACGCGCTGGGGCGGCGACACGGTGATGGACCTGTCGACGGGCAAAAATATCCACGAAACGCGGGAATGGATCATCCGCAATTCGCCCGTGCCGATCGGCACGGTACCCATCTACCAGGCGCTCGAAAAGGTCGACGGCAAAGCCGAGGAGCTGACTTGGGAAATGTTCCGCGACACGCTCATCGAGCAGGCCGAGCAGGGGGTGGACTATTTCACCATCCACGCCGGGGTGCGGCTCGCTTACATCCCGATGACGGCCAAGCGCATGACCGGCATCGTTTCGCGCGGCGGCTCGATCATGGCCAAGTGGTGCCTTGCGCACCACCGCGAGTCGTTCCTGTACACGCGTTTCGAAGAAATCTGCGAGATCATGAAAGCGTACGACGTGTCGTTCTCGCTGGGCGACGGCCTGCGCCCCGGCTCGGGTTACGACGCCAACGATGAGGCACAGATCGCGGAGCTCAAGACGCTGGGCGAGCTCACCGACGTCGCGTGGAAACACGACGTGCAGGTGATGATCGAGGGGCCGGGCCATGTGCCGATGCACCTGATCAAGGAGAACATGGACCTGCAGCTCAAGTACTGCAAGGAGGCGCCGTTCTACACGCTGGGGCCGCTGACCACCGACATCGCGCCGGGTTACGACCACATCACGAGCGCTATCGGCGCGGCGATGATCGGCTGGTACGGCACGGCGATGCTCTGCTATGTCACGCCCAAGGAGCACCTCGGGCTGCCTGACAAGAACGACGTCAAGGACGGCATCATGGCGTACAAGATCGCGGCGCATGCCGCCGACCTGGCCAAGGGACATCCGGGCGCGCAGATCCGCGACAACGCGCTGTCGAAGGCGCGCTTCGAGTTCCGCTGGGAAGACCAGTTCAACCTCGGGCTCGATCCCGACAAGGCGCGCGAATTCCACGACGAGACGCTGCCGCAGCACGGCGCCAAGCTCGCGCACTTCTGTTCGATGTGCGGCCCGCACTTCTGCTCGATGAAGATCACGCAGGACGTGCGCGATTATGCGGCGAAGCAGGGTGTCGACGCGCAGGCTGCGCTAGCCAAGGGCATGGAAGAGAAGGCGCAGGAATTCGTGGCGAAGGGCGCGGAAATCTACAGCAAGGTCTGAGGGTTTCTGCTCCCGGGGGAGATGGCCAGGGACGGCCTGCCCCATCCCCCTCCCGGCCTCCCCCTTGAAGGGGAAGGTGAGATCAGCGCTGCGCGCAAACACGTGGCCCATCCCGGCCTCCCCCTTGAAGGGGGAGGAGATATCAGCGCTGCGCGGTCTATAGGTTCCCCACCCCATCCTAAAATTCCCCTTAAAGGGTAGAGAGTCTTTGGGTGCGCTTGCGCACCATAGCATTGGCCAAGCGTCTTACGTCGCGGTGCGCAAGCGCACCCTTCTACAGCTGCGGAGAGGGTCGTGTCGCGCCATGGCCTTTGCTGGTGATCCGCGCGGTTCTCCGGTTTATACGGCAATACTCATATCGATTACGACGCTGGTCGCAATCCACCGCTGCAGGCTTGCGCCGAGATCGAAGTGCGCGTCCACGCGTACGGCGCACTCCAGCGCCCCGCCCAACGGCTGAGCCTCGGCGATCGCCTGCAGAAAAGCGTATTCCCCCGCGACGAGCACGGCGACCGCGACCCGAAAGCGAGGCCGATAGACGAGCACGGACTGCGATCCGCTGTCGAGATCGACTGTCATCTCGCCCGCGTAGTCGCGCTGGTGCACTTCCCAAATGCGCCCGAGCGGGAAAGGCGATTCGAGCAACGCTACCGATGAATGCAGCTTCATGCCGAGGTGAGAATATTCGGGTTCCGAAATGCGCCCGAGCCAGGCAAGATCGAGCGGCGCGTGGTCGGCGGCGTAATGCGCACGATGCACCAGCCATTCCAGGCGCGCGACATCGGGGAGATATGCGAGCTCGCGGGTATGCGCAAAGCCGTCGAGGAAGGGCGCGAACTGTGCGCCATATTCGTTGAGATCGCCGCTCGCCGGTGGATAAGCGTGGCCGTAGACGCGGGCGAGGCCGTCGAAAAATTCGTCACCCACCAGCTGCCTGATGATTGGATAGGCGGCCGCGAGTGCCTTGCCGGTGTTGGCGATGACGTTGCCCCGATAGACTGCGAGCCGGCGGAGCACGCGTTCCGGCGCGCCGCTAAAAAGCCGCGCTGCGTCGTCGGCGAGCGTCGCGTCGGCGAGTGCCGCGCCGAATGCTCGCTGCGCCGTTTCCAGTTCACGCATGCACAGGCTCCAGCACCGCCGCGGCGTGCTGCGCCTCGGCGAGCAGCGTTTCGAGCGACGGTATCTGCGTATCCCACTCGATCAGGGTGGGAATCGCGCCGAAGCGCCGGCAGGCCGATTCGTATAGCCGCCAGACCGGCGGGGCGACGCGCGAACCGTGATCATCAATCAGACAATCATCACCCTGACTATGCCCCGCGAGATGGATCTCGCGGATTGCCTTCGACGGCAGGATTTGCAGCGCCTGCAGCGCGTCGTAGCCGTGATTGACGCTGTTGACGTAGAGATTGTTGAGATCGAGCAGCAGGCCGCAGCCGCTCGCGCGCGCGAGCTCGCGCAGGAATTCGAACTCGGAAAAATCGTTGCGGCGATACTCGAGATAGCTCGAAACGTTCTCGATCAGCAGTGTGCGCTTGAGCAGGGTCTGCACCGCGTCGACACGGTCAGTCAACAATGTCAGCGCCTCGTGCGTGTAAGGCAGCGGCAGCAGATCGTTGAAGTGCCGGCCGCCATGAGCGCTCCAGCACAGGTGCTCCGACACCAATGCCGGCTCGACGCGTGCAACCAGGCGCTGCAGCTTCGCAAGGTGCGTCTCGCGCAGTCCGTCCGCCGAACCGAGCGATAGACCGACCCCGTGCAGGCTCAGCGGATAGTGTTGCCGCACGTGCTCCAGCACGTGCAGATCGTAACCGCCATCGCCGAAATAATTTTCGCTATGGACTTCCAGCCACCCGATAGCGGGCTTTGCTTCGAGAAAGTGACGATAGTGCGGAGCGCGCAAGCCGACGCCGATACCAAGATTTTGCATTGGGCTCGGAGTCGAACGATTCGGAAAGGAACTCGCGGGTTAAGGGGCTAGCAGCCGGCTTCGATCAGCGCGGAACGAATAACGTCGTGGTGGTCCATGAACCTGAGGTTGATGTGAAAGCTCCGCTGGTTGTCGACGATGCGGTCGGGCTCTTACCGCTGCACGAATACGTGCCGATGATACCAGTCTGAAAATCGTTGCGGCGCGCACGCCGAGCGGATGCGGCAAGATCGCGCTTCGATAGAGGGTAAAATGGCCGCGCCATGGAAATCCCTTTGTTATTGAAGGCCCTGATACTTGGCATCGTCGAAGGACTGACCGAGTTTTTGCCGGTGTCGAGCACCGGTCACCTGATACTCGCCAGCGATCTGCTCGACTTCAACGACGCCAAGGGCAAGGTATTCGAGCTGGTGATCCAGACCGGGGCGATGCTCGCCATCATCTGGGAGTATCGCGCCAAGTTTGCCGGGGTACTGGCGGGGCTCGCGCACGATCGCAAGTCGCAGCAGTTCGTCGTCAACCTCGCGATCGCATTCCTGCCCGCGGCTGTCCTCGGATTGGCGTTCGGCAGCTACATCAAGGCAGTGCTGTTCAAGCCGGTGCCGGTGGCGGTTGCCTTTATCGTGGGGGGGCTGATCATTCTGTGGGTCGAGCGCCGCGAGCACACCATTGCGGTGCAGTCGGTCGACGACATGCGCTGGACCGATGCGCTCAAAGTCGGCTTCGCCCAGGCATTCGCGCTGATTCCCGGCACATCGCGTTCCGGCGCCACCATTATCGGCGGCCTGCTGTTCGGACTTTCGCGCCGTGCCGCGACCGAATTCTCTTTCTTCCTCGCCGTTCCCACGCTGATCGCCGCAGGCGCTTACGACTTGTACAAGAACCGCGCGCTTTTCGACGCCGGCGATGTCGGCGTCTTCGCGGTCGGCATCGTGGCGTCGTTCATATCCGCGTTTGCGTGCGTGCGCTGGCTGCTGCGCTATATCGCGAGCCATGACTTTACGATTTTCGCGTGGTACCGCATCGCCTTCGGCATCGTCGTGCTCGCCACCGCTTACAGCGGCGCCGTCAGCTGGGCTCAATAAACGAAGCATGGCGCGGGCGCGGATCCCGAGCGGCGCTGTTCTTCGTAACCGGTTTTCACAGTGATCTCTTTTGCCCGTTACGCGAGCCTCTTCCAGGTGCCGGGGCTCGCCCACGCATTGCGAGCTTCGGTGATCGGCCGCCTGCCGATCGGCATGGCGATGCTTGCCATCCTATTATTCATCCAGGGCAGGAGCGGGTCGTTCGCGCAGGCCGGCGCCGCCAGCTCGCTTTACGTTTTCGGGCTCGCCGCGCTGGCGCCATTCGTGGGTCGCGTGATCGATCGGCTGGGACCGCGCCCCGTGCTGCTCGCCAATGCCATCGTATACCCGAGCGCGTTGCTGCTGCTGATGCTGCTGGTCGAGCGTGGCGCCCATCCGCTGTGGGTTGCCGCGTGCTCGTTCCTGGCCGGTGCCTCTCTGCCCCCGATTACCATTTGCATGCGCACGCTCTTCCCGCGGCTGATACACGATCCCGGGCTGCTGCAGACCGCGTACTCGATCGATTCCGCGCTGATCGAGATCGTATTCATACTCGGGCCGACGCTGGTGGCGCTGTTCATCGCTGTCGGCCAGCCGGGAGCGGCAGTGGTGGCGGCAGCCGTGTGCGCGGCGCTCGGCACCGCTTGGTTCGTGCGCGCGCCGGCGATCAGGGATTGGACGCCGACGCCGGCGGGCCTGCGGCGCAGTCTGCTCGGGCCGTTGCGTCAGCCGCGGCTCTTGAAGCTGCTGGCCGTAACGCTGCTTTACTCGCTCGCTTTTGGCCTCTTCGAGGTCGCAGTTCCAGCCTTTGCAGCGCTGCAGGGCAAGCCTGCCGCTGCCGGGGTGATACTCGCGCTCGCCAGCGGCGGCAGCGCTATCGGCGCGCTGGTCTATGGCAGTCGCGATTGGCCCATGTCATTGCCGCATCAATTTCTGCTGGCGCTGGCGATGATGGCGGCGGGACTGATCGTTTTGTCGGCGGTATCGAACGTCTATCTGTTCGCAATGCTCAGCGTGGCCGGCTGCGCGCCAATGGCGCCCGTGATAGCAGTGCAATCGCTGCTCGTGTCCCGGCTCGCGCCGCGCGCGACGCTCGCCGAGAGCTTTACGTGGGCGACGACAGCCCTGCTGGGGGGGATCAGCGCCGGCATCGCGGCCGGCGGCGTGCTGGTCGAGCTCTGGTCGCCGTCGCTCGTGATTGCGGCAGCCGGAGCCGCTACCGCGATTGCGGGCGTGCTGTCATGGGCGACGCTTTCTGGAGGGATAAAGGACGAGGGATGAGGGAGGAGGGATGAGGGCGGAGGGCAGAGGGATCGCTAGCTCTGCACCCACGGCAGGCCTGCCGCGCGCCAGCCGCCGACGGTATTGCGATGCCCGCTCGCATCCCGATCGCCTTCGAAACCTTCCAGCACGTTATAGGCTTCGTAGCCCACCTGCACCGCCGCCAGCGCCGCTTCGTGCGAGCGGCCGCCGCTGCGGCACAAAAACAAAAGCACTGTTCCAGGCGGCGCGCTTTGCGTCAGCTGGCGCATGAAGTCGGGGTTAGGCTGCATCCCCGGATAGCTTTTCCACTCGATCTCGACGCTCCCTGGAACGCGTCCGACGAAGTCGAACTCGGCGCGACTGCGCACGTCCACGAGCTTGGCGTTGGGCAACTGCTCCAGCATCGCGTGAGCTTCGCGCGGCAGCAGAGCACCTTCGTACGGCAGTCCCATGGTGCGGGCCCGCCCCTGGGCTTGTTTGCGGATATCGTCGATTTCCATGGTTGATCCAGATCGAAGTGTATGACCAAGGCAGCGAAATTGTAGCGCAAATGCCCGCAGTGGCTTCGCGCACCGGAACGGTGCGTTGATCGAAATAGCGCACCAAACCGATGCGCCTCCTTGGGCGCCATGTCAGAAATGACTTGTGGCACAATGCTTTTCCCACGCGTCATGAGTGTCCCCAGAATGGCTAAGAGCCATGTCTGCTCGACGTTCCCCTCTCCCCCCGGAGAGGGGCCAGGGGTGAGGGAGTGAGCGGGCGTTGCGTAGCAAGGCAAAGCCCGAGGATTGGCATATTTCGTGCTGAAACGTGCGCCCGAGAGTTATCTTTTTTCAATAACACGCTCAAGTTAGGAGAGAACAATGGCGGTTGCAGATGTGATGAAGCTGATCAAAGAGAACGAGGCCAAGTTCGTCGATTTGCGGTTTACGGACACGCGCGGCAAAGAGCAGCACGTCTCGGTCCCCGCAAAGGCATTCGATGAAGCGAAATTTACCGATGGCCACGCTTTTGACGGCTCGTCGATCGCCGGCTGGAAGGGTATCGAAGCCTCCGACATGCTGCTGATGCCCGATCCGGGTTCAGCGCGGATGGACCCTTTCACCGATGAGCCCGTGCTGAACCTGAGCTGTGACGTCATCGAGCCTTCCGACGGCAAGGGCTACGATCGCGATCCGCGCTCGATCGCCAAGCGCGGGGAAGCGTATCTGAAGTCGACCGGCCTCGGCGATACCGCTTATTTCGGCCCTGAGCCCGAATTCTTCATTTTTGACTCCGTGACCTGGAACGTCGACATGTCAGGCTGCGCGGTCAAAATCAAGTCCGAAGAAGCGCCCTGGTCATCGGGCGAGGAATACGAAGGCGGCAACATGGCGCACCGCGCGCCGGTGAAAGGCGGTTACTTTCCCGTGCCGCCGATGGACACCCTGCAGGACATCCGCAATGCGATGTGCCTCGCGCTCGAGCAGCAGGGCGTCGAGGTCGAAGTCCACCATCACGAGGTGGCGGCAGCGGGGCAATGCGAGATCGGCACGAAGTTCGAGAAACTCGTCAAACGCGCCGACTGGATGCAGATTCTCAAGTACACGGTGCACATGGTCGCGGCATCGTATGGCAAGACCGCGACCTTCATGCCCAAGCCTGTCGTTGGCGACAACGGCTCCGGCATGCATGTCCACCAGTCGATCTGGAAAGGCGGGCAGAATCTGTTTTCGGGCAACGGCTACGCCGGCCTGTCCGAATTCGCGCTGTTCTACATCGGCGGCATCATCAAGCACGCCAAGGCGCTGAATGCGATCACCAACCCGGGCACCAATTCCTACAAACGGCTGGTGCCCGGATTCGAGGCGCCGATCAATCTCGCCTATTCGGCGCGCAACCGTTCGGCCGCATGCCGCATCCCTTATGTGACCAACCCCAAGGCGCGCCGCGTTGAAGTGCGCTTTCCCGACCCGACTGCCAATCCGTACCTCGCTTTCACCGCCATGATGATGGCCGGCCTCGACGGAGTGCAGAACAAGATTCATCCCGGGGACCCGATCGACAAGAACCTTTACGATCTGCCGCCTTCGCAGGCCAAAAAGGTCCCCAACGTCTGTTCATCGCTCGAAATGGCGCTCGAGCACCTCGAAAAAGACCGCGAGTTTCTGACGCGCGGAGGGGTTTTCTCGGACGACATGCTGCACGCTTATGTCGCGCTCAAGATGGAGGAGGTCACGAGATTCCGCATGACTACCCATCCGCTCGAATTCGAGATGTACTACAGTTCGTAAGTAGTTACACACATAACGCGATAGCAGGGCGGGCCCTCAACCCGCCCTTTTTGTTTGGCCGGGCGTCAGCCCGTCTCCGATTGTAAATAATGATGTCATGACATAGACTTAAACGCGTATCCTCGCTATTCGCTGTCAACCGTGACCAGCGCCGCCCGTTTCAGGATAGGCTAACTCCGAGGACAGTCATGAGACCATTGAACCTGTTGCTGCTGCTGTTGCTGCTGGCGGTGCCCAGCGCATACGCGCAGATATGGGAGTGCACCGACCCCCAAAGCGGGGCGAAGGAACTCAACAATGACCCCGGTTCTGCCAAGAACAAGAACTGTGTGCGCAAATACGTCGGCCCGATCAATACCGTGCCGGCGCCGCCGCCTGCTTCATCGTCATCTACAAAATCCGCCCAGCCGCAACGCAGCCCGAACTTCCCCAGCGTCAACGGCGATATGCAGCGCAACCGCGACGCTGACAGGCGCAGAATCCTCGAGCAGGAACTCTCCCAGGAGCAGCAACAGCTGGAAGCCGCCAGAAAACTGCTCACGGAGCAGAAAGACCTCCGCCTGGGCAGCGAAAGGAACTTTGCGCGCGTCGAGGAAAGGCTCAAGCCGTACGAGGCGCGGGTCAGGCAGCACGAAGTCAACATCGAGAATCTCAAAAAAGAACTCTCGAATAACCGCTAGCGCCGCGCGCGGGTTTTGCGCGACTCGGTGTTGCGCCGGCCGCAAGGCCCTTCCGGGCCGCGGCAACACATTTCCCCTCGCCGGCGCGGTGGCCCGCTCTTTGCTTGTATCCCATTGTTTTAGTGACCAGCGATGGCACTGGCGTCGTTAGCAGGGCTCGAGCTTCTCGCCACCGCGATCATCGTGGTCGACCAGAATCTGACGCTGTATTACGCCAACCCTTCCGCTGAAAACCTGTTCGAACTCAGCAGCAAAAGCCTCTTGGGACATACGCTCAACGAAATTTTTCAGAACGACCCTGGGCTGGGTGCGGCGCTTGAATTCGCGCGCATCAACCAATGCAGTTATACCGAACACGACCTCAAGATTGCCGCCGTTGGGCGCGCCAAGCTGCACTTGAGCTGCACGATTTCACCACTCGAGCTCGAGGGCTGGACGACCGGCTGGCAGGGGCTGCTTCTGGAATTCCGGCACATCGAGCAGCAAGTCAAGATTGCACGCGAGGAACGGCTGCATGACCAGAGCCAAGCCCACCGGGAGCTGATCCGCAACCTTGCACACGAGATCAAAAACCCGCTCGGCGGCATACGCGGCGCGGCGCAACTGCTCGATCGCGAACTCGAGCGGCCCAACCTTCACGAGTACACCCAGGTGATCATGAAGGAAGCCGACCGGTTGCAGTCACTGATGGACCGGCTGCTCACGCCGCACCGGCTGCCGCAATCCGCACCGCTCAATATTCACGAGGTGCTCGAGCGGGTACGCAGCCTGATACTCGCCGAATACCCGCAGGGGATCGTGATCCGGCGCGACTATGACACCAGCCTGCCGTTCGTAGAGGGCGACAAGGAGCAGATGATACAGGTCGTCCTCAACATCGTCCGTAACGCGGCGCAGGCGATGGAAGGCACGGGTCAAATTCGCTTGCGCACCCGCGTAGCCCGCCAGGTGACCCTCGCGCGCAAGCGCTACCGGCACGCGCTGGATCTGCGCATCAGCGACGACGGCCCGGGCATCCCGGAAGGCATCCGCGAGCGCATTTTCTACCCGCTCGTGTCCGGGCACGAAGGCGGAACCGGTCTGGGCCTGACCCTCGCGCAGACGTTCGTCACGCGCCATCGCGGCACGCTCACGTTCGACAGCCAGCCAGGCAACACGACGTTCACACTGATGTTGCCCATTGAAAGGACGTGACCGTGAAACCAGTCTGGATCATCGACGATGATCGCTCGATACGCTGGGTTTTCGAGAAAGCGCTGACCCGCGAGAACATCGCCTTCAAGACGTTCGCTTCGGCCCATGAGGCGCTCGGCTTGCTGGACGGCGAAACGCCGCAGGTCGTGGTCAGCGACATCCGCATGCCCGGCGAGTCCGGGCTTGAGCTGCTGCAGAAAGCGAAGGCACGCTACCCGCAGATGCCGGTCATCATCATGACCGCTTACTCCGATCTCGACAGCGCGGTCGCCGCGTTCCAGGGCGGCGCCTACGAGTATCTGCCGAAGCCCTTCGACGTGGATCACGCTGTCGAGCTGATCCGCCGCGCCCTCGACGAGAGCATGCGCCAGGCGGAAGTCACCGAGACGACCGATACGCCGCCGGAGATTCTGGGGCAGGCGGCGGCGATGCAGGAAGTCTTCCGCATTATCGGGCGGCTGTCACAGTCGCACGCGACGGTGATGATCACCGGCGAATCGGGCACTGGCAAGGAGCTGGTGGCAAGCGCCCTGCACCGGCACAGTCCGCGCGCAGCCAAGCCTTTCATCGCGATCAATACCGCCGCTATACCTAAAGACCTGCTCGAATCGGAGCTTTTCGGACACGAACGCGGCGCGTTTACCGGCGCCCAGAATATGCGGCGCGGAAGGTTCGAGCAGGCGGACGGCGGAACGCTGTTTCTCGATGAGATCGGCGATATGCCCGCCGACCTGCAGACGCGATTGCTGCGCGTCCTGTCCGACGGTCAGTTCTATCGCGTTGGCGGCCACCAGCCGATCAAAGCCAACGTGCGCGTGATCGCAGCGACGCACCAGGACCTCGAAGCGCGCGTCAAGCAGGGGATGTTTCGCGAGGATCTGTTCCACCGGCTCAATGTGATCCGCCTGCGGCTGCCGGCGGTGCGCGAGCGGCGTGAAGACATTCCGCTGCTCGTCAAGCATTTTCTCGGCAAGAGCGCGCGTGAGCTCGGCGTGGAAGCGAAGCGGCTCTCGGAGCCGGCGATGAAATTTCTGTCGGCGCAGGATTTTCCCGGCAACGTGCGGCAGCTCGAAAACCTGTGTCACTGGCTGACGGTCATGGCGCCGGGACTCAACATCGAGATCAAGGACCTGCCGCCGGAGCTGCGCCTGCAAAGCGGCGCTTCCGCCGAGCAGAACTGGATAAGTGCGCTCGAGCGCGAGGTCGCCAACGCGCTCAATCGCGGCGAATCGAAGCTGATCGATTCGCTCGGGCCGCAGTTCGAGAAAGCACTGATCACGCGCGCGCTGGCGCACACCGGCGGGCGCCGCATCGAGGCCGCCCAGCTTCTCGGTCTGGGGCGCAATACGCTGACGCGCAAAATTCAGGAACTGGGCATGGACGCGGTCAAGCACCCGGGGGAAGCGCAGTAGCGTCAGTCGGCCGGACCTATGACGCGCAGATCGCGTATGGCCAGACTGCGCTGCGTGTAGCTGAACATCGATTCGCCGCCGGAGAAGCGTTTGAACGTGAACTGCACCCGGGTGTTTTTGGCCTGGGCATCGGCGAGGCGTGTGTACAGCGCATCGAAATCGGCGAACTTTTCGCCGTCGACCGATTCCAGAAGGTCGGATTTGTTGACTTCCTGCGATTCACCGATCGAACCGGGCTCGATGTGATGCACCATGAAGCCGTGCACCCGTATCTCCTCCGCATCGCGAAAGGTGATCGGTCCGAACAGCACGCCTGACGCATACACGCCGCGCTGGTCGAGAACGCGCGGCATCGGCGGTTTGTTGCCGTTCAGCAGCAGATCCTGGCCGTCGCGCGTCACCTTGATGCTGGTGGCATCGAGCCGCCCGCGCAGAGCGTGCAGCAGCTGCGTTTCGTTTTCGATGCGGCTCGAGATTCCCACGACTTCCTTGATGATGTCTCCCGCCTGCAGCTGCAGCGTGCCGGACACGGCGTAGCCGCGGGCCGCCTTGAGCACCTTGCGGTTGTCGACGTCCTGGAAATAAACCAGCCCCAGGTCGGGCGGCGAAGGGTCCTGGTCGTTCTGCATCAGATGCAGGATGCGGCACGCGTACTTCATGCCGACGGCAAAGTTGGTGTTTTGCGCACCGCGGATGCTCGCGGTGTTGATGCCGACGATCTTGCCGGTGTCCAGGCTGATCAGCGGCCCGCCCGAATTGCCCGCGTTGATCGGCGCATCGGTTTGCAGCAGCTCGGTGCGGTACTTGGCGGTGACTCCGGAGATGATGCCGCGCGTGCCCGTGAACTGCAGCCGCCACGGATGGCCGAATGCGCCGACCGGATGTCCCACCGGCGGCAACTCGCCGCAATCGAGCGGCGGCTGGCTGATCGTGCGCGTGTCGATTTGCGGATCGACCCTGATCAGCGCCAGATCGAGATGCGGATCCACGTAGATCTTGGTCGCCGGCGTGTATTCCTGTCCGTGAAAAGCGATCTCGATGCGCGAAGGCGAACGCGAAACCACGTGCGCATTGGTCATTACCCAGCCGCGCGCAGCGTCGACCAGGAAACCCGCGCCGAAACCGGATCCCTTGCGGTCGCCGTCGAACGGCACGGGCACGGTCGTCTTGATCTGCACCGTATACCTGAGCGCCTTCTTGAAAATTTCTTCGCTGGTATCGGCGCGGGCGGCCGTGACCGGCAGCAGGAGCGCAGTCATGAGCGCTCCGCATAGCACGGGCTTCACGCAATACATCGGATACTTTCGCCGTAAATGAGTCATTCTAAGGAGAGGGCATCGCCTTAGGCAAAACCGCCCCGGAAAAAATGCGCAAGCGTCGTCAAGAAAGTCATCGAAATGTCGTTGCTGCGTGCGGACCGAGGTGAAACGGCTGTGGGAGACATTATCAGAAAAAATGGGGCGGTTTTGCTCTTAGCCGCCTGTCGGACCCTCTAAGTCCGACAGGCGGCTAGACGTCGAGATCTGCCCAGATGGGCGCGTGGTCGGATGGGCGTTCCGCCCTGCGCGGCTCGCTGTCGATCGCGCAGGTGCGGCACCGGGCGGCGAGGCTGCCGCTCAGCAGCACGTGGTCGATGCGCAGACCCATTTTGCGTCGGAAAGCATTCATGCGGTAGTCCCACCAGGTGTACGAACGTTGCGGCTGGTCGAACAGGCGAAAGCCGTCGTTCAAGCCGGTCGCCAGCAGAGTCTGAAATGCCTGGCGTTCCGGCATGCTGATCCTCCAGCTTGGTTTCCTGCAGGCACAGCACGTCCGGCTGATGCAGCTTCAGCCATGCGATAACCTGGGGAAGGCGGATCTTGAGCGAATTGACGTTCCAGGACGCCAGCTTCAATCGCCAGGGCTCGCCGCCGTGTCACTTGGCGGGAGGTGAGGCCGCAGGCTTGCCCCCGGCCGGCGGGGCCGCTGGCGCCACGGGTTTGGCTCCGGGTACGACGGTGCTCGGGTAACCTGCCTGCCCCAGCGCCGCATCCCAGTCCGATGCGAGATATCCTTTGAGCGTGCGCAGCTGTCCGACTACGAGCAGCGGAACCTCCATGCCGCCACCGGTGAGCTTCTTGAACTCTTCATTCTCTTCCTGTTTTTGCGGATTTTTCTCGGTAAAGGGAATGCCGCGCTTGGTCAGATGCGCGCGCGCGTTGGTGCACAGCTCGCCGCACTCCGTGACGTATAACGTCACGGGGAAATTCTTCACCGCCTGCTGCATGCCGTAGCTTGGACCGCTCGTTTCGACGACGTTGCTGCCGAAGCGTTTCTGCTGGACGGACTTGGCATTCGGCGGCGGCGGCTGCTGCGTGTACTGTTTGACGCCCCGCTCATCGACCCATTCGTAGAACTGCGCGGCGTGCACGGTTGCGGCGAGTGCAAGCAGGGCTGGAATCATCAATGATTTCATGGTGTTGTTCCTCCGCGATATGGTGCCGACTGTAGCATAACGCGGCCGGGCGAGGTAAGGAGTACATCATTTCGATCGCGCTGTCTCGGTCCCCTCCCCAGGAACCTTGCCTCGCCCTCGGTCGGCTGCGCCCCCTCGCTACGCTCTCCCCGAGGGGAGAGGGGGAGCACGACGCTCCCTTCTAGATCGATAAGCGCGCGAGCGCCACAACGCTCCCTTCGCCCTCCGGGAGAGGGGCTGGGGGAAACCTCCTCCCCTTTCAAGGGGGAGGTTGGGAGGGGGATGGGGTAATGACAGGCAAATGCCAACCCATCCCCAGCCCTAGCCCTCCCCTTGAAGGGGAGGGAAACTCATGCATGCTCGTCGTGAAATTGGGAGTTCAGCGTTTCCGCAGCCCGGCGGCATTCGTCCTGGTCGCATCCCCAACGTTACGTTGGGGCCCCTGCTCCCGGACTCATGCCGCTATGCCTCAACAAGGCGTCGATCTGGGGCTCGCGGCCGCGAAAAGCGACGAACGACTCGAGCGCAGGCCGGCTGCCGCCGACCGAGAGGATTTCGTCCAGGAAGCGGCCGCCGATGGCGGGATCGAGCACTCCCTTCTCCTCGAAAAGGCTGTAGGCGTCAGCGGACAATACTTCGGCCCATTTGTAACTGTAGTAACCCGCGGCGTAGCCGCCCGCGAAGATGTGGGTGAAACTGTTGGCGAAGCGATTGAAATCCGGCGGAAAGATCACTGCCACCTGGCTGCGCACAGCGGCGATCAAATCCAGGATCGACCGCTGTCCGTGCACGTCGAAGTCGTGGTGCAGGTGCATGTCGAAAAGCGCGAATTCGACCTGCCGCAGCATCTGCAGCCCGCTTTGAAAATTCTTCGCGGCAAGCATCTTGTCGAACAGGGCACGCGGCAGCCGGTCCCCCGTATGGATGTGGTGTGTCATCGGTGCCAGCACGTCCCATTCCCAGCAGAAGTTCTCCATGAACTGGCTTGGCAGTTCCACCGCATCCCATTCGACACCGTTGATGCCCGAGACGCCCAGTTCCTCGACACGCGTGAGCAGATGGTGGAGGCCATGCCCGAACTCGTGGAAGAGCGTATTGACCTCGTCGTGCGTGAAAAGCGCGGGCCGCTTGGAGCCGTCGCTTTGCACGACCGGGGCAGCGAAGTTGCAGTTGAGATACGCGACCGGTGTCTGGATTCCGCTCGCCACGCGCCGCCGCGTAATCGCGTCATCCATCCACGCGCCACCGCGCTTGGAGGGTCGGGCATAGAGGTCGAGGTAGAACTGGCCGATCAGCTTGAGGTGGCGGTCGTAGATGCTGAAAAATCGCACGTCGGGGTGCCACAGTGGCGCCTCATCGGGCCGGATGGTGAGTCCATACAGCGTTTCGATCAGTCTGAACATGCCGGGCAGCACGCTCGTCTCGGGCAGGTACTGCTTCACTTCCTGATCGGAGAACGCATACCGGTCGACGCGAAGTTTCTCCGACGCATAGGCGATGTCCCATGCCTGCACCTCGGTCAGACCGAGCTGGGCGCGCGCAAACCGCTTCAGCTCCGCGAAGTCACGCTCGGCATACGGCCGCGCTTTCTCGGCGAGCTCCCGGAGAAATTGCGTTACGTGAGCGGGCGTTTCGGCCATCTTCGGCTCGAGCGAATATTGCGCATAACTGGCGAAGCCGAGCAGCTCGGCAAGCTCGCGACGCAGCGCGACGATCTCGACCATCAGCCGCGTGTTGTCCCATTCGGGCTTGCCGAACTCCGACGCGCGCGTGGTATACGCGCGATACATGAGCTCGCGCAGGCTTCTGGACTCGGCGTACTGCACCACCGGTACGTATGATGGCGCGTGCAGGGTGAATTTCCAGCCCGGCTTGCCATCTTCCTGCGCAGCCGCGCGCGCGGTGTCGAGGACGTCCGCGGGAATCCCGGCGATGTCGGCAACGTCCTCGGTGTAATGCGCGAATGCATTGGTGGCGTCGAGCACGTTGTCGGAAAACCGCGAATGCAACGCCGAAAGGCGTTCGCTGATTTCCTGGAACCGCTGCTTCTTGTCGGCCGGCAGCTCGGCGCCGCCCAGCCGGAAATCACGCAGCTCATGTTCAACGATGGCGCGCTGCGCGGCATCCAGTCGCGTGAATGCCGCGCCGGCTCGCAGTCGGCGGAATTTATCGAACAGGCCCTGATGCTGACCGACTTCGGTGCGGTACTGGGTCACCTTGGGAAGATTCGCGTTGTAGGCATCGCGAAGCTCGGGACTGTTCATGACGGCATTGAGATGGCTCACCTGGCCCCACGCGCGATTGAGCTGCTCCGCCGCGTTGGCAAGCGGCGCTACAAAATTATCCCAGGTCGGCGCGTCAGTGCTGGAAGCGATGCGGGCCACCAGTGCGCGGTTCGACGACAGGAGCTCGTCGACGGCAGGGGCGACCAAGTCCGGGCGGAAATCTGCAAAACGCGGCAGCCCCGAAAAATCGAGCAGCGGATTCATGGTGTTGACCATTCAAAAAGTGGGGAAGCTGATAGATGGGCGCCAGGGCCGTAAAGTTCAACCGGGTCACGGCACGGTTTTACCCGCGAGCGAGCAAGCGGGCTCAACCTCGCTGGGTGAAGGGCACGGCTAGTACCGTGTTTCAGCCTGCCGGATCAGCGTCCGTTCTCGTAGACGACCTGACCTTCGACGAGGGTATAGCGCACTTTGCCTTTGACTTCATGCCCGGTGTAGGGCGTGTTCTTGCCCTGACTCTTGAGGCTCGCGGGCCCTACTTTCCAGTATTGCTGCGGATCGAAAATGCAGATATCGGCGCTCGCGCCGGTCGTAAGGGAGCCCGCGTTGATGCCGAGTATGCGTGCCGGATCGGACGTGATGCGCGCCAGCGCCGCTCGCAGATCGAGCCGCATGACTGCGGCCCATTGCAGGGTCAGCGGCAGCAAGAGCTCGACTCCGGTGGCGCCCGTTTCGGCTTCCGCAAAAGGCAGTTGCTTGGCGTCGTCGTCGACCGGCGTATGGTCGGAGCATAACGCGTCAACGGTGCCGTCAGCGAGAGCGGCGCGCAGTGCGTCGCGGTCGCGTTGCGAGCGCAGGGGCGGCGTCAAGTGGCAATTGGGATCGAAGTACGCGATGTCCATTTCCGACAGATGCGCATGATGAATGGCAATGTCGCACGTTACGCGCAGTCCGTCGTGCTTGGCCCTGCGCACCATGTTGACGCCCTCGGCGCTGGAGAGCCTGCACAGGTGGACGCGGGCGCCCGCCTCGCGCGCAAGCAGCAGGGACGACGAAACCGCGATCGTTTCCGCACAAACGGGGATGGCGGCGAGACCGAGCCGTGTGGCGACCTGGCCGTCATGTGCCACGCCGCCGCGGGCCAGTCCCGCATCCTGCGGCCGCAGCCAGACCGGGTAGTCAAAAGTCGCCGCGTATTGCAGCGCGCGCATGAGCAGGCGCATGTCGCTCAGGGGTGCGTCAGCGTGCGAGAACGCGACGCAGCCGGCGTCGGTCAGTTCGGCCATTTCCGTGAGGTGTGTGCCTTTGAGGCCCACTGACAGCGCACCGATGGGAAACACGTGTGCCTGATTCAGGTTTTTGGCGCGAAACTTCAACATCTCGACCAGCCCCGGCTCATCGAGCGGTGGATCGGTATCGGGAGGACAGGCGAGACTCGTGACGCCACCTGCCGCAGCGGCCGCCATTTCCGACTCGAGCGTCGCCTTGTATTCAAATCCCGGTTCGCGCAGGCGCACGGCGAGGTCGACGAGTCCCGGACAGACGACGAGCCCGCTCGCGTCTATCGTGCGATTGGGCGTGTAGCTGCTGGGCGCTGCGCCTATGCCGACGATCTTGCCGGCCGCAACGAACACATCTTTCTGCGCGTCGGTGCCGCTGGCGGGATCGACGAGCCGGCCGTTGCGGATGTGGATCTTCATGACAGTGACGAATCATTCATCGTTCTGCATTCATCATTCCGCACTGCTTTTCAATTCCCCGCCAGTATGCTCATCACCGCCATGCGGATCGCGATGCCGAACGTGACCTGCGGCAGGATGACCGACTGGTTTCCGTCAGCGACCGCCGAATCGATCTCCACACCGCGGTTCATCGGGCCGGGGTGCAGCACGATGGCATCCGGTTTCGCCAGCGCGAGTTTTTCGGCAGTCAGGCCGTAAGACTTGAAAAATTCCTGGGGCGAGGGCAGGAACGAGCCTTGCATGCGCTCGTTCTGCAGCCGCAGCATCATCACGACGTCGACGTCCTTGAGACCCTTGGCCATGTCGTGATACACGTGCACGCCGAGATTCTCGACGTTGGTGGGCAGCAACGTTTTCGGACCTATCACGCGCAGCTCGGGCACACCGAGCGTGGTCAGCGCGTGTATCTGCGAGCGCGCAACCCTGGAATGGAGCACGTCGCCGACGATAGCGACCCGCAGCCGCGTGAAATCCTTCTTATAGTGGCGGATCGTAAATACGTCGAGCAGACCCTGTGTCGGATGCGCGTGACGGCCGTCACCGGCGTTGATCACGTGGATGTCCGCGCCGACATGACGTGCGATGAGGTGTGGTGCGCCACTCTCGCTATGCCGCACGATGAACATATCGGCCTGCATCGCGGCCAGATTGGCGACCGTGTCGAGCACGGACTCGCCCTTCGACTGGGACGAGACGTTGATCGCGAGATTGATCACGTCGGCCGACAACCGCTTGGCGGCGATCTCGAAGGTGGTGCGGGTGCGGGTCGACGGCTCGAAGAACAGGTTGAAGATCGCCATGCCGCGCAGCAGCGGGACTTTCTTGACCTCGCGCCGGGTGACGCCGACGAACGGTTCGGCGGTATCGAGGATGTGCCTGACAATCTCCGCGGGCAGCCCTTCGATCGACAGCAGATGGTGCAGCTCGCCGTTCTTGTTGAGCTGCGGATTGCTGTCGAGGAACATTATCGCGCCCGATCGCTCATGGCTGGTGCAGCGTCAGACTCAGCTGACCCGACACGTCGCGCGCGAGCTCGACGCTGTGCTCTGCGGGCAACGCGATCGTCGCGCCGACGAATTGCGCAGCAATCGGCAGCTCGCGCCCGCCGCGGTCGATCAGCGTAGCCAGGCGGATGCGCGCCGGCCTGCCATAGTCGAACAGCTCGTTCATGGCCGCGCGTATCGTGCGGCCCGTGTAAAGCACGTCGTCGACGAGTATCAGCTCGCGGCCTTCGACTTCGAACGGAATATCCGAGCGTTTGACCTCGTGTTTGAGGCCCTTGCGCTGAAAATCGTCGCGGTAGAAAGAGATGTCGAGCGTGCCGTAGGGAACTTCGAGCTTCAGCTCGCGGTGCAGCCGTTCGGCGAGCCACGCGCCACCGGTGACGATGCCGATCAGGGCGGTCTGCGGCGACACGAGCGGCTGCATTTGCGCTGCCAGCGAGGCAAGCAGTTGCTCGGCATCCGGCAGTTGCATCGCGCTCATTTCGTCGTGCCCGGCCGGGCAGCCGCGTCGAGATAGCCTTGCAGGATATGTTGCGCTGCGACCCGGTCGAGCACGCGCTGGCGCTTGTGCGGGGCAACGCCTGCATCGGCCAGGCTCATGTCCGCGGTGGCCGACGAAAGCCGTTCATCGACCAGCTCGACCGGCAGATTGAAGCGACCCTGCAGCTCGCGCGCGAACTTGCGTGCCAGTCGCGAGACATCGTGTTCGACGCCATCGAGGTGCGCGGGCAGGCCGACGACGAGCAGGGACGGCCGCCATTCCGCGATCAGCGCCGCGATCGCCGCATACCGGTCCAGCTTGCTTTGCGCGACCAATGTCGTCAGCGGATGTGCGATGCCGACGCCGAGGTCGCCAACGGCAGCGCCGATGCGCTTTTCGCCAAAATCGAACGCCAGTACCGTGCCGGTCGTAGCCGGATGGTTGCGAAGCGCAGGGGGCGGCGGCGCGGCGCTGTGGCTGTTCAATCGCAGTGTGCTGACGGGGGTTACGCCGAAATGGCAAAGATGGAAGGCTTTCGCGGCGTCTTGGCCCGGTCCTTCACTCGCCACGCTGAACGTCCATGGTGTCACGGCTTCATGCGTGTCCGGCGTGCTCCGACAGGCTGGCGAAATTCACCCCCAACAAGTCCATGGCGGCGGCCAGCCGCTCTTCCGCGGGCAGTTCGAACATCACATCGTGCTGCGCCGCCACGGTGAGCCAGGCGTTCTGCGCGAGCTCGTGTTCGAGCTGACCGGGAGCCCACCCCGCGTAACCCAGCGTAATCAGGATATGGAGCGGACCGGTGCCACTCGCAGCAGCCTGCAGGATGTCTTTTGACGTGGTGAGTCCGATGTCCGCGTCGACGGCGAGCGTCGACTGCCACTGCCCCAAAGGCGCATGAAGCACGAAACCCCGGTCGGTCTGCACGGGTCCGCCGAAATGGATGGGAACCACTGCGCAGCGCGGGTCGGTGACGGGGATGCTCACCTGCTCGAGCAGCTTCGCCAAAGTCATGTCGAGCGGCCGGTTGACGACGAGACCGAGCGCGCCCTGCTCGTTGTGCTCGCAGATATACGTCAGCGTCCTCGAGAAATGGGGGTCGGCCATGTTGGGCATGGCGATCAGAAAATGGTGCGTAAGGTCCACTGACTGCATTTTAATCGTCTCTTCCCTGAGCCTCGCGCGTGGACAAACAGTCAGCCGACATTGTAAACGCGCGGCTGTCCCTCCACAATTCATTTGCAGCCCGTTCCCCGATACGGGCGCCGTCAGCGGACCATTCTTGAAATACGCAAACTCGCTGGTCTGGTTCAGGCGTGACCTGCGCCTGCATGACCACGCCGCGCTCTACACCGCGCTCAAGCACAGCCGCCGCGTGCATTGCGCCTTCGTGTTCGACCGCGGGATACTGGACGCATTGCCCAGCCGCGCCGACCGGCGCGTCGAGTTCATCTGGCACAGCGTGAGCGAGCTCAGGCGCGAGCTCGAACGGCGCGGGGGCGCGCTTTACGTGCTCGACGGCGTGCCGCGCGATGTCATACCCGAACTGGCCGCGCGCCTGCGCGCCAACGCCGTGGTTGCGAATCACGATTACGAGCCGGCAGCGGTGGCGCGCGACGAGGCAGTGGGCCGGGGGCTCGCGCGCGCCGGCGTCGAGCTCGTCACCTGCAAGGACCAGGTCATCTTCGAGCGGGATGAGGTTCTGACCAAACTCGGCCGTCCGTTCAGCGTATTCACGCCCTACAAGCACGCCTGGCTGAAGCAGCTCGAGCCGTTTTACCTGCAGGCGTATCCGGTCGAAAAATACCATCGGCGGCTCGCGCGGCCCGCTGCCGAGGCAGCGCCGCTGTCCCTCGCGGGAATCGGTTTTGCCAAGACCAACCTGCTCGAATTGGGGATCCCGCCAGGCATGTCGGGCGCGAGCAAACTGTTCGCCGATTTCAAGCAGCGCATCGCGCATTATCACGAGCGGCGCGATTATCCGGCGTTGAAGGGCCCGTCCTACCTATCGGTGCATCTGCGCTTCGGTACCATTTCCATCCGCGCGCTCGCCCGCGCGGCGTGGCATGCGGCAAACCGCGGTGCTGATGTCTGGCTGTCGGAGCTCATTTGGCGCGATTTCTATTTCATGATTTTGCATCACCATCCACGGGTGGTGCGGGAGGCTTTCCATCGCGAATACTCAACCCTGGTATTCCCCAACGACGAGCAGCGCTTTCAGGCATGGTGCACGGCGCGCACCGGCTATCCGCTGATCGATGCCGCGATGCGCCAGCTCAATCAGACTGGCTACATGCACAATCGCCTGCGTATGGTGGCGGCGTCGTTCCTGGTCAAGGACCTGCACATCGACTGGCGAAGGGGCGAGAAGTATTTCGCCGATCATCTGAATGATTTCGACCTGGCGGCGAACAACGGGGGTTGGCAGTGGGCGGCGTCGACCGGGTGCGACGCCCAGCCGTATTTTCGTATTTTCAATCCGGTTACCCAATCGCGAAAGTTCGACCCCGACGGTGCTTTCATCCGCAAGCTCGTGCCCGAACTGGCGCGTTGCGACGACCGGGCGATCCACGCGCCGTGGCTGATGAGCATGGCGCAGCAGCACCGGGCGGGTGTCACCATCGGCAGCGACTACCCCGGGCCCGTCGTGGACCATGCGCGCGCACGCGAGGTCGCGCTCGCGCTTTACCGTCGGGCGCGCGCCGCTTGACCCACGCGCTACCGGCGCCAGAACGCCGGTGTGAAGATGATCAGCAGCGTGAACAGCTCGAGCCGCCCGAGCAGCATGGCCACCGTGCATACCCAGGTCTGAAAATCAGTGAGCACTGCATAGGTCGTCGCCGGGCCGACCAGGTTGAGTCCGGGACCGGTGTTGTTAATGGTCGCGACGATGGCCGAGAACGCAGTGATAAAGTCCAATCCCGATGCCAGCAGCATGAAAGTCATCGTCACGACGCAAGCACCATACACCGACATGAAAGCGAGCACGGCGAGCACGATCTGGTTCGGCACCATCTGGCCGCCGAACTTGACGGGGACCTGCGCGCTGGGATGGATCAGCTTGAGCATCTCGCGCGAGCCCTGCTTGACCAGCAGCTCGGCCCGGATCATTTTGATCCCTCCGCCGGTAGAACCCGAGCTCGACACGAAGCAGCACAGAAAAAGCATCCACAGCGGCGCGAACATGGGCCACAGGTTGTAATCGGTATTGGCGAAGCCGGTGGTCGTCGCGATCGACACGGTGTTGAAGCTCGCGTAGCGCAGCGCTGTCTGAAACTCCGGATAGACACCGTGCAGCCATAGATACGCAGCGATCATCACGCAGCTGGCCAGCGTGACGAGCACAAACATTCCGGCTTCCGGATCGGCGCGATAGGGACGCGGGCTGCGCTCGCGCCAGACCAGAAAATGCGTCGCGAAATTGATGCCCGCGAGCAGCATGAAGACGATGGTAATCGCCTCGATGAGGGGCGAGTCGAAATAGCCGAAGCTCGCGTCGTGGGTCGAGAATCCTCCCAGTCCCATGGTCGAAAAAGCGTGGCAGACCGCGTCGAACCAGGTCATGCCGCCCACGCGGAATGCCAGTATGCACGCGACGGTGATGGCGGCATAAACCAACCACAGGCCTTTGGCCGTTTCAGTGATGCGCGGAGTAAGTTTGCTATCTTTCATCGGGCCGGGCGTCTCGGCCTTGTAGAGCTGCATCCCCCCCACCCCGAGCAGCGGCAGGATCGCCACCGCCAGCACGATCAGCCCCATCCCCCCCAGCCAGACCAGCTCGCAGCGCCAGAAATTGATCGAAGGCGGCAGCTTGTCGAGATCCGCAAGCACGGTGGCGCCGGTGGTGGTGATGCCGGATACGGTTTCAAAGTAGGCATCGGTAAAACTGAGTCCTTCGAGATAGAACATCAGTGGCAGCGTCGCAAATGCGGGCAGCACGGTCCACACCAGGGCAACCAGCAGGAAGCCGTCGCGCAGTTGCAGCTCGCGCCGGAAGCGCCAGGTGGCCAAACGCATGAGCAATCCGGCGGCAAAAGTGATCGCAATCGCCTTGTCGTAAGGCGTCTCGGCGGCATCGTCGTAGAAATGGGCGAGTGCGAGCGGCGCCAGCATGGTGAGACTGAAGATCATCACCACGGCGCTGAATACGTTGACGACCGGCGCGATGCGGTAGACGGCGGAGGATGGCATCGGAGAGCCTTCGCTCAGGCGCGCGACATTTACAGAAATCCGGCGCCGACCTGAAATAGTTTTTCGACTTTCGCTACCATGCGCTTGTTGACCACGAACACGATCACGTGGTCGTCGGGTTCGATCATCGTATCGTGGTGGGCAATCATCACCTTGACGTCGCGCTTTGCAGTGCTGCGATCGTCGGCATCTGCCGGCAGGTGAGAATCGCGCACGATCGCCCCGATGGTCGCGCCTTTCGGCAGGTTGATTTCCTCGACGCGACGGCCGACCACCTGCGACGATTTGTGGTCCCCATGCGCTATCAGCTCGAGCGCCTCCGCCGCCCCGCGGCGCAGGCTGTGGACGGCGACGCAATCGCCGCGGCGCACCCGCGCCAGCAGCGAGCCTATCGTCGCCTGCGATGGCGAGATCGCGATGTCGATCTGGCCAGCCTGCAACAGGTTGACATAGGAACCGCGATTGATCAGCGCGATCACCTTGCGCGTCCCCATGCGCTTGGCGAGCAGCGCCGACATGATGTTGTTTTCGTCGTCGTTGGTGACCGCGCAGTACAGATCCATCTCCCCGACATTTTCCGTCTCGAGCAATTCCTCGTCGGTGACATCGCCGGCCAGCACGAGCGCGCGATTCAGCTCGCCCGCAAGCCGTTCGGCGCTCGCCTTGTTGAATTCGATTATTTTGACGTCGTATTCGTGCTCGAGGGCCTTGGCCAGACGCTGACCGATGTTGCCGCCGCCGCCGATCATGATGCGGCGGATCGGTTTGTCCATGCGCCGCAATTCACGCATCACGCCGCGGATGTTCTCGGTCGCGGCCAGAAAGAACACTTCATCGCCGTCCTCAATGACGGTGCTCCCTTCGGGAATGATCGGCGCATCCTGCCGGAAAATCGCGGCGACGCGCGTTTCGACGTTCGGCATATGGCGCCGGATGTCCTGCAGTTGATGGCCGACCATCGGTCCCCCGTGGAAGGCCCGCACCGCGACCAGACTGACTTTGCCGCCGGCGAACTCCAGCACCTGCAGCGCTTCAGGAAACTCGATCAGTTTCACGATGTGATCGGTGAGTATCTGCTCGGGACAGATCGCAAAATCGACCGCGAAACTGTCGTCCGCAAAGATCTCCTGGTGCTGCAGATAGTCGACGGCGCGTATGCGCGCGATACGCATAGGCGTATTGAACAGACGGGCAGCAAGCTTGCAGGCGACGAGGTTGGTTTCGTCGCTGCGCGTGACCGCGAAGATCAGGTCGGCGTCGTGCGCACCCGCCTTCTCGAGCACTGCCGGGTGCGCGGCATTGCCGGTCACCGTGCGCAGATCCAGGCGGTCCTGCAGCAGCTTGAGCCGCGCCGGATCGGTGTCGACGATCGTAATGTCGTTCGCTTCGGAGCACAGGCTTTCGGCGACCGACGATCCCACCTGACCTGCGCCGAGTATGATGATCTTCAACCGAGTCGCCTTGCTGAATGTTCAGGAAGTACCAGCCACTGCGCCGCCGCCGATTTCACTGCTGTCACGGTTTGCGAAGCGGCCAGCGAGCCTCGGCGATCGTTCCAGCGCCCGGCGCGAACGCAAGCGCGATTCTAGTCCTGTTTGCCTCAGCGGTAAAAGGCGCCCAGAGGCGCGCTTCCGCGGCAGGGGCGTAAAGCGCTATGGCATAATCGATCGATGCGGCGCGCTGCCCGGTCCACTCGCATCTATGTGCCAGACATACCCGCGCCGGGTGCCGTGCTGGCGCTGCCAGCGGCAGCAGCGCATCATCTCGCGCGCGTCCTGCGCGCGTCGATTGACGATGACGTGGTCATTTTTCATGACGGCGCAGAGTTCCCCGCGGTCGTCAGCCGCATCGACAAGAGCGGCGTCACCGTCAAGGTTTCGGCGGGCGTGCGTATCGATCGCGAGTCGCCGCTCCACTGTACTCTCGTGCAAGCCGTTTCGAGCGGCGAGCGCATGGACATCACGCTGCAGAAAGCCGTGGAGCTGGGCGTGAGCGAAATCCAGCCGGTGTTCAGCGAGCGCAGCAT
>JBKJZR010000279.1:0-13948 GCA_046715035.1 Burkholderiales bacterium | reverse complement strand
CGCTGGCAGGCGACGAGGTTACCGCTGGCATCGAGCACGACCACCGCAAGCGGCTTGATCTTCATTTTCTGCGCTTCAGCGAGCGCGCCTTCAATGATGGCGTTGGCTTGTTTCAGGGTGAGGCTCTGCATGGATGTTCTCCGTGACTTCGGTGGGCCAATGGGGATGCTGATTGCGGCACAGGGAGTGCACCGCAGAAAAGCCACGCGACTATACAAGTGCGCGCGCAGCGCTGTCAATTTGGCACCGCACAGGTAAAATGCGGGAGAAAGGGCACAAATATCCATGACAGACCCACTGCATTTCCTGACCATCGACGAGGCCGCACAGCTGATCCGCGCGCGCAAGCTTTCGCCCGTCGAGTACACCGACGCGCTGTTGCAGCGGATCGAGACCTTCGAGCCGCAGTTGAACGCGTTCATCACGATCACCGCCGACTTGGCGCGCAAGCAGGCTGAGCAGGCCGAAGCGGAAATCATGTCGGGACGCTACCGCGGCCCGCTGCATGGCATCCCGTTCGCACTGAAGGACATCTACAACACCAAGGGCGTCCGCACCACCGGCGGTTCCAGAGTCTGCCAGGACAATATTCCCGACACGGATGCTGCGACCACGCGCCTGCTCTACGATGCCGGCAGCGTGTTGCTGGGCAAGCTGCAAACGCACGAATTCGCGCACGGCGGCCCCTCATTCGACCTTCCCTGGCCGCCGTCGCGCAACCCGTGGAACCTCGCGCATTTCACTGGAGGTTCGAGCAGCGGCTCGGGCGCCGCTCTCGCGGCGGGCTTCGTGCCGGCATCGCTCGGCTCGGATACCGGCGGCTCGATCCGCGGCCCTTCGTCGTACTGCGGCCTGGTCGGGCTTATGCCCACCTCGGGGCTCGTAAGCCGCGCGGGAGTGATCCCGAATTCGTTCACGTTCGACCACTGCGGTCCGATGACGCGCACGGTCGAGGACTGCGCCATCCTGCTGCAGGTGATCGCCGGCTACGACGCGCGCGACGCCGGCAGCATACCGAGCGAGATTCCCAACTACCGCGGCGCGCTGAGCGGTGATATCAGGGATTTGCGCATCGGCGTGCTGCGCCACTACTGGGAAGAAGACATGCCCGCGCATCCCGATCTCAGGCGGGCGATGGACGATGCGATCGAAGTGCTCAAGAAACTCGGCGCCCATGTCGAGGACTGCCGCACGAGCCCGATGCAGGAGTCGTTCGATACCAAGGTCGTCATCGCGGAAAGCGAAATCTATTCGATCCACTACGACAATCTCAAGTCGCGCCCCGGCGACTTCGGCCGGGACTTTCTTGGCCGCGTGCTGCCGGCGTGCCTGTTCCAGTCGTCGGACTATGTACAGGCCGCGCGCGAGCACCGCCGCATCATCGCGCAAACCCGGCCTCTATACGACCGCTACGAGGTGTTGCTCACCGCCGGCTTCGGGCCCGCGCCGCGGCTCGACGCGCACAGGACCGCAAACTTCTGGCAGAAAACCAATGTCTTTACGCCTTCGAACGTCATCGGCGGCCCTTCGCTCGAACTGCCGAACGGTTACAGTAATGGCCTGCCGTTGGGAATGCAGTTGATCGGCCGGCCGTTCGACGAGACGACCGTGCTGCGCGCCGGCCACGCCTATCAGCAGGCGACTGACTGGCACACCCGCCACCCGGAGCTCGTGCCGAACGCCGCGCAGCCCGCGCTCACGCCGCAGGACAACGAGCCGGTGGCGGCCGATCTTCCCGCCGCGACGCGCGATTTCGTGCTGCGTACCGCGCAGCGCGCCGGCCTCGTGCTCGACGACTATCAGACTGCCATCCTGCTCGAGACCGCGCCTTTCGCGCTCGCCATGGCCGACCGCATACGCAAGCCGCGCGACCGCATGGACGAACCGTCGCTCGTATTCCGGTTTCCGAATTGAGCGCTGTGACGGTTTTCGCCGCTGGCGGCGCCCGCGCGTTCCAGCGCCACATGAACGCTCTAGGGATCGAACTATGAGCGAAACCCCTGCCCCGTTGTGGGCCGGACAAAAGGCCGGCCGTTGGCATACACGGCTGCCGGTAACGACGATGCTGAACGGCGCGACGCTTGCACTGCCGCTGCACGTTGTGACGGGCAGCAGCGACGGGCCGACGCTGGGCATCATCACCAACGTGCACGGCGACGAGTTTCTGCCGACGACGGCGCTGCGCACCCTGCTCGGCGAGCTCGATGTCGCCGAGCTCAAAGGACGCCTCGCACTTATTGCCGTCGCCAATCCGCTGGCGACTGCGGGATTCGGGCGCCTTACCCCGGAGCAGCACGGCCGCACCGACCTGCACGAGGTATTTCCCGGCAACCAACGCGGCAACACCACGCAGATGATCGCGGCAGTCATCACCGCCCACGTGCTGAATCACGTCGACGCTTTCCTCGACTTCCACTCGGGGGGCAGCGGCGGCAGGCTGCAGGCCCGCGTCGATTACAACGCGAAAGCCTCAGCGCCGGTGCAAGCGCAAAGCCTCGCGCTGGCGCGCGCGTTCGGCATGCCGTTCGTGCATCAGAACGACCTGACCGGCAGCGCTGCCCATTACGTGAACCTGCAGCGCTCGCTCCCCGCGGCGAATCCGGAGATGGGCGGGTCGTATCTGGGACCGGAGAATACGGCGTTATATACGAGCCAGGCGATTGCCGGCGTGCGCGGCGTCATGGCGCACCTCGGCATGTTGAGCATGTCTGTGCAGCCCAAGCGCCAGCTCGATTTCGACCAGCAGGCGCGGCACGAGATCCGGCCGCGCAACAGCGGCTACCTCGTGTCGAATTTCGAGAACGCCGACGATCTGGGCAAACGCGTGGACCGGGGCGCCAAGCTCGGCGAGGTCGTCGACATCTACAGCTACGAGGTGCTCGAGGAGATGGTCGCGCCGGTCGACGGCTATCTGTTCTTTTCGCGCTACTCGGGCGTGGTGGGCGCGGGCACGCAGGCGTTCGCACTCGCCGAGGCGGCCCGCTCGCGATGGCTGGAGTGATGACGCGCCAGACAAAAGCTTACAAGCCCTTGATTTTGTTGCCAAGGGCGACCGAATTGCCTTGCCGCGCGCCTTGACATTGACATACACTCGGCTCACGTCACCCCAAAAAAAAGCGGAGCTGCCATGACGAATCCAGGCGCAAGTCGCGAAGCGCAGGCCGGCAACACATCTGCCGCACCACCCGTTATGAACATTCGAAATTTGGCGCAGCTCGCCCGCGCTGCTGCTGGCACGATGATCATGATGTCGTGCGGTGCAACGCTCGCGCAGGATTACGGCACCTCGGATCGCGGATTTCTCGCAGACCCGGCGCGCTACAACCTCGCTGCAGCGCCTGCCGAAAAGCCGCAGCCCACTTCGCTGCCGCAGGAGTGGGGCGCCAACAAGAGCTATCTCATACCAGCGCTTGAAATCGTTGGCTTCGACCTGCTGCTGAACCAGTTCGATCGCCGCGTCATCGGCGGCACCGACTACGACACGAGCTGGTCGAGCGTCAGGCGCAACCTGCGCCGCAGCTGGGTCATCGACAAGGACACGTTCGAGATCAACCAGCTCGGCCACCCTTATCAGGGCTCGATCTACCATGGCATCGCCCGCTCGGCGGGACTCAGCTACTGGGAAGCGCTGGGATACACGTTCGCCGGCAGCATTTTCTGGGAGATCGCCGGCGAAACCACCCCGCCTTCCAAGAACGACCAGGTGGCGAGCGGCATCGGCGGAACGTTTCTGGGCGAGCCCTTGTTTCGCATGGCGAGCCTCGTGCTCGAGCATGGCAACGGCGCGCCGCGCTTCTGGCGCGAGCTGAGCGCCGCGGCCATCTCACCGCCCGTGGGCTTCAACCGGCTCGTGTTCGGCGATCGCTTCGACGGCATTTTCGCGAGCCGCAATCCGGCGTACTACGGCCGTCTCCACCTCGGCGTGGCGACGACCACCCAAAATAATCCGGGAACGTCGACCGAGCTCAAGCGCAACGAGGTGATTGCGGACTTCGCAATGGACTACGGACTGCCCGGCAAGCCCGGCTATCAATATACGCGCCCCTTCGATTACTTCAACTTCCAGGCCGTCGCCTCCAGCGCGAATGTCTTCGAGAGCGTGCTCACGCGCGGGCTCCTGGTCGGCACTGACTACGAGTGGGGCCGCAACTATCGCGGCGTCTGGGGCCTCTACGGCAGCTACGACTACCTCTCGCCCCAGTTCTTCCGCATGTCCAGCACCGCCCTTTCGCTCGGCACCACGATGCAATGGAGTTTGGGGAACTCGATGGAGTTGCAGGGCACGGCCTTGGTTGGGGCAGGCTACGCCGCCGTCGGCACGGTTCGCGGCCTCAACGACCGCGACAATCACTACGGCGTCGCACCGCAGGCTTTACTCGCGCTGCGGCTGATATTCGGCGAACGGGCGTCGCTCGACCTGAGCGTGCGCGACTACTTCGTCAGCAGCGTGGGTGCCGCCGGACGCGGGGGCCACGACAACATCGCGCGCGGCGAGGCATCGCTGACGGTACGCGTTCACAAGCAGCACGGCATCGCCGTCAAGTATCTCGTCAGCCGCCGCGATGCGACGTTCCCGGATCTGGGCGATCGCACACAGACCCGTGGCACGGTAGGGATTTTCTACACGCTGCTGGGCCACGACCGCCTGGGCGCGGTCGACTGGCGCAGGAAAGAAAGCGGTCTGAACTAAGACAGCCAGCGCCGGCATCACCGGACACTTTTCAGATCAGATAATCCCACTGCCGCGCGAACCACTCGCGCAGGCGATCGGCGGCACCGCGCTTCTCCCACTGCGCGCGTGTGACCGCGGTCGCCTCGGCGAGATCGTCGAAAAAAACCCGCGTCATGCGGGCGCCGAATGCTTCCTCGAGAATTACCGCGTTGACTTCGTCGTTGTGGTAAAAGCTGCGCCAGTCAAGGTTGCTCGAACCGATCGTCGACCAGACGCCGTCGATCACCGCGGTCTTCGCATGCAGCAGCGCGTCGTGCCGCTCATGGATACGCACGCCTGCCGCCAGCAGCGCCGAGTAATGCGAGCGACCGGCGTACAGTGCGAGCCGTGAATCGGTGATCCCCGGCAGGAGCAGACGAACGTCGACGCCGCGCACCACCGCGTGTTGCAAAGCCATGATCGTGTTGTCATCCGGCGCGAAGTACGCCGACGTCAGGTAGATGCTCTTCCGCGCGTACGTGATGGCCGAGATCAGCGTGAGATACATCCTTGACTCCATCGCGTCCGGACTCGAGCCGATGACGCTGATGATCTCGTCGCCGGCGGTCCTCAGCGGCGGAAAATGCTGCCGGGCGGGCAGCGCACCGCAGTACTGTTTTTCCCAGGAACGCAGGAACAGCTCCTGGAACTGGCGCACGGCCGGACCGCGGATGCGCAGATGCGTATCGCGCCATCCTTCGTCGAGCGTGGGCATGCTCCGCCGCATCATGTGCGGTGCGGAACCGCTGCGGTAGACCTGGTGGAAGTTGATGCCTCCGGTGAACGCCATATCGCCATCGACGACGACGATCTTGCGATGGTCGCGGTGATTCAACCGCCACATCCGCGCGCGCAAAGGATTCACCGGGTTGAACTCGCACACGCGGACGCCTGCTTCCCGCAGGCGGTCGAAGAACGCCCGGGGCGTCGAGATCGAGCCGACGCTGTCGTAAAGGATGCTCACCGCGACGCCGGAGCGCTCCTTGGCGATCAGCAGATCGCTCAGGCGACGGCCGAAGTCGAGCTCTTCGAAGATGAAGCTTTCGATATGGATGTGGTCGCGCGCCTCGTCGATCGCCTTCAGGATCGCGTCGTATGCCTGGGGACCGTCGATCAGGATATCGGTCGCGTTGCCGATCACGAGCGGCGCAGCGCTCACCGCCTCCATGATGTGCAGGTGCCGCGCGAGCAGCCCCTCCTCTCCCATCGAACGCAGCCGTTGCTCGATCATGGCCCGGTGCCCGGTCATGAGCTCGCCTTCCGGTCCGACGATCGTCAGCGCCCTGGACGGGCGGCTCAGGGCTTCGCGTTCCGCGTCGCGGTAGCTCGGCAGCATCCCGCATCCGCCGATGGCGAGCGCCATCGTCCAGCAAATGCAACGCGCAAATATCCTCGAGGCCATCACGCCGCCTGCGGAGCGATCAGCCCTTCGCGCTCGAGCAGCGGATAGATGCCGCCGGCCTTGACGAGATCGAGCAGCTTCGCCGGCAGACCGATCGCTTCGAGCGTCGTGTGCGCAGTCAGATTGCGCACCGCGGGCTCGCCATCGAATTCGACCTCGGCAATGTCCCCCTCGGCAAATGCGTCGTGCACGCCACGACATTCCATCGCCGGAAATGCGAAGTTCACGCAGTTGCGGAAGAAGAGGCCATTAATCGAGTGCGCGATCAGGCAGCCGAGGCCCAGGTTTTTGAGCGAGCGCGCGGCGGGGCGGCTCGACCCCATGCCGAAGTTCCTGCCGCCGACGATGATGTCGCCGGGCTGCACCTCGTCCACCCAGCCGGGACGAGTGGCGTGGAACACGAATTTCGTCTGCTCCTGCGGCGTCAGATAGAACGCCTGGATCGGCAGGATCAGGTCGGTGTTGATGTTGTCGCCGAACTTCCACACTCGCGCCTTGAATTTCATGACACCCTGACCTTTGCCACAGAGTTCACAGAGAACACCGGGAAAGATCCGCAACAGAAGTGTTCACCTTACTGGCCCTGCTCTGCACGCTTTGGGTCTCCTGTGGCTGAGAATTTTGCATTAGCCGTTCGTTGAAAAGCGCATTCAAAGACCGTTCGTATTGAGCTAGCAAAGCGGAGTCGAAATATGAATGGTCTGCAATCAATCACTTGGACGCTTCGACTCCACGCCTAAAGGCGTTGCGCTCAGCGCGAACGGAGAATTTCAAGAAACTGTTAGTCGCGGCAAGCGACGTTTCATTACTGCAGGAACTCACGAGGATCGGTGATCACCCCGCGGATTGCCGAGGCCGCCACTGTTGCCGGCGAACCCATGAAAATGCGCGCGCTCGGGTCGCCCATGCGGCCCTTGAAGTTACGGGTGGTCGCGGTGATGCAGGTTTCGTTCGGGCCCAGCACCCCCATGTGCCCGCCGCCGCACGCCCCGCACGTGGCCGAGGTCACGACCGCGCCGGCTTCCATGAGCTTGGCGATGACACCCAGCCGCATCGCCTCGCGATAGATCGTCTGCGAGCCCGGCGTCACGATAAAGCGCACCTTGGGCGAGACGCGCTGCCCCTCCAGTATCTGCGCCGCCAGGGTCAGGTCGTCGAGCGTGCCGTTGGCGCACGAGCCGATGAAGGCCTGGTCGATGCGCGTCCCGGCAGCCTCGCCCACCGGCCGCGAGTTTTCGATCACGGTGTCGGGGTAGGCGACCAGCGGCTCGAGGGACGCCATATCGATGCGCCGCACCGCGGCGTACTGCGCATCGCCATCGGGATAGACCGGCTCGAACGGCGCCGGATTGCGCGCCCTCACCCAATCGACCATCACCGCGTCGGGCTCGAACGTCGCGAACTCGGCGGACAGCTCGGCTGCCATCGTCGTGAGCGTCTTGCGTGCGTTGATGCTCAGGCCGGCGACGCCGCTGCCGCCGAACTCGACGTTCATGGTGGCATGGTCGCCGTATTGGCCGGCAATCTGCAGAAACGCGTCCTTGGTCATCACCGCCGGCGGCAACTTCCCTTCGAGCTCGTAGCGCACTGTCTCGCCGACGCGAAACCACGTCTGCCCCTTGGTCGCCGCGTACATGACGTCCGGTCCGCCGACGCCGCGCGCAACGCAGTTGAACACGCCTGCGCTGCACGTATGGGAGTCGCTGCACAACAGCACCGATCCCGGCAATCCGTAGCCGTGATCGGCGACGAGCTGATGGCTGATGCCCTGCGAGTAGCCGACGTCGTGAAAGCGCTTGATGCCGAATTTCTCGACGAATTTGCGCCCCGTCACGTGCGCGGCGGCGCTTTGCGGTGTGGCCGCTGGGACGCGGTGATCGAAGACGACGATGATGCGCTCGGGATCCTTGAGCTTCAGCACGTCGCGCCACTGGCTCGGCATGAAGTTGTTGTCGAAGAGGATGACGGTATCGACGTCGACCGTCACCAGGTCGCCCGGCCCGACCTTGTCCTGCCCGCTCTTGCGCGCCAGAATTTTTTCGGCGACGGTCATGCCCAAGGGTCTATCCTCCTCGTTCAACCGCCGGCGTACTTGCGCTCGAGCTCGTCGAGCGCCTGCATGCCCATCAGGTCGTTCAGCTCCTCGAATCCCACCTGCAGGTCATCGCGCTCGATCACGCGGTTGTGCTTCACGACCTCCTCCTGGAATACCGCCAGCGCGTTCATCATGCCCTTCAGCGCCGCGGTCGTGAGCAGCCTCGGGTAGCTCACTGCCGCCACGCCCGCGTCCTGCAGCTGCTGCGGGCTCATCAGCGGCGTCGTCTTGCGCGCACGCATGCCGAGGCCCATGTTGACGATCAGCGGCTTGGGCACGTGCTTCGCGACTTTCGCGATGTCTTCCTTCGACAGCAGCGCGTCGGCATACATCACGTCGGCGCCGGCTTCGGCGTACAGGTTCAGCCGGCGGATCGCCTCGTCCACGCCGTGCGGGCCGGCAGCGTCGGTGCGCGACACGATCACGAAATCGGGGTCGCGCCGGGCATCCACCGCAGCCTTGACCTTCTGCACCATCTCCTCGGCGGGTATGCACGACTTGCCCGCCATGTGGCCGCAACGCTTGGGCCACACCTGGTCTTCGATCATCAGCGCCGCCATGCCGGCCTTCTCGAACGCGCGCACGACGAAATGCACGGTCATGGCGTTGCCGTAGCCGGTGTCGGCGTCGGCGCGCAGCAGGATGTCTGTGCAGTCCGCCAGCCGCCGTGCGTTGTTGAGATTTTCCTCGAACGTCATCACGCCGCGGTCGGCCCAGCCCATTCGGCTCTCCGACACGCCCGCGCCCGATATCGATGCGGTCTTGAAGCCCGCGCGCTCGACCAGCCGTACGCTGTAGCCGTCGTAGACGCCGGGCTGGATCAGGATTTCCGGCTGGTTGATGAGTTCCTTGAACTGCGCGCCTTTGCTGTCCACGAAGTCCGTCTCCTTGCGATGCGGCGGCCGTCATCGATGGTGATGCGGCAACCGATTCTACACGCCGCGCGGGGCAGCGCTATCCGGCCTGCTCGGGCTTCAACCCGATCGCCTTGATGAGTCTGCTCCATTTCGCCAGGTCGTCGCGGATGCGCACCGCGAATTCGGCAGGCGCATTGGCCACGACGTCGCCGCCCAGCGCGGCGAGCCGCTCGCGCGCGTCGGCTTCGGTAATGCCCTTGACGAGCACAGCGTTGAGTCGCGCGACGACCTCGCGCGGCGTGGCGCCCGGCGCGAGGATGCCGAACCACCCGATCGCCTCGTAACCCGGCACGCCCGATTCCGCGACGGTGGGTACCTCCGGCGCGAGCGCCGATCGGCCCGCACCGGTGACCGCGAGCGCGCGCAGCCTGCCTGCCTTGACCTGCGGCATGAGCGTGCTGAGATCGCCCGACATGAACTGCGTCTGGCCTGCGAGCAGGTCGGTGACGGCGGGCGCTACCCCTTTGTAGGGCACGTGCACGGCGTCGAACTTCGCCGCGACCTTGAACAGTTCGGTCGCCAGATGCGTCGTCGTGCCGTTGCCCGGCGAGCCGAAGTTGAGCTGGCCGGGCTTAGCACGCGCGAGCGCCACGAGCTCACGCACGCTTTTTGCGGGCAGCGACGGATGCACGACCATGACGTAGGGAATGCTCGAAACCATCGTGATCGGCGCCAGATCCCTGACAGGGTCGTAAGGTAGCCGCGCGCTGAGCCCCGGCTGTATGGTCAGCGGACCGGCGCTGCCAAGCAGCAGCGTGTAGCCGTCGGGCGGGGCCTTGGCAGCGAGCTCGGTGCCGATCGCGCCGCCCGCGCCGCCGCGATTGTCGATCACCACCGGCTGGCCGAAAGCTTCGTTGAACTTCTGCGCGACGACGCGCGCGACGAAATCGGAACCGCCGCCCGCTGCGAAGGGCACGATCAGCCGCACCGGCTTCGCGGGGTAGGGCTGAGCGGCGAGATCGCCGCGCGCTGCGCTCAGTCCGATCAGCGCGAGGACTGCACGCGCGCTCAGCAGCGCGCGTCGGTGAACCGGCGCGGGCGATCGCGCAACCCTGGATCGCGCCACGCTATTGTCCGCGCTGGCTCTTGCTGCGAAAGACAGACTGCGGAAATTCGCGATCATCCGGTAATCTCCTTACAGAAGGCAGCGCTGATTCAAGTCCAACCCATTAGGGAAACTCTGATTAAGCCCGTTCGTGCTGATGGATAGAAGCACGACGAACCCGCTGCCGAGTGACACGGTTAGCGGGCTTAATCAGAGCGTCCTCAGGCGACGTTCACACCGCGCGCGCGGCGCGATGACCTTCCGCGATCGCATTCGCGAGGCGCCGCGGGGCATGCGCATCACCGACCACTTTCACGTTGTCGACGCCAGCCGCCAACAGCTCGTGCGCCAGTGCGTCGTTGGCGCGCTGCACGCCGAGCCACAAGATCGCGCCGACGCCGTCGCGCCGTTCGACTCGCTCGCGGTTGTAATAGTGCCGCAGGCTGACGCCGCCGCGCTCGATGCGGTCGACGAACATCGTCGGGCGCAACCCCACCCCGAGCTTGTCGAGCGCGCGCAGCGCGGCGATGCGCGTGACTTCCGGAACTTCGCGCAACGCCTCGAAAAAGCGCGTCACGTAAATTACGCGGGTACCGCGCTGCGCCAGCGTTTCGGTGACCGCCGCGGCCCAGAAATAGCCGTCCTCGTCCATCACCACGACCTCGCCGGGCGGGAGTTGCGCGGGCAGCTCGCTGCCGCAGGCGAGCACCGGCACCGAGCCATCCCCCGACACAGGCGGCGCTATGATGGTGGCGCCCGTGGCGACGATCACGGCGGAGGGGCGTTCGGCGCGGACCCCGGCGACGGTGGCCCGCGTGCCGATACGGACGTCGACGCCGAGCTTGACGACCTGGCGCGCCAGATGCGCGACGGCATTGCCGGCCTCGTAGGCGGGCAGGAGCTGGCGCGCGCGCGCGAGCTTGCCGCCCAGCTCGGCCGCACTTTCGAACAACACGACCTCGTGCCCGCATTCGGCGGCAGTTCGCGCGGCTTCGAGTCCGGACGGACCGCCGCCGATCACGACGACGCGCCTGGCAGCTGCCGAGCGCGCGAGCGGCGGCAGGTCGAGTTCGAACCCCAGTGTGGGATTGATGGAGCACGCGATGCGCCGGCCCTCGACGATCCAGCCCCAGCACTGGCTCGTCGACACGCAGACCCGGATGTCCTCGCGCCTGCCGCTCGCCGCTTTCAACGGCCACTCGGGGTCGGCGACCAGCGCCCGGCACAAACCGACCATGTCGGCCTTGCCGCCGCTGAGTATCGACTCGGCCTGCTCGGGGGTCTGTATGCGTGAGCTCGTTACCACCGGCACCTGCGGCGCGGCTGCCTTGATGCGCGCGTGCAAATCAACGTAAGTCAGCGGCGGATAGTGACTGTCGGGCAGGTGTGTATCGAGCGTATTGAACGTGCCCTGCGCCAGCGACAGGTAATCGCAGACGCCGAGCTCGACCAGCCGGTGCGCGATATCGACGCTGTCGTCGGTCGTCAGGCCGCCGGGCTCGAATTCGTCAACCCCCATGCGGTAGCCGACGATCACGTCGGGACCCATGGCATCGCGCACCGCGCTCAGGATCTCGCGCGCGAACCGCAGTCGATTCTCGAGGCTGCCACCGTACTCGTCGCTGCGCCGGTTGCTGAAAGGCGAGATGAACTCCTGGATCAGGTGTCCCTGCGCGCCGTGGATCTCGACGCCGTCCATGCCTGCCTCGCGCGCGTGCCGCGCGGACGCGACGAAGCCCTGCACCAGGCTCGCGATCTCGGCGCGGCTCATCTCGTGCGGGATACCGCCGCTGTGCGGACACGCGAGCGCCGACGGCGCCCACAGTGTCGGTACCAGGTTGGCGTGGTGCTGGCGCCCGCCGTGATTGAGCTGCGCAATGAGCAGACTGCCCTCGCCATGCACTGCGTCGGCCAACCGCGCGAGGCTGGGGACGATCCGCGGATCGTAGGCCAGCATCGCCGCATCGCGCGCCGCGTTGCTCGCGTGCACGCGCATCGACTCGGTGACGATCACGCCCGTGCCGCCGCGCGCGAGAGCGCGGTAGAAAGCGACCGTCCGCTCACTGGCGACGCCGTTGGCGCCGGTGTTGGTCGTGGTGGCCAGCCGCATCACGCGATTGCGCGAAACGCTGGCGCATATGCGGATGGGTTCGAAGAGGCGCGGATACGGTGAGTTCATCCGAAGGATCACTGAGCACTGACGAGCCGTGGCGCAGGAATTGTACGCCCGCCGCCCGCGCGCGCCAACGCCGCGCTGCGCAGCGTGCGGCGCCTGGCGAAAACATTTTGTGATGCCCCGACCTTGAAATAGAATCGAGAACTGCTGCGCGGCGGGCAACGTGGCGCTGCATCGCTTCACGGTCGAGAAGGTGGTGCCGCAATTTGCCGCGGTGACGAGCGGCGTGAAGGGGAGACGCCGATGAAGACGAGGAAAACCACGCAGTTGAGGCAACTGCTCGCACAGAAGACCACGCTGGTGAAGCCGGGCGCGTTCAACGCGATGTCGGCGATGATCATCGAGAAGGCGGGGTTTCCCTGCTGCGGGGTAACCGGCTATGGCGTTTCGGCGTCGCTGCTCGGCAAGCCCGACGTGGGGCTGATCACCCTCAACGAGATCGTGATGATGACGCGCTACATCGCCGCCGCCGTGGACATCCCCGTCATCGCCGATGCGGACACCGGCTTCGGCAACGCGATCAACGTCATGCGCACCGTCGAGGATTTCATCGGCGCGGGCGCCGCGGCCATTCACATCGAGGATCAGGTCGCGCCCAAGCGCTGTGGCCACATCGCCGGCAAGCAGATCATTGCGGTGGAAGAAATGACCGGTAAATTGCGTGCTGCCGACCACGTGCGCCGCGAGCTCGACCCCGATTTCGTGCTGATCGCGCGCTGCGACGCGCGCGGCGTTGCCGGCGGCAGCCTCGACGAGCTGATACGGCGCGCCCATGCTTACCTCGACGCCGGGGCCGATATGATTTTCCCCGAAGCGCTCACGTCCGAAGCCGAGCTCGAGCGCTGCGCCAGGGAGATCAAAGGGCCGCTGCATTTCAACCGCACCGGCGTTTCGCCCCGGCTGCCGCTTGCGCGCCTTAACGAGATCGGCGTCGCCATGGTGTCCAATGCCACCGGCTCGCTGCGCAGCTCCACCGTCGCGATGTGGGACTACTTTCAGGAGTTCGCGCGCGACGACGTCGAAGCGGTCAAGCGCTTCGAAGCCCGCACCGCCGATCATCCCGCCGGCAACATGCACGCATTCATCGGCTTCCCCGCGATCAGGAAGCTCGAAGAGCAATTCCTGCCCGACAGCGAGGTCGTGGCGAAGTACCAGGGATCGGTGGGATTCCAGCCGTAGCAATGCGGTGAGGAGTGAGGAGTGAAGAGTGAGGAGTGAGGAGTCAGGCGCCATGCGGGCACTGCAAACGCTGATCGGGGTTATGCTGTGCGCGGGGGCCTGCTGCGCCATCGCGCAGGGCTATCCCCAACGGCCGATCCGCATGATCGTGCCGAGCACGCCGGGCGGCAGCGTCGATACGCTGGCGCGCACGATAGGCCCGCGGCTGGGCGAGCGCCTGGGGCAGCAGGTCGTCGTCGATAACCGTTCAGGGGCGGGCGGCGTGATCGCCGCCGAGCTCACCGCCAAGGCGCCGCCGGACGGCTACACGCTGATCATGGGAACGGTCGCCTCGATGGCCAGCAACGTCAGCCTGGCGCGCAATCTGCCCTATGATCCGCTGCGCGATTTCGCGCCGGTGACCCAGGTCGCCTCGCAACAGCT
>JBKJZR010000278.1:0-29910 GCA_046715035.1 Burkholderiales bacterium | reverse complement strand
GCCAAAGCAGCCGATCCTGCAGTGCCGCCAGCGGCGAAACCCGCGACGGTGGCCGCCCCGCCTCCGTCGGTCAAGGTAGTCACCGCCGCGAAGCCCGCAGGCGCACCGCCTCAGCGGCAAGCCGCGGTCGCCCCAGCGACACAGGCACCGGAAAAGGGACCGCAGCCCGCCGAGGTGCAGAAAGCGCCGCCGCCGTCGGAAGCGCAAAAGGGTGCGCAGCCCCCGGTGAGCGCAGCGAAATCATCTGAACCACAGAAAGCGCCACAGCCTTCCGAAGCGCAAAAAGGCGCCCCGCCCGCGAGCGCCGCGAAAGGGCCGGACGCGCAGAAAGCCCCGCAGCCACCGGTCGGCGTACCGAAACCGCCGGAGCCGCCGAAAGCGCCGCCCGCAGCAAGCGCACCAAAACCGCCAGAGGCGCCGAAAGCACCTCCCGCGGTCAGCGCGCCGCGACCGCCCGAGCCGAAAGCCGAAGCGCGTGAGGAGCAGAAAGCCCCGCCAACGGTGAGCGTACCGAAACCGCCAGAGCCGCCGAAAGCGCCGCCCGTAGCAGCAAGCGCGCCAAAACCGCCAGAGGCGCCGAAAGCACCTCCCGCGGTCAGCACGCCGCGGCCGCCCGAGCCGAAAGCCGAACCGCGTGAGGAGCAGAAAGCCCCGCCGCCCCCCGTCAGCGTACCGAAACCGGCCGCCGAGCCGCCGAAAGCACCTCCCGCGGTGAGCGCGCCGCGGCCGCCCGAGCCGAAACCCGCGCCGCGTGAGGAGCCGAAGGCCCCGCCGCCACCGGTCAGCGTACCGAAACCGCCGGAGCCGCCGAAGGCTCCTCCAGTAGTGAGCGCGCCGCCCGAGCCTAGGCCCGCGCCACGCGAGGTGCAGAAAGCGCCCCCGCCTCCGCCCCCGGTCGTGGCGCCCCGCCCGCCGGAGCCGCCGCGGCCGGCGCTACCCCCGGCAAGCGTGGCGAAGCCGCCAGCCGCACCGCCGGCCCCGCTGCCACCTGCCCGGGAAACGCAGAAACCGCAGCCGGAAGCCGCGAAATCGGCAGAACGGCGCAAGGACGGGAAAGGCGACGACGAAGACAAAGACAAGGGCCGCAAGTAGCGATTGCGCGTTGCGGCCGTCGACGGCGTCCGTCAGTTCAAGACGCGACGAACCTGTCGGCGGCAGTAAACAAGCGCCGCGAGGACCCTTTTCGAGCGCGTCAGAACATCAAGCTGGTTCGTTGCGCGCGCTCGGGAGTCGAGTGTGCGCGCTGAGATCAGACGCCAGGGAGTGGATGCTACGGATCGAGGCGGATGCCGGACTTCTGTAGAAAATCCTGCCAGAAGCGCAATTCACTTTGGATGAAGCTCGAGAATTTTTCGGGTGGCAGGGAAAATTCCTGCAGCTCGAGAGACCGTAACCGCGCTTTGATATCCGGGCTCTGGACAGCTTTGTGCACTTCCGCAGCGACCTTGCGGGCGATGCTCTGGGATGTCCCCACCGGCCCGAATATTCCCCACCATGCATAGAGACCCATGTTGGGAATGCCGGCTTCCTCGAACGTGGGCACATCGGGCAGCGCCTCCAGGCGCGAATCTCCGGTCACCGCCAGCGCCCGCAATCTGCCGTTGCGGATGAAATTCAATGCGGCCGCTGGCGTATCGGTCATGAACAGCACTTCACCGCGGATGACATCGGTGTGTGACTGGCCGCTGCCCTTGTAGGCCACATGCGTGGCTTCGAGCTTCTGATTGAGAAGAAAAAGCTCCGTTGCCAGATGTCCGATTGTGCCGGCGCCATTGCTGGCAAAGCTGACGCGCTTGGCCTTGGCTTGCGATACGAGCTCGGCGATCGACTTCGGTGTCGCAGGCAGGTTGGCGGTAATCATGACCATGCTGGTGCGGGCAAAGAACGAGATGGGAACAAAATCCTGGTCTGCCCGGTAACGCACCGTAGTCGTCAAGGTCGGATACGTTACCAGTGTCGCGTTCGTCGCCAGGGTCAGCGTGTAGCCATCAGGCGCCGACCTTGCGCCAAGCTCGGTTCCCACGGCGCCGCTGGCGCCGGGCCGGTTGTCGATCACCACGGTTTGTCCCATCTGCTCGGACATTTTTTGCGCGATCACGCGTCCGAGCACGTCGCTGCCCGTGCCGGGGCCGAACGGAACGATGAGCCGTATCGGCTTGGTTGGATACGCCTGACCGAATGCAGTCACCGGCACGGCCGACACTGCCGCCACCAGCAACGCGACCCCTGTTCCGCTCATCGGCGACCTGAATTTGTCCATGTTGCTCCGGTCTTGAACCTGTTAATCATGTGTTGCGTGCGCTATCCGCCACAGCAGACGGACCGTGAACTCGATCGACTTGCGATAGCCTTGCAACTGGATGTATTCGTTGGCGGAGTGGCGCCGATTGGCGTGACCCGGCAGCGTCGCGATCCACGACATGCCGAGATCGGTAAATAATTTTGCCGCGATCGCCAGTGAATCGCGCGGCCACACTTCAGGATCGATACCGCAGTCCGCGTAGGTCGCCAGCAATTCCTTGACGGCCCAGTCTCCCGGCGGCGAACCTCCGCCGGCGTACCCTTCGTTCTGGAGCTCGATGCTGATGTCGGAAAAGCCGTGAATGTCCAGATGCGCGCGCATGCTGCGCACCATGTTGTCGACCGCCATGCCATCGAGCGGACGCATATCGATCGCGGCCACGGCTTCGTGGGGTACGATGACTTTATGGGCGCCTTCGGCAACGTAACCCGACTTGAGACCGGCAACGTTGAATTCGCTTTGCAGGCAGCGCGCGCGTATCGCCGCCTTGACCGTTTCCTGCTTGAAACGCGTCACGCCCAGATCCGCCAACGCGCGCTGCGCATCGAACCGCTTGGCAAGCTTCTCCAGCAGTTCTTCATCTTCGGGCGTCGGGGCATTGCGGCCGTTATAAAAACCTTCGATCGCGACATCGTTGTCGTCCGGTGTTTTCATGCTGGCGAGCGCTGCAGCGAGCCGATGCGCGGGATTTGCGACCCAGGTTGAGTGCGCGCCATGAATTTCGGCCTTTTGCGGTCCTCCCCATTCGCCGCCCCGGCACCGAAGCTTAAGGGTGACCAATCCTTTCACCCGCAAAAATACCACCTGCGTGCCGTCCGACTTCTGCGTGTACCAGGGCCAGAAACACACGTCCGCGCTTCTCAATTCATCGGCATGTTCGTGCACGAAGCCGGGCAGGCTTCCGCTCCCGAGCTCGGACGCCTCGTACACCATGATCACGTTGCATGGCAGCGGAACACCTGCGGCGCGATACGCGTGAACCGCATCCATTAACGTGGCGAGCGGCCCTTTCGTATCTTCGGCGCCGCGCCCGACGATGCATTCGCCCAGATTCTCGAAATCCATGCGGCGCGCTTCGAACGGCGGCACCGTCCAGGTGGGTTCGTCCGCCGGCGTCGTGTCGTACATCGAATGCATCAGGATCGTACGTGGGGCGCCGACGTCGAAACGTCCATACACGATCGGGAACTCTTTTGCCGGCACGACTTTGCCGACGCCGCCCAGCGCATCGATCTCGCGTGCGATCAGGTGAGCCATGTCTTCGATGCCGCGATTTTCTGCCGAGACCGACGGCTGCCGGATATAGCGCTGCAATCGATCCACATGCGCTTCGAAATCACGGCCCGCTTGCTGTAATGCACGCTCGAGCATGTCAGTTTCTCGCTTCCTAAGTGTTGGGGTCGGGTTGGCGCATCGGCACGCGCCGGGTCAGGAAATTTGCAGATCCACCAGCGGCCCGTGCTGCTGCGCCCCGTATACGTCTCTGTCGCCGGCGGACCCGCTGCCGCGGCTGCCCCAACGCCGCGGTATCGTGACCTTGATCGCGAACACGCGCTCGAAAGGAATGATTTCGACATCGGCCGCGGCAAGCGCATAACGCCGCGCCACTTCGGCCGGCGTGATCGCGCCCGATGCCAGCACGCGTTCGTAATCGTTGCGGCTGGCGAACATGATATCGATCGTGATTTGAAACGGTCCGGCGTTTTTGCTTCTGATCACGTTCGCAATATCTCCCAGCTTCGCCACCGCGGATCTCCTTCAAATCGTAACCATCTCGACCGGAAACAGCGCGTTTTGATCCTCGACCGCCATCAGGTGATAGATACTGAACTCGTATACGTCTCCGCCTTCGAAATCCGACGGCGAGAACGGAAACGCGAGATTGCCGGCGGTCGCCTTGCGGCCGGGAAACGGACAATGCAGATAAGACGAGCGCGCCAGGGAAAGCACGTAGCTCGCCAGCGCCTGCGTGGGCGCGATGGCTTCGATCAGGATGCCGACTTCGGCTGGCGCAATGGCGGATGGCTCCAGCTCCCCGAGCACTGCGTTTTTTCCGTAGTAGCGGAAATGGAGCGCATAACCTTCCGTTGCTGCGCTCTGCTCCAGATTGCGGCGCACCGCCGCGTTGACCGCCTCCTCGATAGGGCCGAGGTTCTCGATGACGTGACGGTCCCGGCTCCCTGCAATCGTGAACGCGCGCGCGCCGATGCGTCGTGCGCCTTCGAGCTTGATCTTGAGCTTCCCGCCATTTGAAATGAATTTCGAGCCGCTCACCCGCACCGTTTGTCTGTCCACCTGCTCGAAATCCGCGTCCCGGACGTCGATGACGCCCTCGGGCTCGTAAATCAGGAACGGATTGCCCTGTTCATACATGGTATGGGCGGCGACGGATTCCGGCGTGCAGATCCGGTGGTCAGCCAGGGGGCGCACCAGAAAATGATCCTTGCGCACGGTGCCGATCAGACAGTCATTGGGGGCTAATGGAATGCCGCATTGGGCGCCGCATTCCATGATCTTCGCCATGTGGAGCACGAGGCCCGCATCGTAACCGCGCCAGATCGGCAGCGCGGCGTAAATCGCCGTGTCGCATGACCGCCCGGCAATGACGACTTCAGCGCCTTTTTCGAACGCTGCAATGTAGGGATCGGTGCCGATCTGCCCGACAATGTTGGTGCTTTGCTCGATGTGTTCGGGACTGAGCGCCGGAGCGCCCGGCATCGGCTCGATGCGGCCCGCTGCCAGAGCTTCGAGCACGGTCTTTTTGTCGACATCGGACCTGATGATGCCGAGCCGAAAGTGAAGGTTCTCCTCGCGGCAGATCCGCTGCAGGATGTCGAGCAGGAACTCCAGATTCGGCCGGGCGCCCGCAAATCCCGCCGTGCCGATCACGAATGGAATCTTGTTCGCGCGCGCTTTGACGAGCGCCGGCTTCAGGTCTCGATAGACCTGATCGGCGCGAACCAGCGAGTTTCCGCTGCCGAGATAATAAGGCCCCGGGTCGGTCGAGCCCGCGTCACAGCCGAGCAGATGCGGCTTCTGCGCGATGCCGGCGTCGAGGCTGGTGAGCTCGTAGCCGTATCCCAGACTTCCGTTGAGCGCAACGATTCGCAGTTCATCGTTCATGACACCCCGCGGCACGCATCCCTTTATCTGAATGTCCGGGCAATATAGCAGGTAATGCTGGGTCGTACCGCCGGCGCGGTGCGCTCGGCGTGAGCCGATTCAGGTGCTCTCGAAGCTGGTCGAGTGGTTTTAAATTCGAATTCCGGGATCACCATCGCCGCCGGCGCTCGTGTCCCGCTCGACCAGCGTCGAGGCCGGCGCGAGCGTAGCGCCGCGCATCTCGTTGATGGTGAGTGCGGCCTCGTCGAGCGTGCGCAGCGTGCCCGTGTCCACCGGCAGGGCGCGCGCCCGCTCGGCACGATAGCGCCGTTCCGCGTCGCCGGGAACCTCGATCGGCGCGTCGGTCAGGGTGCGTTTTGCCGACTGCACATAGGCGATGAACTCGCGCGTTTCCTGCTCGAAGTGTGCGGCCTCGCCGAAGCGCGCCGGATCGAACACGATGGCGAGCATATTGTTGTAGATGCCCGGGACGCGCAGGCGCGACGGTTGCGGGGTCACGCCGCCGAAGAGCGCGCTGCCGAGCAGATCGCATATCATCGCCAGCGCGTAACCCTTGTGGCCTGCCGCCGTCAGCAGCGCTCCCAAGGGCTCCTCGTACATCACCGCCGGGTCGGTCGTGGGCTTGCCCTCGTGGTCGATCAAGGCGCCTGCCGGCGCCTGCGATTTGCGGTTGTAAGCGACGCGCACCTTGCCGACGGCGATCGCGCTGGTGGCAAAGTCGAGCAGGATGGGAGGTCCGTCACGACGCGGCAGTCCGACCGTGAAAGGGTTGGTACCGAAGCGGCCCTGCCCGCCGCCGTGCGGGGAAACCACGGGGCGGCTTACGGCATTGGTGAAGTGGATCGATGCCATGCCGGCGGCGATCGCCTGCTCTGCCCAGTGCCCGACGCGGCCGATGTGGTGCGAGTTGCGCAGCCCGACGATGGCGACGCCATTGCGGCGCGCGCGGTCGATGGCGAGTTGCATTGTCTGATGCGCGATCGACTGGCCCATGCCACGGTTGCCGTCGACGACCAGCAGCGTGTCGGTGTCGGTGACGATCGAGATGTGCTGGTTAAGCTGCAGCTCGTCCGCTTTGAGAGAGCGCACGTACGGCGCCACCATGCCGACGCCGTGGGAATCGTGGCCGGCCAGATTGGCGCCGACGAGGTGTTCGGCGACGAGCTGGGCTTCCTCGGCCGCGCAGCCCGCCGCGCGCCACAGGTCGTGGACCCATCTGCGGATATCGGCGGTAGGCAACAGGACATCGACTTCCACGGGTTATTTCTCCTGATCGTTGTGAAGCCACGTGTGCGCGTTGCGAATCGTGCCCACGAACCTGCGCGGTGTCTCTTCCCTCATCCCCACCCCCGCAAGGAGAAGGGAGCGTTGTGCTTTCCCCTCCCCACGAAAGGATAACGGGGGCGAGGGAAAGTTCATGGAAGGGACGGGTGGCGCGCCGAAGTCATTCCAGGCGCAACCCTATGTCTTTCACGATTTGCCGCCAGCGGCTCACGTCGGCGAGCACATATTTCGTGAATTCCTCCTGCGTCATCGGCACCGGCTCGCCGCCCTCGCGCGCAAATTGCTCCTTCAATTGCGGCGTCTGCACCGCCTTGCGCAAGGTCTCCGAGAGACGCGTGACGATCTCGGGCGGCGTCTTGCCGGGTGCGGCGAAGCCCCAGAACTGCTCGCTGACGTAGGGCACGCCGCCTTCCATGGCGGTGGGGATGTCGGGTGCGAAAACCGAGCGCTGAGCGGCTGCGATGCCGAGCGCTTTGAGCCGGCCCGCTTTCACCTGCACCAGCGCGGAAGGCAGTGTCGTAATGACCATTTCCACCTGGCCGCCAATGAGCTCGGTGAGGGCGGGGCCCATGCTCTTGTAGGGAACGTGCGTGATTTTGATGCCGGCGAGCTTCGCGAAGAGCTCGGTCGTGAGGTGATTGCTGCCGCCCGTGCCCGAGGAGCCGTAGTTGAGCTCGCCCGGCCGCTTGCGCGCCAGCGCCACCAGCTCCTTTACCGATCTGACAGGCATCGATGGGTGCACGACGACGATCATCGGGCTCTTCGCCATCATGCCGATGTAGGCGAAATCCCTGAAAACGTCGTAGGGCATCTGCGCGCGCACTGCGGCGTTGGTCGCGAAAGACGTCTGCACGGTCAGGATGGTATAGCCGTCGGGCTCCGCACGCGCGACGTACTCGGTGCCGATCATCGCGCCTGCCCCCGGGCGGTTGTCGACGACGAACAACTGCCCCAGCATCGGCCCCATGACGAGCGCGGTGGCGCGCGACAGGGTGTCGTTGCTGGCTCCTGGCGCGAAGGGCACCACCAGGCGTATCGGTTTGGCGGGATAGGCGGGTGCCTGGCTCAGCGCGTCTGCGCTTGCCGCCGCCGCAAGCATAATCAAACCAGTACACAGCAGTCGGGTTGTCATGGGGTCCTCCTTGCTGATGAACGCCCCTCGGGATGGGTCATCAGCGCTTTGAACAGACGGAAGTCTACGTCAGAATCGATCACCGGGAGTGGCGGCACTGCATACGCGCGATGCGTTCCCCGCGCAGCCGCTTGCGGTGCAGCGTGGCAGCCATGGATATCATTGCAGCGCATGCTCGACGTCCGCAAGAAGGTAGACGTTGCCGACCATCGCACGACGTGTCCGCTCAGGAGCCATCGAATGCCAGACGAAAAACCGCGACCCCCGACGTCGCCGCAGCAAGCCTCGGGCAAGCGTGCGGGCGCGGCTTTCGCGATTGCGCCGCCGATCGAGCCGATGCTGGCTAAGCTCGCTGCGGAGCTGCCCGCCGGCGATACGTTTTTGTTCGAGCCCAAATGGGACGGCTTTCGCGCGATCGTCTTTCGCAGCGAAGCCGAGGTGTTCATACAAAGCCGGGATCGGCGCCCGTTCGACCGCTATTTCCCGGAGCTGCACGAGCGCTTTCTCCAAAGACTGCCGCGCGGCTGCGTGATCGACGGCGAAATCGTGATTGCGTCGCCGCACGGACTCGATTTCGACGCGCTTCAGCAGCGGCTGCATCCTGCCGCCTCGCGCGTCGCCAAACTGGCAGCGGAGACGCCCGCATCGTTCGTCGGCTTCGACGTGCTCGCCCACAATGGGCGCAACGTCATGTCCGCACCACAGCACGGGCGCCGTGTTGAGCTCGAAGAGCTTTTTGCCGACTTGGAGCCGCCGCTCTACCTGACGCCGATGACGCGCGAGCGTTCCGTTGCTGCGCAGTGGCTGAAGAGCTTCGAAGGCGCGGGCCTCGACGGCGTGATTGCGAAGCCCGCAGACGCTGTTTACCAGCCCGGCAAACGCGCAATGGTGAAAGTGAAGCACGCGCGCACGGCGGAGTGTGTGGTCGCGGGCTTGCGCTGGCACAAGAGCGGCAGGGACGCGGTGGGATCGCTCTTGCTGGGGCTGTACGACGATCACGGCGTACTGCAACACGTCGGCGTGACCTCATCGTTCACGATGGCGATGCGCAGGCAGCTCGTCAACGAGCTCGGGCCGCTGCGCGATAACGCCTTCGCGGATCATCCGTGGCGAGAATGGGCCGGGGCGGATGGCAGCGCAACCGCACGCATGCCAGGCGCACAGAGCCGCTGGAGCGCCGGCAAGGATCTCTCCTGGGAAGCCTTGCGCATCGAGCGCGTGTGCGAAGTCAAATACGACCATCTCCAGGGCGACCGTTTCCGCCACGCGGCGATCTTTCTGCGCTGGCGGCCCGACAAACGGCCTGCAGACTGCCGTTATGATCAGCTCGAGGTCACGACCCCTTACGAGCTCGCGCAGGTTTTCGGCGCGGGACTTCCGCGTCGCTGATTTGCGGCGAGGTGTCCGGCGCGTCGTCGGGGTCGAGCGCCTCCTGCGCGGGCCGCAGTTCTGCCGGCACGTGCTGCAAGTTCACGCGCACGCGTGTCCACGTTGACGACCGCCCGCGCATTGCATCGACGAGCACATCCGCGGGTTGCAGATGCTTATCTGCCTCCGGGTTGCGCTCACGCCAGCGCGCGAGACCAGCCAGCGCTTCGGCTTTGTTCTGTGCGCGTCCGATCTCGATCAACGGGTGCTTGGTCGAGCGGCGGCGTGATGGCTGCACGCGCGGCGGCTCTCCTGGCGCTTTCTTGTATTGAGGCGGCCACGGCGCATCGCCGAGGCCTGCGCGCTCATGGCGTGCCGACAGCTCGAGCAGGCTCGCAAGCGATCCCGGATTCGCGTCCATGGCGGCGTGTCGGTCGCCCACCGCGGCATAGCGTGCCGGCATGGTCGCCAGCGTAAAGTCGCCGGGCTCGCAGGTGTCGATCTCGTGCCAGGTCAACGGCGCCGACACGCGCGCGTCGGGCGTAGGCCGCACCGAGTACGCGGCGGCCATCGTGCGGTCCTTGGCATTCTGGTTGTAGTCGATGAAGACGCCGTGACGCTCTTCTTTCCACCACTTGCTGGTCGCAAGGGCAGGCGCACGTTGCTCGACCTCGCGCGCCAGCGCAAGCGCCGCACGGCGGACCTCGTCGAAGGTCCAACTTGGTGCGATGTGGGCGTAAACGTGGATCCCGCGCGAGCCCGAGGTCTTGGGCCAGCCGACCAATCCGTGTTCTTGCAGCGTTGCCTCCACTACGTGCGCCACTTCGCGGATCTGCGGCCACCCGATTCCCGGCACGGGATCGAGGTCGATTCGCAGTTCGTCGGGGTGATCGAGATCTTCGGCGCGCACCGGGTGCGGATGCAATTCGAGGCACCCGAGGTTCGCCATCCAGGCGAGGGCGGCCGCGTCGCGCGGCACCACCTCTTCGGCACTGTTGCCCGACGGAAATTTCAGCGCCACCACGTCGATCCACGGCGGGCGCGACTGCGGCGCGCGTTTCTGAAAGAAAAATTCGCCTGCAATGCCGTTGGGATAGCGCACGAGCACGTTGGGTCTTCCGCCGGCGGCGCGCAGCGCGCCCTGCGCCACCGCGAGGTAATAACGCACGAGATCGAGCTTGGTGTGGCCCGGACCGGGAAACAGTACCTTGCGCGGATTCGAAATGGCGATTTCGTGGCCTGCAACCACGAGCAGTTCGCGTTCTGTGCGTGCCGGCATGTTGCGTCGTGTCAGCCGCTGCAGTAGTCCGTGCGGCTCCAGCTTTTGGGGAAGCGCGGACCGCTGATGCCGGGCCGCCCGTCGGATATGCGCTGCAGCAGATCTTTGACCTCGGTGTCGAACGTTGCGAGCGAGCGCAGGCTGCGCGAGCCGCGGTGCCCGCCGATGTCGTCGAGGTCGACGAGCTTCGCCACCGGGATGTGTTGTGCCGCCTCGAGCACGCCGCCTTCACGCGGCGGATGGAGCTGGTCCTGGCAATTCGGCAGCAGCAGCACTCGCGCCCGCACGGATCGCGCAGCCGCGGCAAGATCGCCGTTGAAGCCGCGGGTCTGGCCGATGTCGTGGCTCTGTATCGCCCAGCTGCGGTAGATCCAGTCGCGCGCCTGCACGTTGTTGCCGACCGTCTTTGCATCGGCTGCGAAGGCGTTATGCACCTGCTCGCGCGTCGAGTATTCGGACTCGTAGCCCGCGGCGGACGATCCGACCACGCTCTGGATCTGCAGCCCGACGCCGATTCCCGCGCGCGGCGGATCGTCGTTCGGAGAGTTGCCGTCGCGCCATTTCGGATCGACCATGACCACCTGACGCACTGCTTCCCAGATGAAGTTGCCCTGGCGGTTGGCGCGCGCCATGGGGGTGCCGGGAATCACCGCGTCCATGAAATTGGGATGGCTCACCGCCCACTGCATCGCCTCGATGCCGCCCATGGAACTGCCGGCCACCGCGACGAGGCGCTTGATGCCGAGGCATTCCGTGAGCATGCGGTGCTCGGCGTTGACCATGTCGCGGATGTTGAACCGCGGAAACGCCATGTTGAGCCCCGAGCGCGTCGGCGAAGTCGTCGCATTCGGATCCATCGACGCAGCGCCGAGGGTATCGGGCTGGATGATGAAGTAGCGGTCGGGGTCGAACGCCTTGCCGCGCCCGACCCAGTAGGTCTGGCTGTTGCGATTGCCCTGCAAGCCATGCAGCGACAGGATCGCATTGCTCTTCTGCGCGTTCAGCGTTCCGAAAGTGATGTAGGTCATGCGGAAGTCGCGGATGACCTCGCCGCTTTCCAGCCGCAGGTCGCCGAGTTGGCAGGTCTGCACCGGCGGCGTCTGCGCATGCGCCGGTGCGCCCGACAACGCCATGAACACCAGCGCAGGAAGTGCGAGGCGCAGCGTTGTCATTTTCCTCGAAGCATAAGCGAGCATGAAAATCCTTTCTGTGGATCATCGTCCTGTTGTCGACACGATCGGCATCGCCTGTTGCTTCGACCGCAACAGCCGGTGCGCATGGGCTACCTCTCTTGCCTGTCGTTGGGTCGTGCTTTTTCTCGTTCCCGCTCTTCCCGCCCGCCCAGGATTCGGTCGAGCACTCTACCTGCTCTGTTGAGGGCTTCCTCAACCCGGCGCCGCTCGCGTTCGAAGGTTCTCGCGGCTTCTCGCGCCTGGTCGATCATGCGCTCGATATCTTCCGCCGGCGTTTCACCGGGTTCCTCGCGGCTGGGCGCAGGCGACGGAGCGGGGGGCTGGGGTTTTTTCATGCCCAACCATTCTTCGACCTGATCCAGCAGCGGACCCAGAAAAAAGTCGCGGTCGCGGGGGAATTGAGCGTTGCCGTCGATCAGGCGTGCGTTAAGCGCCTGGCGGAAGAAATCGCCGACCACCAGCAATGCATTGTGAGCGCCCTGTCCCCAGTAATTGCTGCGCATAGTGACGCGCGCATCATTGAAACCGACCCACGATCCGGCGACGAGCCGTGGATGCATCAGGATAAACCAGCCGTCGGTATTGTTCTGGGTGGTGCCGGTTTTCCCCGCAACATCGGCTTGCAGCCCGAAGCGCGTTCGCACCGCCTGTCCGGTGCCCTCGTTGATCACGCCGCGCATCATCTCGATCAACTCTTGCGACGTTGCGCCGGATAGCGCGCGTTTTTTTTCGCGTTCGGTTTTGAACAACACGTTGCCATTTCGATCGGTAATTTGGGTAATGAAGATGGGTTGGCGATATTCGCCGCGCGCCGCGATGGTGCTGAAAGCGGAAACCATTTCCAGCGGCGTGACCGGGCTGGTCCCGAGCGCCAGGGACGGCACCGGGTCGAGCTTGCTCTGGTTCACCCCCATTTTTCGCGCGAGCTCCGCCGTTTTTTGCGGGCCAACTTGCTGCATGATCTGCGCGGTAATGGTGTTTTTCGAATAAACGAGGCCTTCGCGGACCGTCATCGGCCGGCCGCTCGGAGCGGACATATCGGCGGGGCGCCAAACGGTGCCGTCCCGCATCGCAATCTCCACGGCCTGATCGATGAACTGTTGCTCCGGCGACATCCCCTGCTCGAGCGCCGCGCCGTAAACAAACGGCTTGAACGTTGAACCCGGTTGCCGCTGCGCCTTCGCCACATGATCGTACTGGTCGGTCTTGAAGTCGCGGCTGCCGACCCACGCTTTCACCTCTCCGGTGAGCGGATCCATTGCCACGAAGCCCGACTGCAAGCGCGTCTTCTCGGCGCGCAGCCTGGCGATGAATTCGGTATCCGTTTTGAGCCGTGCCAGCGCGGCTTCGGGCACGGTTCCGGAATCGACCGCGCTGCGGTAGGCAGCGGATTCGCGGATAAACGCGTCGACCAGGCTCTCCCGGGTGCTCCAGAAATACCCGAACGCCGGCACGCGCCGGCGCATGTTCGCATACGAATTCGTGCTGGTGGATACCAGGCGCTCGGAGCTCAGCCCCCACTCGACATCGGCGACCGCCTGCAAGGCGTCCATCTGGCGGGCGACCGCCTGGTTGGCGGCTGCCTGCAAGCGCGAGTCGAGCGAGGTGTGCACCATCAGTCCGTCCGAATAAATGCTGTAATCGTTACGGTCGGCCCACTCGATCAGCCATTTGCGCACGTGCTCGGCGAAATGCGGCGCGGGGCCCGTCAGTTCTTGCTGTCGCTCGAAATCAACCCGCATCGGCCGGCCTTTGAGCGTCTCGAAATCGGCCTCGCTCAGCGCGCCGCGCTTGAGCATTTGCGACAGCACCACATTGCGGCGCCCGATCGCGCGTTCGGGATTGAGCACCGGGTTGTAGTAGCTGGTGCCTTTCAACATGCCGATCAGCGTCGCGCTTTCGAGCACGTTCAATTGGAATGCCCGCTTGTCGAAGTAGGTGCGCGCCGCCATTTCGATGCCGAACGCGTTGTACAGAAAAGGCACTGTATTGAGATAGGTCTCCAGGATTTCTTTTTTGGTATAGGCGTGCTCGATCTTGAGCGCGGTAATCATTTCCTTGATCTTGCGCGTGACCGACCGCTTGCCGCCGACTGCCTCCGGAAACAGGTTGCGCGCGAGCTGCTGGGTTATGGTCGACCCGCCTTCCGTGTTGCCGGACAGGGTGCGCGCAGCGGCCGCCGCGATGCGCCGGAAATCGAGGCCGTGGTGAGCGTAGAAGCGATGATCTTCCGTAGCGATCAGCGCCACGATGACGTGCGGCGAGACGCGGTTCAACTCGATCCACTCGCGGTTCAATTTGCTATACGCAGCCAGGCGCTTGCCGTCGGACGATAGCAGCAGAGTGGGCTGATCGACTTTGGCTTTGCGTATCTCGGAAATACTGGGCGTAAAGGGAATCAGAATGACAGCGTACGCAACCAGTAGAACAAACCCGATCGCGCCTGTTGCGGCCAGTGCCTTCAGCCCGGATACAATCCGGGCGCGTTTGCTGAGGGCGGGGTCGAGCACCGCGCGGAAGTAGCCCGCGATGCGCCGGTACCAGCGCTTGGCCCGTTCCACGGGCGCTGCGCTTGGGTCCAATTTCGTGTCCTCCGGTAGTTTTGCCAACCCCGCCGGGCGGGCAATCCCCATCGATCAGCGCGCTAGCGCTCGATCTTGATGCCTGCCGCTGCCACGACCTTCGCCCATTTCTTGAGGTCGAAGGCCATCGCGCCGGCGAACTCGTCGGCGGTGCCGGGGCGCGCGTCGAAGCCCTGCTTGGAGAGCGCAGCGCGGAACTCGGGCACGTCGAGGACAGCGTTGATCTCCTGGTTGATGCGCGCGACCAGAGGTCTGGGAATACCCGCCGGTCCGATGACGCCGTACCAGCCGGCCACTTCGTAGCCTTCGACCCCGGCCTCATGGATCGACGGCACATCGGGCAACGCGGCCGCGCGCTGGGCCGTCGTCACGCCGAGCGCGATCAGCTTGCCTGCCCTGATGTGGGACACCGACGCCGCGACCGTGGGGAACGACAGATGGATGTGGCCGCCGAGCACGTCGATGACAGCGAGCGCGGAGCCCTTGTAGGGGACGTGCACATATTGGATGCCGGTTTGCAGCCGGAACAATTCGGCGGCCATGTGGCTCGGGGCCCCCACGCCCGACGTGCCGTACGACATCTCGCCCGGGCGCGCGCGCGCAAGCGCGATGAACTGTTTCACCGTGCGCGCGGGCAGCGACGGATGCACGATCAGCACGTTGGGCACCAGCGCGACCATGGCGAGCGGCGTGAAGTCGCGCAGCACGTCGAACGGCAGCCGCGAATAGATCGACGGGTTGATGATGAAGCCTTCGGGGATCATCTGCATCGTGTAGCCATCCGGCGGCGCCTTGGCCGTCAGCTCGCCGCCGAGGATGTGATTCGCGCCGGGGCGTGAGTCGACGATCACCTGCTGACGCAGGTTTTCGCCCAGTTTGGTGCCCACGACGCGGGCGAGTATCTCGGTCGCCCCGCCCGGCGCGACGCCGACGATGAGCCGTATCGGCCTGCCCGGATAGTCCTGCTGCGCAGACGACTGCCCCGCGGCGCCCGCGAGGCAAAAAGCCGCAGCCACGCAAGCCTTGCGGCAATATTCGAATCCGCTCCTCATGAGTCTCCTCCGTTCCCGCCGTCCCGACGCCTTAGCTTATGTGCCGGTGATCAGCGCCTTACCGTCCGTTTTGGTATCGCATTCGCGCATACTACGCGGCGCGCAGTGTTCCTGCAGCGTGTGCGGGATCGCCGGTTCACGGCTTCAGTCAACGCGTGCGCAAGTCGTTTGCAGGTAAAATGAATCCCGGGGTCGCGCCGGCAGCCGCCCGTCCGGCGACGCGCATCGCCCCTTCGCATCAGTTTCCCTACAGACAGGAGCAAACGATGTCAGCACAACTCAAACTTCAGCCCACGCCCAAGGTCGAGTGTTCCCCGGAGGAATGGGAGGCACGCGTCGATCTCGCGTGCTGCTACCGCGTCGTCGCACACCTGGGCTGGCACCACAGCATCATCTATAACCACATTTCCATGCGTGTGCCGGGCCCCGAAGTCCATTTCCTGCTCAATCCGCTCGGCCTGATGTATCACGAGATCACCGCTTCGAATCTGCTCAAAGTCGATCTCAACGGCAACAAAGTGAATCCGTCGCCGTATCCGGTGCACACCGCCGGCTTCGTGGTGCACAGCTCGGTGCATCGTGTGCGCGAAGACGTGAAATGCGTCATTCACACCCATTCGAAAGCGGGGGTGGCCGTCGCGTGCCAGGAGCAGGGCCTGCTGCCGATCAATCTCGGCGCGATGGCGCTGAGCGACAAGATCGCCTATTACGATGTCGAAGGCGTGACCAACGACGTCGACGAATGCAGCCGCATCGCTGCGGCGCTCGGCAAGAAGAACGTTTTGATTCTGCGCAACCACGGGTTGCTGACCTGCGGCAAGACCGCGGGCGAAGCGTTCAACCTGATGCGCCGGCTCGAGCTCGCCTGCGAAACCCAGATCATGGCGCAGTCGGGCGGCGTGAAGCTGCGCATGCCAGCGCAGAACGTCGTACAGAAAACGGCCGGCCAGACGACGCAGACGGTCGATAAGGGCACTGATGCCGACGGCCCGGCGATGGTGTGGGCAGCCGTGCGACGGTGGATGGAACAGATCGATCCCAGCTACATGACCTGAGGGGGCTAGCGGGCGTAACCTCCCGCTGGCGCGTTTTCGTATGCGTCGGTGTGCAGCGGCGCGGCAAGCGTTCGATCTTGCCGCGCCGCGTCGTTTCAGCCGACGCCGTCGATCATTCGAACCCGATTGCCGCGTCCTGGCGTCAGTTACCCCGGTAGTCCCGTCGGGCCGCGCCGGGCGCGACGTCATTTCGGCCATGCGATGAATGCGACGCGGCATTGTCTTACGTGCGAATCAGCCGACGCGACGAGCCTGCTCAACGGCCGATTGCATATACTGAGACGCAACGCCGGGCCGCCGAGGCGCGGTGGGTGTCCGTTCAACTGAGATGACGTCGTCACGCCGCCTGTCCGCCGTGGGGCCCAAAACCAGGATCGCCCTGGGCCTGGCGGGTGTGCTCGTCCTCGTGGCAGCGCTCTTCGACTGGAATTGGGTGCGCGGGCCGCTCGCGCGTCATCTCACGGAAAAATCCGGCCGCGAGGTCAGAATCGGCCACCTGGATGTGAACCTCGGACTCGCGCTCCAGCCGATCGTGCGGCTGCGCGACTTGCATATCGAGAATGCGCCGTGGGCGGCACAACAGCCTATGATCGATGCAAAAGAAGCCGTGTTCACCTTCGCTTTGCGCAGCCTCTGGGAGCGCCGGCCGGTCATCCTGCGGCTGGTGCTGCGCGATGCCCGCGTCGATATCGAACGGCATGCGGACGGGCGTCGCAACTGGCGCCTGCTCGATCCCGAAGAGCGCGGGCCGGGCCGGGTGCGCGTGCAAACGCTGGAAGCCTATAACTCGCGGTTGCGTTTCGTGCACGGCGCCATCGACCTCGAAGTCGTCGCCGAAGCGACACCGTTGGCACCCGTAACGAACGGCGCTGTCGACGCCAACGCGCTGACGACCCAGTTCGCCATCAAGGGCAGCTACCGCGGCACCCGTTTTGCCGCCGAGGCCCTGACCGGCGCCGTGGTCAGTTTTCGTGATTCCGACTTCAGATTCCCGATACGCGGGCACGCGGTGTCGGGCAAGACCCGCGTCGACATCGACGGCACCGCCGCCGACATCCTCGACCTTTCGTTTCTCGATGCGAAAGTACGGGCGGCGGGCGCATCGTTGTCGCACTGGCATCCCTTCGTCGCATTCCGTCCTGCGCTCTCGCGTCCATATCAGGTCGACGCCGACATCACGCACGCGCAGAGCGTCTACACGGTCGCGCGATTGCGAGGCAAGATCGGCACCACGGACCTTGCCGGCGAGGGAAGCTTCGACCGTAACCCCGATCGGCCCTTGCTCAAAGTGGCGCTGAAGAGCGAGTCGGCCGACCTCGCGGATCTGGGCTCGCTCGCCGGCATCAGCTACCGCAGGGGCGCACGCGCCGCCGTATCCAGAGCGGAGGCAGATGCCCAGCAAGCGGAGCCCACCGACGAGGTCCCTGATCGCGCCGGTCGCATTTTTTCGCAGTTTCCGCTCCACGGCGAGCGCCTCAAAGTTTTCGATGCGCATGTGTCGCTGCATGCCCGCAAGCTGGTTTCCGCCGAGATGCCGGCGCTGGATAGCCTGCGTTTCACCGCGCATCTCGCCGACGGCACCATCAAGGTGCAGCCTTTCGAGATCGGCGTCGCCGGCGGCCAGGTCGACGGCTCGCTCGACTTCAACGGCCGGCAGCGGCCTGCGTCGGCGCAGACGGCATTCGCTGCGCGCAACATCAGGCTCGAGCGCCTGATCCCGTCGCTCGCCGCGAGGGCGCAGGGTATCGGTCCGCTCAAGGCGCAGGTCAGGCTGGCGGGGCAGGGCGGTTCGGTGGCGGCGATCCTCGGCCATGCGTCGGGGTCGCTCTCCGCGGCGGTGGACCGCGGCAGCATTTCCAACCGGCTCGATGCGAAGCTCGCGCTGAATGTCGGCAAGCTCTTCGCGTTGCTGTTCCGCGGCGATCAGGAGATCGCGCTGCACTGCGCAGCGGTGGCGTTCGACGTTCGCAACGGCCTGGGTAAAGCGCGCAGGATTGTGCTCGACACTGCGCAGACCCACATCGAAGGCACCGGCACCATCAATCTGCGCGACGAACGGCTCGACCTGCTGCTCACGCCGCAACCCAAAAATCCGGGCATTTTCACGCTGCGCTCGTCGATACGCATTAACGGCACGTTCAAGAATCCCGACTACGCGCTCGATCCCGGCGTCGCGCCGGGCGGTGGCGGCGTCGCGCGAGCCGGCGGCGGGGCATGCCCGCCGTTGGCGGGTTAGCCCGACTTTGCCGCGGGAAGTGGGCCCCGCGAATTCACCGGACCCAAGCCGGGGCGCGTGCCGACGGGTATGACCAACGGGCGGCGGCGGGCGCATGGCCGCAGCACGATCACCGCCGCACCAGGCAGGCTGACCGTCTCGGAAGGCGGCTGCGGAGGTGTAAACTGCTCCGTCGCGCAGTGCTTTCCGCGCGCAAAATCCCTTGACTACGCGACACGCCAGCGATGAGCATTCCCACCGAGCCGATCGGCAGCATCCCCAGACCCCCTTGGCTGATCGACGCCCTTGCCAACGGCAACCACGAAGACCCGCGTCTCGATCCACTCTACGAGCGGGCGCTGCGCGACACGGTCGAGTGCTTCGAAGCCACGGGATCACCGGTGATCAGCGATGGCGAGCAGCGCAAATACCATAACTTCTGGACTTATTGCGTGCACGGACTGCCCAACACCGCGCCCGATGGCTTCAGGATTCCCTTCGCGGCGGGCCACGTGCGCCGCATGCCGCGGCTCACGCGCGGGCCTTTCCGCTATAAACGATATGCGGACAGCTATCTGGATGCTGCCATGCGGTATGCGCGCGTGCCGGTCAAGCAGGCGGTGATATCGCCTTCGGCGCTGAGCCTCATGTACCCCGCGGAGGGCATCCCCGGCTACTCGCGCGAAGCCTTCATCGATGACCTGCTGCGCGAGCACGAGACGGAAATCCGGCGCTGCCTGGCAAAAGGCGCGCACACGGTGCAGATCGACTTCACCGAAGGTCGTCTCGCGATGAAAATCGATCCGACCGGCGAGCTGCTCAACAGCTTCATCGATCTGAACAACCTCGCGCTGTCGCGTTTCTCCGCTGACGAGCGCAAGCGTATCGGCGTGCACACGTGTCCGGGCGGCGACCGGGATTCCACGCACAGCGCGGACGTGGACTACGCGGAGCTGCTGCCCAGCCTGTTCCAGCTCAAGGCGGGCAATTTTTACATCGCTCTCGCCGGGGAGCGCGACCCGGCAGGTGCGCTGCGCACCATTCGCGATCACATGAAACCGGAGCAGCAGATCTTCGTCGGCGTCGTGGCGCCGATCGATCCACACGTCGAAACGCCGGAAGAGGTGCGAGATCGCGTCCTCGCGGCGGCTGAGTTCATTCCCGTCGGCCAGTTAGGCACCACCGACGACTGCGGATTCTCGCCCTTCAGCGATGACACGTCGACGAGCCGCGACACCGCCTTCGCGAAGATCCGCTCGCGCGTGCTCGGCACCGCGCGGGCGGCCGAGATGATAGGCGCGTAGTGGAACACGACGCAGAAGAGAAGCTGCTGCGCTCCGTTGCCATACAGAACGCGAACAGCATTCTTCTGGCGCGGCAGCGGGCCGAGCAGGAGCTTATCCGCGCGAAGGAAGCCCTCGAGCAGACGACGTCCGAGCTCGCGCACTCGCTGTCGATGATGCGCGCGACCCTGGAATCGACTTCCAACGGCATTCTGGTGACCGGCGACAGCGGCAGGGTCACGGGCTTCAACGAAAAATTCGTCCAGCTGTGGCGTATACCGCCGGAAGTCATCGAATCGCGCGACCAACGGCGGGTGCTCGATGTAATGTGCCGCCAGTTCGGGGATGCCGATCGTTTTCTGCTCAGGGTCGACGAGATCGCAGACGCCTCGCCGATCGAAAGCTTCGACGTGCTCGAACTCGCCGACGGCCGGGTGTTCGAGCGCTTTTCGAGAATCCAGTTCGTCGAGAACCGCGGCGTGGGGCGCGTCTGGAGCTACACCGATATCACCGAACGCCGGCACGCCGAGGAAGCATTGCGCGACGTCGCCACCGACAACGCGCGTCTCTACCAAGAGGCGCAGAAATCGGCCGAGGAGCGCCAGCACCTGCTCGAGAGCGAACGGGCGGCGCGCGCGACAGCCGAGCGCATGAGCGAGATGAAAGACGAGTTTCTCGCGACGCTGTCGCACGAGCTGCGCACGCCGCTCAACGCGATCCTCGGGTGGGCCCAGATCCTGAGACGCGGCGTAAAAAGCGTAGCCGATCTCCACAAAGGGCTCGATACCATCGAACGCAACGCACGGGTCCAGACCCAGCTCATCGAAGACCTGCTCGACATGAGCCGCATCACTTCGGGCAAGGTGCGCCTGGACGCGCAGCCGCTGGAACCGGTTTCCTTCATCGAAGCGGCACTCGAAACGGTACGACCCGCCGCCGAGGCCAAAGGCATCAGGCTCGAGAAGGTTCTCGATCCGCATGCCGGGCCCGTTTTCGGCGATCCCGGCCGGCTGCAGCAGGTGATCTGGAATCTGCTGTCGAACGCGATCAAGTTCACGCCCAGGCACGGTAAGGTGCAGGTAATGCTCGAACGCGTGAACTCGCATGTCGAGATCAGCGTGGCGGACACCGGCGCGGGCATCAAGCCCGAATTTCTCACTCACGTGTTCGAACGCTTCCGGCAGGCGGACGCTTCCACGACTCGCAGGTACGGCGGACTGGGACTGGGGCTGTCGATCGTGAAGCAGCTTGTCGAGCTGCACGGCGGAACCGTGCGGGCCAGCAGCCCGGGAGAAGGCGGCGGCGCCACGTTCACCGTGTATCTGCCGCTGACGGCCGTGCACCGCGATGCCCACCGCGAAGCGCGTCTGCATCCCGCCACGCCGAGTACGAGCAGTCCTGAATTCAAGACGCTGGACCTGTCCGGGATCAAGGTGCTGGTCGTCGACGACGAAGCGGACGCCTGCGACATGATCAAGCGGGTGCTCAACGATTGCGAGGCTCAGGTGTTCACTGCGGGCACCGCTGCCGAAGCGCTCGAGCTCGTGGAAAGAGCGCGGCCCGACGTGCTGGTGAGCGACATCGGCATGCCAGACGTCGACGGGTTCGAGCTGCTGAGGCGCGTGCGCGCGCTGGGTGATGCCAAAGGCGGAAAACTGCCGGCGGTGGCGCTGACCGCGTTTGCCCGCAGCGAGGACCGGACGCGTGCGCTGCGCGCAGGATTTCTCGCGCACATCTCGAAGCCCGTCGAGGCCTCCGAGCTGGTGGCCACGGTGGGCAGCGTCGCGGGACGCACCGGCCACGTCAAGTGACCGGGCGACCGGGAAACTCGTCGTTACGCAGGTTGACGTTTGCACGGCAGCGCTGCGTTTGGGTTCGCGCAGCAGGCGCGCGAGGGTGGCGGCCTCGACGCGCTTGATCAGGTGATGGTCGAGTCCAGCCGCTGCCGAGCGCTTTTTGTCGTCTTCCTGTCCCCAGCCGGTGATGGCGATAAGGACTGCGCCCTCGGCCCATTGCTGCGGCGGCGCGTCAGCCCGCCTGCCAAACCCAGTCCCGTCAGCATCAGCGCGAGGCTGCCGGGCTCGGGAACCGCAGTAATCTGAATCGTCCGATCGATGTCACTGGCGGCATGCTGAACATTGATAAATGCGACGTTCGGGTCGAACGGGTCGAAGTACAATCCCGTCGGCTCGGCACCGATCGTGGACAGGCTGGCCCACCGGCCCAGAGCCTCAGCGATGCCATCGCGGTTGGCGTCGAAACTAAACCAGATGTCGGCCGATCCGCCGGGCTGGTCCTCGACGATGTAGATGTTGCCGTTCGCATCGATCGCCAGGTTATCGGGATTCGAGAACTCCGTTCCGACAGCAGCTCCGGTACCAAGCTTCTAGGTAGACCGGTCGGCGAAAAGTTTGACGAGCGGCGCGGTGGCATTCGCCAGGTTGATCGAAAAAACCTTGCCCTCCGGATCGGTCGCGGCGAAATAAAGCACCTGGTCGCCATTGGCGAGCGTCTGGATCTCCAGGTCCTCGGGCCGGTTGTATTTGCTCGCGTTGACCGCGGCCGCCGCGGCACGGCCATCGATTTCCGGGCTGCCCGGCAGCGTCGGACTGGTTGCGAGCGCGCCGCCGGTCGCGTTCGTGATTGGGACCCACACCGCCGCTCCGGTCGCATCGAAGGCGCCGCCCGCACCGACCTTCAGCACAAACGTTTGTCCCGCCGTGAAGAAGGTGCTGCCATCGGCGGGCGTCGCCGACGTGTACTTGTAAATGGCGCCTCCATTCAATTCATCGATGAAATACATGTTGCGGTTGCGATCGAACGCGAGACCCTCATGCGAGACGCGCGGCACGATGCTTCGATGCACGAAATTGATCGCACCCGGAGCTGCCAGGGGATTGGTGATCTCGAACAACCGGCCCTTGGTGCTGCCAGTGCCCCACCGCTCCTCAGCCGTCAGATACGTGCCCCACGGCGTCCAGCGCGAAGCGTCGCCGAAAACGAAGCCCTGAGTCCCCGGCGCGACGATGATTGTCGTCGTGCCCGCAACGCGGTCCACCCGCTGCACGCCTGCCTGGTCGGTTTCGTACGGCGTAAACAGATAGCGGCCCGCCTGGGGACCGGTTTCGTTCGAGGTGTTCATGTCCCAGTTGTCGCCGCGGCGTTGGGGGGTGCCCAGCGGGCTATTGGCGCTGATCGTGCGCTGCCGGAATTTGGGCGATGAAAGCTGGAACGGTGTGGCTTCCGGCAGAGACCCCGCCGCGACCGAACTGGCGAGCGGCGTAAAGCTTTCGAATGCGATCGGCGCAGCGAGCACCGGGGGCGCGGCGAGGATCATGGAAATGGCGAGCGACAAACGACGGCGTTGCAACATGGGAATGCCTCCTGGACGAAATTCCAGGACCGTCTCATTGGCGCCATCCGCCCGACCGCGTCGAACACCGTGGCCAATGCGGCCCTGACGCCCAGATTCGCACGTGGATGTTACGAGCGCATGACCGATGCCACCTTCGCTGCAGTAAACGGCGACTTGTTCGCACAACTATCGGCGGCAAGCGCTATCACTGCGTGACGTAGCCGCCGTCGATGAGCACGTTGCTGCCGTGGACGAAAGTCGCCGGCGTCGACGCCAGAAACAGGATCACCTCCGCAACTTCCTCCGGCTTGCCCCAGCGGCCCAGCGGAACCTGGGATTCGCGCCACTCCTTGTAACCCGGCTTGAGTGCCATCTGCTCGCGCGTGAACTCGGTCTCGATAGGCCCCGGGCTCACCGCATTGACCATGATGTGGTCTTTGGCGAGCTCGAGCGCCATCGACTTGGTGAGATGTATCAGTGCCGCTTTCGCCAGGCCATAGAGCGCCGATCCCGGTGAGGCCACCATACCCATCTGGCTCGCGACCGTGATGATCCGGCCCCCGCCGTTGGCGCGCATTGTCGGTACCACGGCCTGGCTCGCCAGGAAAGGCGCGCGCAAATTGACCGCGATCAGCCGGTCGAAATCCGCAACGGAGAACTCTCCGAACGGATGGCGGATGCGGATGCCGGCGTTGTTGACCAGAATGTCGATCCTGCCGAAGGCCGCGATCGCAGCGTCGATCATGCGCTGCACGTCGTCGGGGGCGGCCATGTCGAAGAGCCCGTATTCCGCGCGCGCGAAGGCGTTGTGCGCGCGGCACTCCGCGGCGACCGCGGAGAGCTCGTCGCGCGTGCCGTCGGCCGCGAGGTAAACGGCGGCACCGGCCTCCGACAGCGCGCGTGCCGCGGCGCGGCCGATGCCGCGGGAGGCGCCGGTGATCAGCGCGATTTTTCCAGTCAGTGTGGACATGCGTAGGCCTTAATTCGATTTCGGTCGCGTGCAAAACGCGTCCGCAGGAACGCGCCGCATTCTGCCGGGCTGGCGCGCAGCGCTGTGTGCGCTGCGGTAATCAGGCGTAGCGAACTTCCGCCGCGCGCTGGGCGAACTGCGCCTCGTGGAATTTTTCCTGTTCGTAATAATTCTCGCGGAAGCGCTGGTAGGTGCGTTCGTGCAAGCCGATGCCTGCTTCGTCGAGCTCGGCGGCGGGATCGGCAAGGAGATCGAAATGGCCCCACCGGTCGCTGCCGCGCACCAGCAGCGCGGGCAGGCGGTACGAGCCCGTCGTGCGCACGTGCGCCGGGATGTAGCTGATGCCCAGTCCGACGCGCCGGTAGCTGGCGCGATTGGGCGCCGAGCGATGCGGGCATAAGGTATGGTGCAGCGAGAGTTCGCCGGCCTTGAGCGCCATCACAGTCGCCTCGCCGTCGTCGAGCGGCTCGACGATTACCTGTCCAGCGCCGTTGATGCTGTTCGCCAGACGCGCGGCCGAGTGATAGAACTGTCGGGGCGCGCCTTGCGCGGACAGCACCTCCATGCACCCGGCCTGCTCGCTGGCATCGGAGAGCGCAATCCACGCCGTCACATGGTCATAAGGGGCGAGGCCGAAATAAGTCGCGTCCTGGTGCCAGGCGGTGAAAGCCGGGGTTCCCGGCTCCTTGATGAAGAACGTGCTCCAGAAAACCAGGATATCGGGACCGATCACTTCCTCGACGATGTCGAGAACACGCGGCTGGCGCACCAGCGCGTTGACCCAGGGCGAGTAGGTATACGCCGCGCCGCGCCACTTCATTTCGGCCTGCGGCAGCGGCGCGCCGATCCCGGCCTCCATCCGCGCCAGATTCTCGAGGCATGCCGCGGCCTCGGCCGGCGCGAGCGCCGGAACTGGAAACAGAAAGCCATGATGCCGATAGTCGCGCACCTGCTGCTCGCTGAGTGTTTTCATGTCGTCTCCACGCGCATGGTTCCTGGCCACAGTATAGTCACGCTCGCGCCTTTTGCAATTCGGCGCGGATGACTTACTATCCGCCACACGTTGTGCCGGCGCCGTTCGCCGCCGGGCGACAGGAGAACCCATGCGTGTATCGATTCGATTTGCTTTCGCGATAGCGGGATTGCTGACCAGCGTCGGTGTCGCTGCGCAGGATGCGGCGAGCGCGTACCCGAGCAAGCCCATCCGCATCATCGTCACCTTCACGACGGGCGGTGCGACCGACACCATCGCGCGCATTCTTGGACAGAAGCTCGCCGAGGCATGGGCACAGCAGGTGATCATCGACAATCGTCCGGGGGCGGGCGGCGCGCTGGGCACGGACCTCGCCGCAAAGGCGCCTGCCGACGGATACACGCTGGTCCTCAGCAGCTTCGGACCAATGGCGATCGGCCCCCACGTCTACTCGAAGCTTCCCTACGATCCGGTCAAAGACCTGGCGCCGATCACACTCGCCGCGACGAGCTGGTATTTCATGGTGGTGAATCCGTCGCTGCCGGCAACGACCGTCAAGGATTTCGTCGCCCTCGCCAAGTCCAAACCCGGCCAACTGACTTTTTCATCGTCCGGTAATGCGAGTCCTACGCATCTGTCGGGCGCCCTGTTCGAATCGGCGGCCGGCGTAAGCCTGACGCACGTTCCCTACAAAGGTGCGGCGCCGGCCATCGCGGCCGTGATCGGCGGCGAAGTCAACATGGCCATCGAAAGCCCGCCGCCGATCGTCCCGCAAGTCAAAGCCGGCAAGCTCCGCGCGCTCGGCGCAGCGCGTCCGGACCGCTCGCCGCTGCTGCCCGACGTGCCGACGATGAAAGAGGCGGGACTGCCCGGGTTCGAGGCGGGCTCGTGGTATGGATTCCACGCGCCGGCGGGAACTCCCAGGCCGATCATCGATAAACTGCATGCCGCGCTGGTGAAGGCGATGCATACGCCGGACGTGCGCGAGCGTTTCGCGGCCGTGGGCGCCGACACCGTCGCCAACACGCCCGCGCAGTTCGGCGCATTCGTCGAGGCCGAGCTCAACCGCTGGGGAAGGGTCATCAAGGCGACGGGCGTCAAGATCGAGTAACGCACGCGGCGTGGCGCTGGCGTCATAGCGCGCCGTTATTGCTGGGCCAGGCTGGCGGCGCGCGCCAGACAATTGCGATAGCGGTCGTGTACTCGGTTGGCGAACCATTCCGTCGTCAGCTTGCGCGTGATCTTGGGGCTTTTGAGCTGGATGCGCGGCACGACGGCGCGCGGCAGTGGGCCCGCGCGCAGTTTTTCGGCGAGGCTGAATACCCGTGCGTAGAGACGCGTGCGCTCGAATTCCGGGGTTCTGCCGAATTCAAGGTCGCGGCGGATGCCTGCATGGGTCATGCCCAGGCGCCGCGCCAGCACGCGGGCGGCAAGCTCGGTCGCGCCGGGCTCACGCATCGACTGCCCCTCCTGGTAGCGCAGCAGATCGCCATCGAGCGTAAGCGGGACGCCCGACGCCTGGGTAACCGCGTGCTGAAACGCCGCGTTGCGGCTCGCGAGCCTGCCTGCGTTGAAATCCGCAAAGCGATAGACGGGGTTGTCGTATGGCGCGGGGTAGTCGAGCAGGTGTGCGACGCCGAAGTACATGCCGCCGCGGCGCGAGAAGACTTCGTGGCGTATCGTGCCCGCGACGGGGTACGGATAAGGACGCGCCTGCGAATGCGCCTCGGCGAACGCGACGCTCACCTGCATCGCGCCGCCGGTGCGCACCGGGTTGCGGTCCGCGAGGAAAGTCCTGGCAAGCGGCACCATGCCGGTGAAATCCTCGAAGATCGCGCTCAGCTGCTGTTCGGTTTTCACCGCGTCGAGCCGGTCGCTGTAGCTCTTGCCATTGGGCGATGGCAAGGCGAGCGCGGCCTGCAGGACGAGCTTGGGTATCCCCGCGCGCTCGCGCTGCGTGTCGATCTCCTTCCACGCGATGCGCGCGAGGCCCGGCACCGGCGGATCCGCACGAAATCCCGATTCCTGCTCGGTGACCGCGATCACCGCGCAGGCATTTTCCGGCGTGGGTGCAATTTCCATCGCCGCGAACGCTGCGTAGATATCGGTCGCCCAGCCGGTGCGGTCGGCGAGCATGGCGGGAAGCAGGCGCGATACGAGCGCCCGGCCTTCGATCGCGCCGAGCGCGGGGATCGCCGGCGCCGGCAGCGGCAGGGGCACGCTCTGGGGCGCTTCGGACTGCGGCAACGGCGCGGGCAGCGGACGCTCGGGAAAGAGCGGCGCCTCGCGGGACGGTGCGTATACCGGCGCCCGCGTCGGCTCGGGTTGCGATGCGCAGCCGCCGAGCGCGGCGATGAGCGCAAGCGCGCAGGCGCCTGGCGCTGCCCGCAGCAAACCGTTACGGCCCTTGGCCTCTGTCATCGCTCGCTTCCTGTCGGTTACTTGCGTTCCTGCATGCCGCTACCGGCACCGATAATGACCACAAACGGGCGCAGTGGTTGCGCGGGACTCACACTCATGAGCTTACCTGACGCGTGCCATAATTCCGGTCCATTTCAACGCCCCTTCCAGATGGGGCATCAGCAAGGAGAAAAAATGAGCAAGCACAGTGGGGATGCCGGCGACGCGTCCGGAGTCGTGTTTACCCAGTGCAGCGTGACCGCTGCGCCACCGTCGGTGCAGACGGGCGGCCAGCGCCGGCAGGTGGTGGTGAGCGGCCGCCGCGTACGCACAGTCGACGTGCATGCGCATTGCGTGATTCCCGAGGCCGTGGCGCTGACGAGCGCGGAAGTCAGCGAAATGCAGCGTCCCGGCATGGTGGTGACGCGCGATCGCATCCGCGAGATGGACGCGCAGGGCATCGACATCGAAGCGCTGAGCATCAATCCGTACTGGTACCGCGAAGACCGCGACGTCGCGAGCCGGATCGTCGACATTCAGAACGAGAAACTGGCGCAATTGTGCGCGGCCCACCCGGATCGTTTCGTCGCTTTCGCATCGGTCGCGCTGCAGTATCCGGATCTCGCCGTGACCCAGCTCGAAGCGGCGGTAAAAAAACTCGGACTGCGCGGCGCGGCGGTCGGCGCGAACGTCGCCGGGGCAGAGTTTGCCGATCCGCGGTTTCACCCTTTCTGGGCGAAAGCCGAAGCGCTGGGCGTGCTCATCTTCATTCATCCGCGCAGCACGCCCGAGCTCGCGCAGCGATTCAAGGGCAACGGCTGGTTGTCGAACGTCATCGGCAATCCGCTCGACACCACCCTCGCGCTCTCGCACCTGATCTTCGAGGGCACGCTCGACCGCTTTCCGGGGCTGAAGATCTGCGCCGCGCACGGCGGCGGGTACCTGCCTTCCTACGCGGCGCGCTCCGATCACGGCTGCCGCATCACGCCGGCCGCATGCGACAGCAGCATCGTGCTGAAAAAGAAACCGACGGAGTACCTGCGCGATCTCTATTTCGATTCGCTGGTGTTCACGGCCGAGGCCCTGCGCCATCTGGCAGCGGAAGTCGGCAGCAGCCAGATCGTCATCGGCACCGATCACCCGATCCCGTGGAATCCGCACCCGGTCGACCACATCCTCGGCACGCCGGGGCTGAGCGACGAGGAGCGTATTGCCATCCTCGGCGGCACCGCAGCGCGCTTGCTCGGCATCAAGACATAGCACAGAGCTCCGCGACCGGCCCGCGCGGTGTCACGAAACTGTCATGAGTTTGTGAGAACAGTAGGCGGACCTGCCGCAACGCCGGGGCGCTCGAGCCCCCAGCTCTGACCATGAATCATGTCCATTGAGCCGCGCGAAACCCCTCGTAAAGGCCGTCCAGCTTCCGGGATCGCCATGACGATGCCGCGGAGGCCAGCAACGGGCAAGGCCGCTGCGGTGCGCGAAATCGTGAGTGGCCACGTCGCCAATGCGCTCGAGGCGCTGCGCGATACGGCGCAGGCACCCGGTGCAGCGGTTCATCTCGCGCGCAAGGAGCTCAAACGCGCGCGCGCTGGGCTGCGGCTGTTGCGCGCAGCCGTCGGCCGCGCGGTCTACCGCCGTGAGAATGCTGCCCTGCGGGACGCGGCACGCCCGCTGAGCCGAGTCCGCGACGCGGAGGTGATGCTCGGGACGGTGACGGCTATCGGCGAAGATAAAAACCCGCCCGGGGTGCGCGCGGTGCTGCTGCGGCTGAGACGCGCGCTGCTCGAGGAGCAGCGCCAGGCGCGCACCGAGTTTGCGGAAAAGCGGCAGCTCACCGACATCACGCAGCGGCTGCAGAAGGCGCGAGACCGCGTGGCTCGGCTTCGGCTGCGCCATTGCGCGGGGTCGACGTTGGCGACGGGCTTCGCGCGCATTTATCGCACGGGCCGCGGTGCGCTGCGGCAGGCACAGGCCGAGGCGGGGGATGCAGCGCTGCACGAGCTGCGCAAGCAGATCAAATACCTCGGCGCCGCGATGAAAATCCTCGACGCCGCAGGCATCAGCGGCGTCGACAAGCGGATCGAACGCGCGGATGCCATTGCGGAGTTGCTGGGCGATGATCACGACCTCGCCGTGCTGCAGTCCAGGATTGCCGCACTCGATAACGCCAAAGCAGAGCAGGCGAATGACCAACTCGGCATGGAGCTGCGGCGGCGCCGCGCGCGGCTGCAGCAGCGCGCGCTCAGATCAGCGCGCCTGCTGTATCGGCAAAAAGCACGGGATTTCTTGGCGGAACTGCACGATGCCTAGTGTCCTGACACGGAGTATTCGCAACATCCCC
>JBKJZR010000277.1:0-18911 GCA_046715035.1 Burkholderiales bacterium | reverse complement strand
CCGTTCCTTCACGTCGGCCAATTCGAGTACCCGGTTGATCTCGCGATGCAGCTTGACGATCACCGGCTGGGGCGTGCCGCGCGGCGCGAAGAAACCATACCAGTTATCGACTGCGAAACCCGGCACGCCTGCTTCGGCCACCGTCGGCAAGTCCGCAAACTGTTCGACGCGTTTCGCAAACGTCACGGCGAGCGGCCGGATCCTGCCCGCCTTGATATGCGTAAGGGCGGTCGACATCGTGGCGAAGATGAGCTGCACGTTGCCGCCGATGAGATCGATCATCGCCGGCGCGCCGCCTTTGTACGGCACGTGCTGCATCTTCACGCCGGCGAGCGTGTTGAAAAGCTCGCCGGCCAGATGATCGGCAAAACCTACACCCGACGAGCCGAAATTGAGCTTGTTGGGATTCGCCCTGGCATACGCGATCAGGTCCTTGACTGAAGACACCGGCAGCGATGGATGCACGACGAGCACATTGAGCGCGGAAACCGCGCGTGCGATCGGCGCAAAATCTTTGACCGGATCGTAGGGCAGCTTGCGATACAGGCTCGGATTGACCGCCACCGGTCCGATCGTGCCGAGCACGAGCGTGTAGCCATCGGGAGTCGCGTTCGCTGCGATTTCCATTCCGACGATGCCGTTGCCTCCCGGCCGGTTGTCGACGACGACCTGCTGCCCCCAGGCTTCCGTCAGTTTGTTGCCGACGGCGCGCGTCGTGAAGTCCGCGCCCCCGCCCGGCGCCACAGTGTTGATGATGCGGATCGGTCGCGACGGGTAACCGTCCTGCGCGTCTGCGCCTGCCGATGCGAGCGCCAACCAGACCGTGAGCCAGAAACGCATGTTCTCCCCCAGATGAAATGACGTGTCCGAATCATGCTCCGCCGTTTGGGCAGCAGGCGCAACCCGCGCATCAGCAGTGCGCGCGACCCTGGCTTGTGCTACGGTGGTTTTTTTGAAGGGAACCGCGACGATGCCGATGACAGCCCGCAAGCCCGCCGAGCCGCTGCACGCCTGGACCGCCACCGAGATTGCTGCCGCCGTCAACGCGCGCGCCGTAACGTGCGAGTCCGTCGTGCGGGCGTGTCTCGAGCATATCGCGGCGCGCGAGCCTGCCGTGCAGGCGTGGCAGCACTTGGACGCGGACGGGGCGATCGCGCAGGCGCGCGCGCTCGATCAGCGCGGGGTCCGCGGCCCGCTGGCGGGCGTGCCGATCGGGATCAAGGACATCATCGATACCGCCGACATGCCGACTGCATACGGCTCGCCGATTTACCAGGGTCACCAGCCTGCCAGCGACGCGGCCTGCGTGGCGCTCAGCCGCAGGGCGGGCGGCGTCATCCTGGGTAAAACGGTGACGACGGAATTCGCCAATCGCTATCCCGGCAAAACGCGCAATCCTTTCGATCCGGCGCGCACGCCGGGCGGCTCGTCGAGCGGTTCGGCGGCCGCGGTCGGCGATGGCATGGTGCCACTAGCGATCGGCACGCAAACCACGGCCTCCACGCTGCGTCCCGCATCGTTCTGCGGCGTGTTCGGCTATCGCCCGAGCTTCGGGGACCTGCGCAGCGCCGGCGTCAGAGAGGCAGCGGGCTCACTCGACACACTCGGGCTCTTCGCGCGGTCGATCGAAGACATCGCACTGTTCCGCGAAGTGCTGCTGCGGGAGGAGCCCGTACCGCTGCCGGCAGGCTCAGCCGCACCGCGCATCGGTTTTTGCCGCACGCACTTGTGGACGCAGGTCGAGCCTGCCACGCAGCGACTGCTCGAAGACGCCGCGCAGGGCCTCGCCCGCGCCGGCGCACAGGTGACGGACGTATCACTCCCGCAGGAGTTCGAGCAGGTCGAGGATGCGCATCGCTGGATTTCGAGCTTCGAGTTCGCGCGCAATTTCACGTGGGAGATCGAGGACCGCTGGGACCAGCTGAGCGACATGCTGCGCAACGGGCGCATCAAGGATGGATTGTCATGCAGCTTCGAGCGCTACCGCACGGCGCGCGACTTCGCCGAACGCTGCAGGCAACTGCTCGATCCGATATTCGACGATTACGACGTGCTGCTCACGGCTGCCGCCACCGGCGAGGCGCCCCTGGGACTGGGTTCGACCGGAAACACATCGCTGTGCGCGATCTGGACCACCATGCATGTGCCAGCAGTGTCGGTCCCGGTGTTCATGGGCCCCCACGGTTTGCCGATCGGCGCGCAACTCATCGGCAGGCGCAACGCCGACCGCGAAATGTTCAACGCCGCACGCTGGATTTATCGCGCGCTCGCCTGAAGCGGTCGTTCTCACTCCTCGGTGACGACCAGGATTCCGGTCATGCGGTCGTGGCCTTCGCCGCAGAAGTTATCGCACAGAAAGACGAAGCGCCCCGCGCGATCCGGCGTGAACGTGACCTCCACCGGTTTGCCCGGGATCATGTCTTTGCGCACGTTGAAATCGGGCACCGTGAAGCCGTGCACGAAATCGGGCGTGCTCAGCACGAACGTCACCGGTTTGCCCTTCTTGAGTCGAATTTCCTTCACGCTGAACTCGAACTTCATTGCCGTCAGCGCGATGCGCTCCGGGACCGCACCGCCGGCTGCGCACGCAGCCGCGAAATAACCGGCCGCGCCCGAAAACGCAGCGATCGCTGCCAGCCGCAAGGGAAGTCTAACCATTGTTCAGCCTTGGACCAGCGACCGCTCGCGCATGCTCGGCGCAGCGCCGGACGCGCCTGCCTGCAGGGTGCGGAAACCGAGGCCTTGGTAAGGGCGCGCCGGATCCCAGGGCGTCTGGGTCTTGACCGGCATGGTCCCCACCGGCGACAGCGGAAACATGACGGCCATCGCAGCATGGTGGCCGATGTGGCCGGTCTGGAAATGGTGCTCGTGATGAATGTGGCCGTAGAACACCGTCACGTTGCGAAACGGCAGCAGCAGATCGACCGCCGCCATGCCGTCGCGCGTCGCCCAGTCCCATTGCGGGTAGAGCGGAAACAGCGGCCGGTGCGTGAGCACCACGATTGGCGCGTCGGGCCCGAACCGCGCGAGATCGGCCTTCAGCCACCCAATCTGCGCAGCGCCGAGGATCGGTGCAGGGTCGGACGTGTTGTCGAGGACGATGAAGTGCACGCCCTTGTGGTCGAACGTATAGTGGAGCGGCCCGCCGATCACTTCCTGATAGGCCTCGCCGCGATCGAGCGCCGCGTCGTGCTCGCCCGCGAAAAAATAGACCTTGGGCACACTGAGCCGGGCGGCGATGTCGCGAAACTCCTTGAGGCGGTCACGCCGCAGCCTCGCGTTGTCGGTAGTCTGGCTGAGGTCGCCCGTGAACACCACGAAATCGGGCTTCTGGTCGAGGCCATTGACCGTCGCTATCGCCTTGCCGAGAACTCCCTTGGCGTCGGGATTGACTTTCGGGTTATCGTATCCCCAATGGATATCGGAAAGCTGTACGAAACTGAAGTCCTGCTGCGCGCTGCCGGACTGGCCGTACCCCGCGCAGCCGGGCAGCCCCAACGCAAACACAAGCCCGCCCACGCCTGCCATTCTCATGAAATACCGTCTGCTGCAGCCATGCCTGTCCATGCCGGTCTCCTTGCGCGAGGTTTGAAAGCGGGGGCGGCGCGGCCGCCGTGCCGGTCTACCGCCTCCCACCTGCCAAGACTGCCGCGCGGCGCGGTTTATTCCATGAAATTCACGTCCCGACGATCGGGAATAAAGCAGCGCGTCGTGACGTCTGGAATCAATGACACCGGTGAGGAGCACTGTGGCTGACGCCGCAAGAATGCATCGCTTCGAAGCGTGCGTGCTGGTGCACCTCGATGCCGCGTACAACCTCGCGCGCTGGTTGACGCGCGATGAGTTCGGCGCGCAGGAAGCGGTTCAGGAAGCGTGCCTGCGCGCGTTCCGCTTCTACGAAAGCCAGCAGGGGCCCAATCCGAAGGCGTGGTTCATGGCGGTCGTGCGCAACTGCTGCCTCGATTGGCTCAAGGACGAGCGCAGGCGCACGCTCGAGGACGAGTACGACGACGATGTGCATGCGGCAGCCGCGCCGCCGGGCGAGCTTCCCGATGCCTTACTGGAGCGCGCCGCTGAGCAGGAACACGTGCGCCACTGCATCGCGGCGCTGCCGCGCGATTACCGCGAAGTAATCGTGCTGCGCGAGCTCGAGGAACTTTCCTACAAGGAGATCAGCGCGATCGTCGAAGTGCCGATCGGCACGGTGATGTCGCGCCTCGCGCGCGGGCGGGACCTGTTGCAGCGCAAGCTCGCCACCTCGCGCAGGAGGATGCAATCGTGAACTGCCTGCGCCTCGCACAAGTGCTCGATGCCTATGTGGACGGCGAGCTCGACCGCGGGACCGGCGATGAAATCACTCAGCATCTCGCCCAATGTCCGCTGTGCACGGCGCGCCGCAACGAGCGCGATACGCTTAAGCGACAGCTCGTCGATGCGCCCTACTACACTGCGCCCGACCCATTGCGGCAAGCCGTGCGCCGCGCGCTGGCACGCCGACCGGATACACGCGCCGCAAGAGGACCGTCGTGGCTGCAGGCAGCGACGCTCATGGTGGCCGCTGCGCTCGTCAGCGCACTCGCGGGCTATTGGGCTGCTCAGCCGGTGCCCGACCGGCCGCTGCGCGAACAGGTCGTCATGAGTCACGTCGCTGCGCTGAGCGAAACGCGGCGCCTCACGGAAATCGTTTCCACGGACCGCCACACGGTGAAACCCTGGTTTCAGGGCAAGCTCGATTTCGCGCCGGTCGTACGCGATCTGTCGCCGCAGGGCTACACGCTCGTCGGCGCGCGCCTCGACCATGTCGGCGATCACCAGGCGGCGGCGATTGTTTATCGCGTGCGCGCGCACCTGATCAATCTTTTCGTGTGGCGCGCCGCCGGATACGATCCCGATCCGCTGGCGGTTTCCAGCGTGCGGGGGTTCGGCGTCGCGACCTGGGCGGACGGCGGGCTGCGCTTCGCCGCGGTTTCCGATGCCGACCCGCGCGAACTCGAGCGCTTTGCGCGCCTCGTCCAGTCGCAGCCCTGACTTGTCCGCCGCCGGGGGCGATACCCCGGGCGATTACAGCACTTGCCCTGAGACGGCCACGCTGCCGGACACAGTCTCCTGTTGCCGCCCCCAGTGCCACAGCCCCTCTGCCGTTGAAATTCTGCCAAATCGACGTGGGTCCGCCTCCGCCTGCGCCCAATGCAACATTCTTGTCATATTCGGTTGCTACTGTAGTCGAGTTGCGCAGTCGTAGTGCGCGCGCGGGCACCGGCGCCGCACCTCCAATAGATTTTCCACCTCAGGGACTAACCAATGACAACAAGAACCGCGAATTTCGTACCGTGCGCAGCGCTCGCTGGCGCGTTCGCCTTCTGCGCAGCCGCGCCCGCGTTGGCCGCGCCGACCTTCGTGAACGGCCTGACCATACCTGCAACGTTCACCGATCTGTCCGGCGATCCTAACTCCGCCAACGGCAACCGGTTCGGCGCGTTCTCGGACATCTATTACGACGCCAAACGCAATGAATGGTATGCGCTTTCCGACCGCGGTCCTGGCGGCGGGGTCATTAGCTACGAAACGCGCGTCCAGCGCTTCACGATCGACGTCAACCCGGCGAGCGGTGCCATTTCCAACTTCCACGTGCTGCAAACGTTCAAATTCACCGGCGCCAACGGTCAGGCCATGAACGGTTTGCGCCCGAACCCCGCCGGCACGCTGGGCAATGCGCTCGACCCCGAAGGATTTGCGATAAATCCGAAAAACGGCAAGTTTCTGGTTGCGGACGAATACGGCCCGTCGGTGTACGAGTTCAACCGCAACGGCACGTTCTCGCGCGCTTTTGCCACTCCGGCGAATCTGGTGCCGAAGGTGAGCGGCGCTGTCGACTATGTCGCAGGCCGCGGCGACGGTCTCAACGCGGGGCGCCAGGACAACCGCGGCTACGAAGGGCTGGCGGTGACGCCCAGCGGCGCCAAAGCCTACGCGATCCTGCAGGATCCGCTCGTCAATGAACCGCCCCCGAACAACGGCCGCACGAGCCGCAACCTGCGCATCGTCGAGTTCGACACTGCGACGGGGCTGAGCACGCGGCAGTTCGCCTACCAGCTCGAATCCATCGCCGCGTTGAATGCCGGACTGGCAAATCCGTTCGCCGCCAACCAGCAGGGACGCAATATCGGCGTCTCGTCGATCGTCGCGATCAACGACCACGAGTTCATGGTGATCGAGCGCGACAACCGCGGTATCGGTGTCGATCCGAGCGTCGACGCTTTGCAGATCGCGGAAAAACGCGTCTATCGCATCGACATCACCGGCGCGACCAATATCAGCAATATTCCGATCGGCGCCGTGCTGCCCTCAGGGGTCGTTGCCGTTGCCAAACAGCCGCTGCCCTTCGTCGATCTGGCGGCAAATTCGGTGTTACCGAACGGCCGCGTCGCCGAGAAATGGGAAGGACTGACCGTGGGCCCGCGTCTGGCCGACGGCAGTTACCTGCTGCTCGCCGGCACCGACAACGATTACAGCGTCACGCAGAATGCGACGAACACGCAGTTCGACATCTACACGAACTTCGGGGGCGGTTTCATCCAGTGTGCGCTCGACAGCACGAGCGCGTGCACGCTGGTGGACGGCATCACCGGCGCCGCGCTCACGCCCGACTACTCGCTGCTTCCGAGCGTATTGCACGCGTACCGCGTTTCGCCAGCGGAGTTCGCCACATTCGTGCGCGCTGTGCCGGCGCCGGCCACCCTGCCCTTGCTGCTGCTTGGCCTGGCGGCGCTCGGGGTCGCCACGCGGCGGCGGTAATCTCTCACGCGGGCTCACAGGCAGCGCGGCCGCGCGACACTACGCAGGGCGACCCCGTGCCTTTGGGTGGCGCGCTTACGCCCAGCCGCAGTGCGGACATGACAACCGCGCGACACACGAGGTGCCCATCCGGCTCAGGTCGTGGCGTGTAATCGCAGCGGCCCACGTGGCATACTGATTGCTCGAACCCCTTGCTCGGCATTGCGTATCATCGCGCGGGTCTGCAATCAGTGGGAGGGCACCCATGTATCGAATCGCGGCTGCGGGTTGCGCACTGGCAATCACGGTGGCGGGTATACAGTGCGCCGCGTACGCGCAAGCGTACCCGGTCAAAACGATACGCTTCGTCGTGCCCTACGCGCCGGGCGGCACCTCGGACATCCTGTCGCGGCTGATATCGCAGAAGCTCACCGAGAGGTGGGGCCAGCAGGTGATCGTCGACAACCGTGCCGGCGCCGGCGGCGCTATCGGCGCGGAGCTCGCCGCACGCGCGGCGCCCGACGGCTACACCCTCGTCATCGGTGTCGTCGCCAACATGGCGCTCAGCCCGGGCCTGATTGCGCAGCTCAAGTACGATCCGACCAGGGATTTCGAGCCCGTCACGCTGATCGCGACGGTGCCGATCATGATCGCCAGCCACCCGAGCTTGCCGGCGCGCAACGTGCCGGAGCTGATCAGCCTCGCGAAACGCAATCCGGGGCAGATCAATTTCGGCTCTTCGGGCACGGGAGGGCTTCCGCATCTGTCGGGTGAGCTTTTCAAGCGTCTGGCCGGCGTCGATCTATTGCACGTGCCGTACAAAGGCAGCGCCCAGGCAGTGACCGACACGATGGCGGGTCACGTGCAGGTCATCTTCGACCTGATGCCCTCGACGCTGCCGCATGTGAAATCCAACCGGCTGCGCGGTATCGCCGTGTGCAGCGCAGCGCGTTCCCCTGCAGCGCCGGACATCCCGACCGTGATCGAAAGCGGCCTCAGGAACTACGAGGTCACGTCGTGGTTTGGCGTGCTTGCGCCGGCGAAGACGCCGAAGGATATCGTCGCGCAGCTGAACGCGGAGATCCATCGCGTCATCGCCCTGCCCGACATCAGGCAGCAATTCGCCGTGCAGGGCGCCGAGCCCACCGGCAACACGCCGGAGCAGTTCCGCCAGCTGATACGCGAGGATATCGCGCGCTGGTCGGACGTGATCCGCCTGTCGGGCACACGCATCGACTGACTTCGCGCTATGTTGTGCGATCCCAGGCGGCTCGCTACACTGCTCGTCGCAACCCCCGCTCAAACTCAGGCACGCCGGCCGATCCGTGCCGATCGGCGCGGCGTGCGCCCCCCGCATGCACCTGCATATCGAAAACAGCCGCCGCAGTTCACCCCTCTCTCACATTCACGCGCCGCAGTTCGAGCAGGCACTGCAGCAGCATGCCGATCTTGCCGGACGCTTCCGGCTGACGATCGGCTGGGACGGAGCGACCCTCGACGAGGTGCTGACCAGCGCTGATTTCCTCATCGCTTCGCGGCCGCCGCGCGAAAATCTGGCGGCGCGCGCGCCGCGGCTGAAATGGATTCAGACCACCGGCGCCGGCATCGACCATCTGCTGCCGCTCGACTGGCTGCCGCAGCACGTCACGCTCACCAACAACAGCGGCCCCCACGGCGCGAAGTTCGAGGATTTCTGCATGCTGGCGCTGCTCGCTCTGGCGACGCGGCTGCCGCAGTTCACGCACCAGCAGCGCCAACGGGTATGGTCGTCCACGTTCACGCCGGTGATCGGCGGCAAGACGTGCCTCGTCATCGGCTTCGGCGATCTCGGGCACGCTGCGGGACGCGCCGCTCGCCGGCTGGGACTCAGGGTCGTGGCCGTCAGCCGTTCCGGCATCGGGGCGGGACCCTGTGACGCGCTGTTGCCGGTCTCTCAGCTCGACGCGGCGCTTGCGCAAGCCGACTTCGTCGTGGTGACCACTCCGCTCACGCCGGACACGCACCACCTGCTCGGCAGGGACAGGCTCGCCAGGCTGCGCAGCACCGCGGGCGTCATCAACGCGTCGCGCGCGCGGGTCGTCGATTATGCGGCGTTGGCCGAGATGCTCGAGCATGATCTGCTCAGCGGCGCCATACTCGACGTGCAGGATCCCGAGCCGCTGCCCGCCGACTCGCCGCTGTGGCACACCAAGAACCTGATCGTCACGCCGCACGTTTCAGCCGATGCGCCGAACTATGTCGAGATGCTGCTCGATTCCTGGTTCGCCAACTTCCGGCGGCTGGACGCCGGCGAGCCGCTGAAGAACGTCGTCAGTCGCGAGCTCGGCTATTGACGTTATCGCGTGTGCAAACAGCGGATTTTTTCACCGGAGACCCCTATGCCGAAGCAAGTGCTGCGTCCCAAAAGCCTCGAATTCCAGCCGCGTCCCACCTACCCCTATTCCGCGGGGACCATGGGCAACGGGCTCGTCTTCACCGCAGGCCAGGTGGCCTGGAATGAAGCCGGCAGGCTGGTGGGCGTCGGTGACGTGCGCGCGCAGGCGGTGCAGACACTGAAGAACGTCGTGAGCGTGCTTGCCGCAGGCGGCGCGCAGCCGGCAGACGTGCTCAAGTGCAACGTCTATCTCAAGGACATGAAGGATTTCGCCGTCATGAACGAAGAGTTCGCGAAGGTCTTTCCGGTCGATCCGCCCGCACGTACGACGGTGCAGGCGCATCTCGCCGAACCCGAAATGCTGATCGAGATCGAGGCCGTTGCAGCGATCGACCGGTGACACGCGACACCGCCGCGGGCGAATGCGAGCTGCGATCGGCTGGCTACGTCGGCTCAGCCGGTTTTGCATCCGCCAGCGCCGCCCCGCAGGACTTGCAGAATTTCGCATCTGTTTCGTGGTCGGTGCTCCGGCAGGCGCTGCAGACGCGCCCGCCCTGCGGCGGCCACGGCATGCGCCGCGCAGTCATCTCCGATGTCACGATCCCCGTCGGCACGGCGATGATGCCCCAGCCCACACCGCTTACCGGCATCGAGGCCCCTCGCGTGTTGGTTGCTGCGCAGAGACGCTTACGTTATGCGGCGTTTCAGCTTTTAAGTGGCTTGAAACGGATGCGTTTCGGCTTGGCGCCCTCTTCGCCCAGCCGCCGCTTCTTGTCCGCTTCGTATTCCTGGTAATTACCGTTGAAAAATGTCCACTTCGAATCGCCTTCAGCCGCGAGGATGTGGGTGGCGATGCGGTCGAGAAACCAGCGGTCGTGCGAGATCACCAGGATGCTGCCGGCAAATTCGAGTAGCGCGTCCTCGAGCGCGCGCAGCGTCTCGACATCGAGATCGTTGGAAGGCTCGTCGAGCAGCAGCACGTTGCCGCCCGCGATCAGCGTCTTGGCGAGGTGCAGCCGCCCGCGCTCGCCGCCTGACAGGTTGCCCACTTTCTTGCTCTGATCGGTGCCCTTGAAATTGAAGCGGCCGAGGTAGGCGCGTGAAGGCATTTCGAACTTGCCGACGCTGAGCACGTCCGATCCGCCGGAAACGAACTCGAACACCGTCTTGTCGCCCTCGAGCGCATCGCGCGACTGATCGACGACCGCTAACTTTACCGACGGGCCGATCGCCACTTCGCCGCTCGTCGGCTGCTCGCGGCCGGTGATCATGCGAAACAGCGTCGACTTGCCCGCACCATTCGGACCGATGATGCCGACGATCGCGCCGGCGGGGACCGCAAACGACAGCTGCTCGATGAGCAGCCGGTCGCCGTAACCTTTGTTCACGTCCTTGAACTCGATGACGCTGTCGCCGAGGCGGTCGGCGACGGGGATAAAGATTTCCTGCGTCTCGTTGCGCTTCTGGTATTCGTACGAGCTCAACTCTTCGAAGCGCGCGAGCCGCGCCTTGGATTTCGCCTGCCGCCCTTTGGCGTTCTGGCGCACCCACTCGAGCTCCTTGCGGATCGCCTTCTGGCGTGCGGACTCGGTCGCCTCCTCCTGCTTCAGGCGCTCGTCCTTCTGTTCGAGCCACGAGCTGTAATTGCCCTTCCACGGGATGCCCTGGCCGCGATCGAGCTCGAGTATCCATTCGGCGGCGTTGTCGAGGAAGTAGCGGTCGTGCGTCACCGCGACCACCGTGCCCGGAAACTTGAGCAGGAACTGCTCCAGCCAGTCCACGCTTTCCGCGTCGAGGTGGTTGGTCGGCTCGTCGAGGAGCAGCATATCGGGCTTCGACAAGAGCAGGCGGCACAGCGCGACCCGGCGCTTCTCGCCACCCGACAGCGGCTTGATCTGCGCGTCCCATGGCGGCAGCCGCAACGCGTCGGCGGCGACCTCGAGCTGATGCTCGGTGTCCCCGCCGCCGGCCGCGACCACCGCCTCGTACTTCGCCTGTTCGCCGGCGAGCTTGTCGAAATCGGCGTCGGGCTCCGCGTATGCCGCGTAAATCGCGTCGAGCTTCTGCTTCGCTGCGGCGATCTCTCCCAGGCCTTCCTCGACTGTCTCGCGCACGCTCTTGTCGGGATCGAGCTGCGGTTCCTGCGGCAGAAACCCGATGCGCATGTTGGGCATCGGAATCGCCTCGCCATCGTAGTTCTTGTCCTCGCCCGCCATGATTTTGAGCAGGCTCGACTTGCCGGAGCCGTTCACGCCGAGCACGCCGATCTTGGCGCCCGGAAAGAACGACAACGAGATGTTCTTGAGTATCTGGCGCTTCGGCGGAACGACTTTGCCGACGCGCTGCATGGTGTAAACGTATTGGGCCATAGGGTATCGGAACGGAAAAGTGCGCAATCATAGCGGAATGCGTGCGCCCGAGTCGAACCGGCGCGAACGCGGTGTTAAGATCGCCGGCAACCCGCATCGACGACGCTGGCTCCATGAAACACCCCCGAGTACTGATCATCGGCGGTTCGCTGGGCGGACTGCTCGCCGCCAATCTGTTGCACCGGGCGGGCTGTGAAGTCGCCGTGTTCGAGCGCGCGCAAGGTGGGCTCGCCAGCCGCGGCGCGGGACTCGGCACCCATGACGAGCTGCTCGCCGTGATGCGGCGCATGGGGCTCGCAGTCGATCGCTCGATCGGCGTCGAGGTGCGCACGCGCATCTGCCTCGATCGCAGCGGACGCATCATCCATCAGGCCGAGTTGCCGCAGTTGATGACGGCGTGGGGGCGGCTGCACCGGCTGTTTGTCGACGCGCTGCCGCCCGGCTGCTGCCGTCTGGGCACACAGCTCGCGCGCGTCGAGCAGGATGCGCACGGCGTCACTGCGGTGTTCGCCGACGGCTCGCGCGTCCAAGGCGATCTCCTCGTCGGCGCCGACGGCATACGCTCGACCGTGCGCGCGCAGCTCATGCCCGAAGCGCAGCCGCGTTACGCGGGATATGTGGCGTGGCGCGGCATGGTCGACGAGAACGCCATCCCGCCCGCAGTCCACGCCGAGATATTCGAGCGCTACGTGTTCTGCCTGCCCGAGGGAGAGATGATGCTCGCCTATCCGGTGCCCGGACGCGATGACGACACCCGCGCCGGCCGCCGCGGTTATAACTACGTCTGGTACCGGCCCACTGACGAACATGACCGGCTGCCCCGGCTGTGCACCGACGCCAGCGGACGGTGTCACGGCGTGGCGATTGCGCCGCCGCTCATACGCCCGGAACTGGTCGTGGAGCTGAAGCGCGCAGCGCACGCACGTCTGGCACCGCAGATCGCCACCATCGTCGAGCTCACCGCGGAGCCTTTCTTCCAGGCGATCTTCGACCTCGAGTCGCCGCGCCTCGTGCACGGACGCGTGGCGCTGCTCGGCGACGCGGCCTTCGTAGCGCGCCCGCACGTCGGCATGGGCGTCACGAAAGCGGGCCTCGACGCGCAATGCCTCGCCGACGCGATCGCCGAGGCACGCGGCGACCTCGATGCAGCGCTTGCCCGCTACGATCGTGAACGCCGTCTGTTCGGCTCCCGCGTCGTCAGTCGCGCCCGCGCGCTCGGCGCGTACCTCGAAGCGCAGCTCAAGCCGCGCGAGCACCGGACGGCGGCGGAACTGCAGCAGCGGCCCGAGGTGGTGATGCGTGAGATCGGCGCGTCGCTCGTCGATATCCGCGAGCTGAGTGCGGCGTGAGGCCCGAGACGGGCAGCGCACCGGGCGCAAAGCGTTCAGGATTCCAGAGCGTGAGGGAAGGAGTGAGGAGTAAGTAAGGCACCGTGAGGCGTGATGAGTGAGGAGTAACTAAGGCGAGAAGCGTGAGGGTGAGGTAAGCGTGAGGAGTGAGGAGTGAGGTCTGAGGAGCGGAGTTCCCGCCTAACGCCCCCTGACGCCTGACATCTCACCCTCCGCTTGAGGACAGCCCTGCCGTGATTCCGTGCCGAAAGTAGGGCTCTGTCCTACACACTCTGGCGGGAGTTTCTTACATGGATGCGGCATTGCAGCACATTTTTATAATATATGTGTAAATATAGTATTTTGTAGATGGTGCGATGCAATAATTCAAGGTAAGCTAACACCTCGAATAAGCGTAGCTGACAGGACAGGCCGATCTCATGAAAACTGCATTTCCCGCGAAAAACTGGCTCGAGCGTTTGCGCTCCGCATCCGCCTCGCCACGCTCTTCAGGCGCCGAAAAAGGCCCCGGAACAGCCCCGCTGCACGAGGCCATGGGACTCATCGCCAAGGGCGATCTGATCGGTGCCACCAAATCGATCACGCAGAATCTCGCGCAACTGCGCACGATGCCGGACGCCGCGCCCAACGATGTCATCGAGGGCAGCTACACGGAAGTTTCCGACGCCGGAACGTTCAGCCATTACGAACGGCCGCTGTACCGGCAGAACTCGGCCGCGCGCGCTGCGACCGGTCAGTTTCAGGAAGCCACGTATACCAACGCCGCCGGCAGCCGTCGCTACAAGCTGTTCATACCCAGCACCTATTGTGGCCAGCCGATGCCGCTGGTGGTGATGCTGCACGGCTGCAAGCAGACGCCCGACGATTTCGCACTCGGCACGCGCATGAATGCGCTGGGCGAAGCGCAGCAATGTTTTGTCGTCTATCCCGGGCAGTCCAAGGGCGCGAACGGCGCGAAGTGCTGGAACTGGTTCAATGCCTATGACCAGCGGCGCGGCTACGGCGAGCCTGCGATCATCGCGGGGCTGACCCGCGAGCTGGTGAAGAAATTCGGCCTGGACTCCACGCGCGTGTACGTCGCGGGACTGTCCGCGGGGGCCGCGATGGCAGTGGTCATGGGCCGCACTTATCCGGACCTGTACGCCGCGGTGGGTGTGCACTCCGGGCTCGCGTATGCAGCCGCTCACGATGTTCCCAGCGCGTTCGCGGCGATGAAAGGTTCCGCTCCCGTCAACAGCGGCGCGCGCGCGAGCTCCCACGTCATGCCTACGATCGTATTTTACGGCGATGCGGACACCACCGTGCACCCCGGCAATGGCGAGCGCGTCACCGCGGAGTCTGCCGCGCATGCTGCCGCAGCGTTCGACGCGAACAGCACGGCCTCCCCGGCAATCGAGGACGAGCGCGGACGGGTGCCTGGCGGCCACGCCTACACGCGTAAGCTCTACCGTAATGCGGAGGGCATCGTGACGGTCGAACAGTGGATCGTGCACGGCGCCGGCCACGCCTGGTTCGGCGGCAACGCGCGCGGCTCATACACCGACCCGAAAGGCCCCGATGCGTCGGCGGCGATGATGCGTTTCTTTACCGCGCATGCGCTGATCAAGCAGCCCGCGACGCAGAAGCGTTGAGCTCTAGTGTCCTGAGTCGTTAGTTCGTTGATGCGGACCGCGACGTTCCACTATCCGGTCATGATACAAAAGTGTCGAAATCGGTGTCAGACGCGATAGCCAAACTACAGCCAGGTTGGGCACCTGGCGAGGATTTGCGACAATGTATGGCGCCGATTCTCGGCGCTTTTGTTCAGCGAATTAGCGAACCAGGACACTAGCAGCCCGTCGGGCTTAAAGGGTCCGACAGGCTGCTATTACGACGCCGGCTCGAGCCTTGCCAGCACGCCCTGCGCTTCATCGGTCAGCAGGTAGATGAAGCCATCGGGCCCGATGCGCACGTCGCGAATGCGGCCGAGCCTGCCTTTCAGCAGGCGCTCTTCGCGCACCACTTTCTCGCCGTCGAGTTTCAGGCGCACCAGCATCTGATCCTTGAGCGCGCCGACAAAGAGATCGCCGCGCCACCGCGGAAACTTGTCGCCGCCGTAGAAAGCCATTCCCGAAGGCGCGATCGAGGGCACCCAGTAGTGCAGCGGCTGGGCGAGTCCCGGCTTCTCCGTGCCTTCGCCGATGCGCGTGCCCGTGCCGTAGTTCGCGCCGTAGGTGATCACCGGCCAGCCGTAGTTGGTCCCTGGCCGGATGATGTTCACCTCGTCACCGCCCTGCGGCCCGTGCTCGTGTGCCCACAGCAATCCCGTCTGCGGATGCAGCGCGGCACCCTGCATGTTGCGGTTGCCGAGCGTGTACTTCTCGGGCTTCCAGCCGGGCTTGCCGACGAACGGGTTGTCCGCGGGTACGCGGCCGTCGTCGTGCACGCGGATCACCGAGCCCGCATGGTCGTCGGCTTTCTGCGCGCGCTCCTGACTGCCGCGGTCCCCAAGCGTGATATAGAGCAGACCCGCACGGTCGAAAACGAGCCGCGAGCCGAAATGCAGGCCGGCGTTGCTCTTCGGAAGCTGGCGAAAGATTACCTGCACGTCCTCGAGGCGGCGGCCCACCAGCCGGCCGCGCGCGACTTCGGTGCTGACGCCGTCGCTGCCGCGCGCCGCGTAGGAGAAATAGACGAGAGCGTTGTCGGCGAAGCGCGGGTGGACTGCAACGTCGAGCAACCCGCCCTGACCCTGCACCGCGATCGCGGGCAGGCCCTGCACGGGCTCCGGATCGAGCCTGCCGTCGGCGATGATGCGCAGCCGCCCGCGCCGCTCCGTGACCAGCATCCTGCCATCGGGCAGAAACGCGAGCCCCCAGGGATGCTCGAGGCCATCGACGATCGTGACGACGCGGAAATCGTGCTCCGCCGACTTGAAAGTTTGCGCGCCCGCGACTTGCGCGCATGCGAGCCACGCGGTGGCCAAAACCGCGAGCAGACGAAGCGTCCTGGATGTCATCGAAGCCCCGAAAACAGAGTAAGACAGGCGAGGCAGCCGACGCGTTCCTGTCTGATAATGCGGCATGCGCGCGCTGGCCATCATTTTTTGCGTTGCCCTGCTTGTACTGGCGGCAGATCGCGCGTCTTCAGCCGGCGGCAATGACGACGCGCTGATGGCCGCGGCGGCGACCGGCGATGCAGGCAGGGTCCGGCAGCTGCTGGCAGCGGGAGCCGACGTGCGGGCGCGCGACGCGCAGGGCCGCACCGCGCTCGTCGCTGCCACCTACGGCAATCACGTCGCCGCCGCGCAACTGCTGATGGCGGCGGGGGCCGACGTCAATGCGCAGGACGCGATGCGCAACAGCGCATTTCTGCTCGCCGGCGCGAGCGGATACCTCGATATCCTGCGGCTCACCCTCGCCCACGGCGCGGATCTCAAGAGCACCAACCGCTACGGCGGCACGGCGCTGATACCGGCGTGCCATTACGGGCACGTGGAAACGGTGCGCGAGCTGTTGAAAACCCCGATAGCCGTCGATCACGTCAACAATCTGGGCTGGACCGCGCTGCTGGAGACCATCATTCTGGGCGATGGCGGCCCGCGTCACACCGCGATCGCCCGGCTGCTCATCGAACGCGGCGCCGCTGTGAATCTCGCCGATCGCGATGGCGTAACCCCGCTTGCACACGCCCGCCGGCGCGGTCAGCGGGAGATCGCGCAGATGCTCGAGCGCGCCGGCGCACGCTGATTCGGCGCAGCGCTTACACCACCAGCCGTTTGCGCAAATCTGCGATTTCGGCGTCGCCGTAGCCGAGCTCGCGCAGGATTTCGTCGGTGTGCTCGCCGCGCTCGGGGGTCGGGGTGCGAATTTCGCTCGGCGTGCGGGAAAGCTCGATCGGCTGATTGACGACCGCGACATCGCCGAGCACGGGGTGGTGGATCGGCGCCGCCATTTTGACGTGCTTCACCTGCGGATCGGCGAACATTTCGTCCATCTTGTGGATGGGCCCCCCCGCGACCCCGTGCCGTTCGAAGATGTCGAGCCATTCATGGCTCGTTTTGCCGCGCGTGTAGTCCGACAAATCCTTATGGCACGCGGCGCGGTTCTGCGAGCGCAGCGCGCCGGTCGCGTATTCCGGTTTGGCTATCAACGCCTCCGCACCGAGGGCTTTGCACAGCCGTTCCCACATCGACTGCTCGCCCGCGGCGATATTGATGTAGCCGTCCGACGTCGAGTACACGCCGGTCGGGATCGACGTCGGGTGGTCGTTGCCGGCCTGCTGCGGCACTTCCTTCGCGACGAGCCAGCGCGCGGCCTGGAAGTCGAGCATGGCGATCATCGCCTGCAGGAGTGAAGTGCGCACCCACTGGCCTTCGCCGGATACCTCGCGCTCCAGCAATGCCGTGAGGATGCCGTTGGCGCAGTAGATGCCGGCGCTCGAATCCGCGATCGCGATGCCGGCGCGCATCGGGCCCTGTCCCGGCGCGCCGGTGATCGCCATCAGGCCGCCCATGCCCTGCGCAATCTGATCGAAGCCTGCGCGCTTCACGTACGGCCCGTCCTGGCCGAATCCGGAAATGCTCGCGTAGACGAGGCGGGAATTGGTTTTCCGCAGCGACTCGTAATCGATGCCCAGCCGGAACTTCACGTCCGGGCGGAAATTCTCGACCACCACGTCGGCCTTGTCGGTGAGCTTGCGGAAAATCGCGAGCCCGTCGCGATCCTTGAAGTTGAGCGTGAAGCAGCGCTTGTTGCGATGCAGGTTCTGGAAATCGGGGCTGTGCCGGCTGCCGCCCCATCCATCGGAAATGTCGAGGCCCGGCGGACTTTCGATTTTGATCACGTCGGCGCCCCAGTCGGCAAGCTGGCGCACGCAGGTGGGGCCGGCGCGCACGCGCGTCAGATCGATGACTTTGAAACGCGCGAGCGGCCCGCGGCGGGTAGTCGTTGTACTCATAGGCTCCTCGAAATGAAACCGGAACAGCGGCTGCTAGCGCCGCTCGTTAAGGACATTGCTCTATCTGTTTTTGCCCCCTCCCCGCCCTCCCCCGCGCAAACGACGCGCAAGGGAGGGAGGAAGCGCTTCCCGCGTCGTCTCGCGCCGCGGACGAACGCAACGGTAGCGCGTCTAGCAGTTCGTTGAAATTCTCCGTTCGCGCTGAGCCCCCTTCGACCGAGCTCAGGACAGGCTTCGGCGAGCTCAGGATAAACTGCACGCCCCAGGCGTGGAGTCGAAGCGTCCGAGTGATTGATTGCAAGCCGTTCATATTTCGACTCCGCTGCGCTAGCCTGTCCTGAGCATGTCGAAGGGCCTGTCCTGAGCATGTCGAAGGGCTACGAACGGTCTTCATATGCGCTTTTCAACAAACTCCTAGTCCCCGCCGCATACCCAACGCACAAAGTCGCCGGCATCCTTCGCGCGCCAGATAACCTACGGCGAATTTCCCGGCGTCCCTTCCCTCGCAGATAACCTACGCGCGAATTTCTTGGCGTCCCTTCCCTCGCAATGCGGGGGAAGGACAGGATGGGGGCAGCGGATCACGGCGTGAAACTGCAAATCCATGTCCTACACCGCGCTGCTCATACGCATCGCCGCTCAGCGGCCTTTGAACTGCGGCTTGCGCTTGGCGGCGAATGCAGCGCGCCCTTCGGCATAGTCCTCGCTGCGAAAACATGCGTCGATCGCCGCCTGCGCGCGCGCCAGGTCGCGCTCCGCCGGATCGCGCTCGTATTCGAGGAACGCCTGCTTGATCGCTGCCAGTGTAAGCGGCGCATTGTCGGCGAGCGTTTGCGCGTACTGCGTGGTTTCCTTCTCGAGCTCGCCCGCCGGCACCACGCGGTGCACGAGCCCCAGCCGCAGCGCCTCTTCCGCGCCCAGGCGGCGCCCCGACAGGAACAGGTCGCGCGCGCGCATTAACCCCATCACGCGGCCGAAGCGCAGGATGCCTTCGTGACCGTAGCCGAGACCGAGTCTGCCCGCGGGCACCGCAAACACCGCGTCGTCGCCGGCGATGCGCACGTCGCAGCTCGTCGCGAAATCGAGTCCGCCGCCGATGCAATACCC
>JBKJZR010000276.1:0-12348 GCA_046715035.1 Burkholderiales bacterium | reverse complement strand
GAGGCCGCGCTGCGCAACACGCTCGAAGGCCTGGAAGAGGACGTGCGGGATGCCACCGGGGTCGAAGTCAGGTTCCCGCTCGACGAGAAAGGCGCCGAGGTGCTGCTGGTCGTTCCCAGCGCGGACTTCTTCGCCGAGCCGCACGTGGACGGCCTGATCGGCTACGCCAAGGTATTCCATGCCGCCGGCATCTCGTGGACCTTGTCATCGCACGCGTCCGAAGCGGCGAACTTCTCGATGTTCATCGGCAGCCACGACAATATGCAAAAGGTCGCCGGCCGCATCCGCGATGCGGCGCTCGAGCTGGGTGTAAGGCGCATCGTGCTCGGTGAATGCGGCCATGCCTGGCGCGTGGCCTACAGCTTCTGGAACACGCTGATCGGACCGTTCGATTTTCTCGATCCGAATTATCCGGCGCCGCAGCACATCTGCGAGGTGACCTATGACCTCATCCAGCGTGGCGTCCTCACTTTCGACAAATCCGCCAACGACGACAAGGTGGTGACCTTTCACGATTCCTGCAATGTCGCGCGCGGCTCGGGCATGGGCGATATCCCGGGCGGCCAGTTCATTATCCCGCGGGCGATCATCACCGCGTGCGTCAACAAGTTCGTCGACATGGCGCCGGAAACCATCGGCGAGAGCACCTATTGCTGCGGCGGCGGCGGGGGTTTGCTCACCGACGATCTGCTCGAACTGCGCGTCAAAGGCGCCCTGCCGCGCATGCAGGCCTTGAAGGACGTGGTGGAAGAGCACGGCGTCAACTACATGGCCGCCATCTGTGCGATCTGCAAGAGCCAGTTCAGCAAGGTGCTGCCGTACTACGAGTTTCCGATGGACATGGTGGGCAGCCTGCACGGACTGGTGAGCAACGCGATCGTGCTGGATGCGAAGCAATAGCGCGCGAACGCCTCGCGCGAGACGAGATTCAACAATCGGAGACCGACCATGTCAGCCCCAGCGAAGAAACAGGAACCCAAGACCGGACACACGTTCCGCAGGTTCAAGGACGGCGATCACGAATGGGGCTCGGCGCAGGAACAGATTTTCAGCGGTGACGAGTCGGACAAGTGCCCGACCTACGTACACAAGACTCCGCCTTGCCAGGCGAGCTGTCCGTCCGGGGAGGACGTGCGCGGCTGGCTCAACATCGTGCGTGGCATCGAGAAGCCGCCCAAGGGCACGAGCGCGCAGGAATATGCTTTCCGACGCTCGACCGATGCCAATCCGTTTCCCTCGATGATGGGCCGGGTGTGTCCGGCGCCGTGCCAGACCGGCTGCAATCGCAACGCCGTGGAAGACTACGTCGGCATCAACGCGGTCGAGCAGTACATCGGCGACTACGCACTGGAGCACAATTTCGCTTTCCAGGCCGGCCCCGAAACCGGCAAGCAAGTCGCGATCGTCGGCGGCGGTCCCGCCGGGCTGTCGGCGGCCTATCAACTGCGCCGCAAAGGCCATGGCGTCACGCTCTTCGACGATCACGCCGAGCTGGGCGGCATGGCGAAATACGGCGTTCCCGGCTACCGGCTGCCGCGCAAAGCTCTCGACGGCGAAATCAACCGCATCACCGCGATGGGCGTCGAGGTGAAAACCCATACCCGTGTCGGCACCGATGTGCCGCTGCAGGACATCCAGACGCGATTCGACGCCGTGCTCCTCACGATCGGCTGCAAGTCCGGGCGCAGCCTGCCGGTGCCGGGCGCGGACGCGCCCAACTGCATCAGCGGCGTCGCGTTTCTCGAGGCCTTCAATCAGGGCCGGCTGCAATCGGTCGCCGGGCGGGTGGTGGTGGTGGGCGGAGGCGATACTTCGGTCGACGTGGTGTCGGTCGCGCGGCGGCTGGGCTACATCAAGGACATGAAGGAGACCGAGCGCCCCGAGTTCGTCGTCATGGGCCATACCGCGCACGATGTCTCCACCATGGCCGCGCGCGAAGGCGCCGACGTGATGCTGATCTCAATGCAGCCGGTCGAGAAGATGAACGCCGCCAAGCACGAGATCGATGACGCCGAGCGCGAAGGAGTGAAGATTCGCGGCAGCCTCCTGCCGCTCAAAGTCATCATCGACGAGCAAACCGGCCGCGCCACGGCGCTGCGCGTGATCGAGCTCGACTACTCGAGCGGCAAGCCGGTGGAAAAACCCGGCACCGAAATCGATCTCGAGGCCGATCTCATCGTTTCCGCGATCGGTCAATCCGGCAATTTCGCGGGATTCGAAGAGTTCGACAACGGCAAGGGCCTCATCACCGCCGACAAGTTCTATCAGTTGCCGGGGAAGCCGGGGGTATTCGCCTGCGGCGACATCATCCGCCCGCATCTGCTCACGACCGTGATCGGTCAGGGATCGCTGGCCGCCGAGAGCATCGACCATTACCTGGCCGGGAAGGACATGGCCAAACGTCCGAAAGTGGACGTGCACCACTTCAACCTGCTCAAGAAGCTGCGCGAAGTGAACCTCGAGCCCAAAGCCTTCCAGCCGGTGGCGGACCAGAACATGCGCGAGATCGACCGCGGCGTGCGCGGCACCGACCTTGCCGGGAAGGCGGTGGGCGGCTTCGCCATTCACAACTACGAAGATCGCAGCGCCGCCGAAGTCTGCCAGTCGGACGAGCTCTTTCTCGGCCATTACCCGTATCTGGAGCGCATCAAGCGCACCGAGATCGGTCCTTCCGCCGAAGAAGTGCTAGGCCACTACGCCGAGCGCATGGTCGGCCTCGACGACCAGCAGGCGGTGGCTGAGGCCAAGCGCTGCATGAGCTGCGGTATCTGCTTCGAGTGCGACAACTGCGTGATCTACTGCCCCATGACGGCGGTCAAGCGCACGCCAAAATCCGAGGCCACAATGGGTCGCTACGTCTATACGGACTACGACCTGTGCATCGGCTGCCATATCTGCGCCGACGTGTGCCCGACCGGCTATATCAAGATGGGCATGGGCGGCCACTAGCCTTGCGGTCGGGAGTGAAAAGCGATCGCGACATGACGCGGCTCGCGGTGGGGCTGGTGGCAGCCGTGCTGACGGCAGCCCTAGCGGGGGCCGCGGAAGACCGGAAGGCAGTGCGTGTGCCGCTGCCCACCGTGAAAATCGAAAAAGGCGAGAAATGCGTCGAGCCCACCGACGAGATGCGCCGCAACCACATGAACATGATCCTCCATCAGCGCGATGAGACCATGCGGCGCGGCATCCGCACCACGCGGCACAGTCTCAAGGGCTGCATCGAATGCCATGCGAGCCCCACGACCCACAGCGTGATCGGCAAGGACGGATTCTGCGAGAGTTGCCACACCTATGCCGCGGTGCGCATCGATTGCTTCGAGTGCCACTCGGCGTCGCCGCGGCAAGCGGCCGGCGGCGGCAAATCCAGTGCGCCGCTTCCTGCGGCAATGCCGGAGGCGGCGCGGCGGGTCGCCGCCGCGTCTGCGGGGATGTGCGTGCCATGAGCCTCGGTCGGCGTGACTTTCTCGGTCTCGGGGTGGCTGCGGCTGCCGGCGCCGCGCTGGCGCCGGGCCTGAGACTGGTCGAGCTTGCGCTGGCGCGTGCGCCCGAGGAGGCAGCAGCGGTGCTCCAGCGCTGGGGCTTGCTGATCGACACCGCGAAGTGCACGGACTGCGAGGTGTGCGTCACCGCGTGTCACGAGGAGAACGGTGTGAAGGGCCACGGCCGCCCGGCAACCGACGCGCAGTGGATACGCAAAGTGGACTTGCGCGACAAACTCACGGGCCATGCGCAAACGCTGCCGCTCATGTGCCAGCATTGCGAGCACCCGCCGTGCGTCGACGTGTGCCCGACCGGCGCTTCGTTCAAACGCGCCGACGGCATCGTCCTCGTGGACAAGCACACCTGCATCGGCTGCCGTTACTGCGTGATCGCCTGTCCGTACGGCGCGCGCTCGTTTATCCACGAGAGCGTCACCGGCCAGAAACCGGACGTGCCGCGCGGCAAAGGCACGGTGGAATCGTGCACGCTCTGCGTGCATCGCGTCGATCGCGGCGAGACCCCTGCCTGTGTCGAGGCGTGCAACCGTGACGGCGGCAAGGCCATGGTGTTCGGCGATTTGAACGATCCCGCGGGTGTGCTGCATCAGCGATTGCGCACGGAGCAGTCGAGCGCCTTGCGCCCGCAGCTCGCGCTCAACCCGGGCGTGCGCTACCAGAATCTATAGGCGAAACGCCCATGGCCTACATTCACTATCGGCCGATCCACGGCTGGAGCCGCGGATTCCTGGCGCTTCTCGCCGGGCTGGGCGCCTTGATCGTGGGCGGGCTCGTGGCCGCCTGGTACATGGAGCATCACGGCCACTACGTCACGGGCATGAGCAATCAGATCGTCTGGGGCGCGCCGCACGTGTTCGCGGTGTTTCTGATCGTAGCCGCATCGGGAGCGCTCAATGTCGCCTCGATCGCCTCGGTTTTCGGGCGCGACATATACAAGCCGCTGGCGCGGCTTTCGGGCCTGCTCGCGATCACGCTGCTCGTGGGCGGGCTGGCGGTGCTGGTGCTGGATCTCGGCCGCCCCGACCGGCTGATCGTCGCCATGACCCACTACAATTTCAAGTCGATATTCGCCTGGAACATCATTTTGTACACCGGCTTCGTGGCCATCGTAGCCGCGTATCTGTGGATGATGTTCGAGCGGCGCATGAACGAGTACAGCAAGCCCGCGGGATTCCTTGCGTTCTTCTGGCGGCTCGCCCTGACCACCGGCACCGGCTCGATCTTCGGTTTTATCGTGGCGCGCGACGCGTATGACAGCGCGCTCTATGCGCCGCTGTTCATCCTCATGTCGTTGTCGTTCGGGCTGGCCGTATTCACGCTCGTGCTGATGGCCGCCAGCCGCGGGACCGGCCGTGCCTTGGGCGACCTCATCATGCTGCGGCTGAAGAACCTGCTTGGCGTATTCGTGGCCGGCGTTATGTATTTCGTCGTGGTCTACCATCTGACGAACCTCTACTTCACCGGCCGCCACGGCATCGAGCGCTTCATCCTCGTGGACGGCGGCATCTACACCCTGCTCTTCTGGCTGGGCCAGACGCTGATCGGCGGCCTCGTGCCGCTGGCGCTCCTCTACCATCCGGTGTGGAGCCGCTCGCGCCGGGTCATCGGGGCCGCAGCCACCTGTGTGATCCTGGGGGGCCTTGCGCAGCTCTACGTGATCATCATCGGCGGGCAGGCCTATCCGCTCGACATATTCCCGGGCAAAGAGGTCACCAGCAGCTTTTTCGATGGCCAAGTCGCGGCTTATGCGCCGAGTCTGCCCGAAGTCGCGCTCGGCGTCGGTGGCATGGCGCTGGCGATCGCGCTGAGCGTCATCGCGCTGAAGGTGCTGCCGTTTCTGCCGCGCAGTCTGGCCGACAGCGATATCGATGCAGGCGCTGGCGAGCCGCGCGCAGAGCAGTCCGCTTCGGCTTGATGCGGATGCGGGTGAGACCGACCCCCGGCCGCTGCACCGCGCCGCGCTCGAGCAGCATGCGCGCGCCTGCGCCTGAAGCAGCGATCCGGGAAGGGACGGCATGAGGCGACTCTTCATCTCCGCCGCGCATAAATCCTCGGGCAAGACCACCGTGTGCATCGGCATTTGCGCGGCGTTGCGCGCGCGCGGCCGCACCGTGCAGCCGTTCAAGAAAGGCCCCGACTATATCGACCCGCTCTGGCTCGGGCTCGCTGCCGGACGACCCTGCTACAACCTCGACGCTTACTTGATGAGCGCGACCGAGGTCCGCGAAGAGATCGCGCGCCGCTCGCCGGACGCGGATCTCGCGCTCATCGAAGGCAACAAGGGCCTCTACGACGGTCTCGATCTGGACGGCAGCAACAGCAACGCCGCATTGGCCGCATTGATCGATGCGCCGGTGGTACTGACGATCGATGCACGGGGCATGACGCGGGGCATCGCGCCGCTCATACTCGGCTACCAGGCGTTCGACCGCGGCATCCGCATCGCCGGCGTCATCCTCAATCAGCTCGGCGGCACACGCCACGAGGCCAAGCTGCGCGCGGTGATCGAGCACTACACCGACGTGCCGGTGGTGGGCGCGATTCAGCACGATGAGCGCATCGCAATCGTCGAGCGGCATCTGGGCCTGATACCCAGCAACGAGGCGCACGCCGCCCGCGCACGCATCGACGCCATCGCAGCGCACATTGCCGCTCAGGTCGATCTCGACCGGCTCTGGGCGATCGCCGGCGAGGCGGCGCCGCTCCCCGCCCCTGCCCCGGTGCCGCGCACCGCGCGCGCCCCGGGATTGCGCGTGGGCATCGCGCGCGATGCGGCGTTCGGGTTCTACTATCCGGGCGATCTCGACGCGTTGCGCTCTGCGGGCGCGGAACTGGTGAGCTTCGACACTCTGCAGAGCGCGCGCCTGCCGCACGTCGACGGGGTGTTCATCGGCGGCGGGTTTCCCGAAACGCAAATGGCCGCGCTGTCGGCCAATCGCCAGCTGCGCAAAGCGTTATACGATGCGATCGAATCCGGCCTGCCGGCCTATGCCGAATGCGGCGGCCTCATGTATCTCGCACGCCACATCGAGTGGAACGGCCGCTCGGCCGAGATGGTGGGCGTGATACCCGCGGATATCGTCATGCATCGCCGCCCGGTCGGCCGTGGCTACGTCCACCTGCGCGAGACCGGGCGGGGCTTATGGCCGCGCGCCGGAGCGGGTCCCTCCGCGGTGATACGGGCGCACGAGTTCCACTATTCGAGCGTCGAAAACCTTGCGCCCGATGTCGAGTTCGCTTACATGGTAGAGCGCGGCCATGGGATCGACGGCCGGCACGACGGCATCGTTCACAAGAATCTCCTGGCCTCGTACACGCACCTGCGCGACGTCGGCGGCCATCACTGGGCCGCGCGCTTCGTCGAGTTCGTCCGCCGCTGCAAAGCGAGCCGCAGGCCTGTTGCTTCTTTCGCCAAAGGACTTTCATGATTTCCATTACGCCGCAGGCCGCCGCGCAGATCCTCAAATCGGCCCAACAATCGAATGCCGGAGAAGAAATCTACTTGCGCCTCGCCGCGCGGCTGGATGCCAAGGGGGTGCTCGAATACGGCATGGGGTTCGACGCCAGGGCCGACGGCGATGTGCTGGCGGTCTCGCAAGGCATCAACCTGCTGATCTCGCCCGGCAGCGTCGAGCTCCTGACGGGCGCAACCCTGGATTTCGTCGAGATCAACGCCGGTGAGCACCGGTTCATCTTCATCAACCCCAACGATCCGTCGCACAAGCCGCCCAAACCGGACGGGGCGCCGGCAGCAGCGGCCGCCTCCCCATGAAACTTCCCTCAACGCAAGTCCCGGTGCCAGCGCAGCCCACTGCCCGCCCTGACGAAGGCGCCGCGGCGGGCGGCGCCTTCGTGTGGCCCCTCGCGGGCGTGGGCCTGATCGTGCTGGCCGGAATCGGGACGCTACTCGTCGCGAGTCGCTATCCCGACTACGCGAGCTGGGCCATCAGCGTGCACGCGCTGTTGATCGTGGCCGCTCTCGTCCTGATCGCGAGCGTGTGGCGGCATATCGGTCGATTGCAGGTATGGGCGCGGCGCATGCGCCGGGGGGATCTCAGTGCGCGCGTTTGCCCCGCGAGCGCCGCCTTCGCTCCGCTCGCGCGCGACCTCAATGCGCTGAGCGTCGACCTCGAGGCCAGACAGGAGGCCGCGAGCAAGCGCGTCGACAATCAAAAACACCTCGTCCGTCTCGCGGGTAAGACCCAGTCGCTCGACGTGCTGTACGCGATTGCCACCAGTCTGGGCCAGCCCGGCACGCTCGAGCAGTTGCTGGAGAGCTTCCTCGATACCTTTATCGAATTGATCGATGCGCGCGCGGCGAGCGTGCGCGTGGTCACCGAGGACGGCTATACCCGGCTTATCGCGAGCCGTGGCCTGGACCCCGCCGTCGTGGAACAGGACCGGCTGATGCCGCTCGGCCGCTGCCATTGCGGCTGGTGCGCGGCCGAAGGCGGCATCCGCGTCCAGAAAGGCACGCATGAATGCGCGAGGCTGATCGGCCGGCCGATGCTGGCGCGCGACTGTGAAGAATTCGTGGTGGTACCCGTGCAGCACCAGGACCGGATATTGGGCGTCTACAACCTGTTCCTCGACAGGCCGCTCGCGGCCATGGGGGAAGACATGCACGATCTGCTCATCAGTGTGGGCCGCCACCTGGGGCTCGCGCTGGAAAAGGCGCGCCTCGACAACGACGCGCGCCGGTTGGCGTTGATGGAGGAGCGCACGCTCATCGGCAGTGAATTGCACGACTCCCTCGCCCAGGCGCTCGTCAGCATGCGTCTGCAGGTCAGGATGCTGGGCGAGTCGTTGCACCGCAGGGACGTCGGAGCGGCCGAAAACGAAGTCCGCAACCTGCGGCAGGCCATGGACGAGGCGCACGCGAATCTGCGCGATCTGCTCGCGAACTTCCGGCTCAAGATCAGCGAGCGGGGTTTCGCGCCGGCGATCGCCGATATGGTTCAGCGCTTTCAGCAGGAAACGGGGATTGCGGTGTTTTTTCAGAACGAATGCCGGGCGCTCGATCTCACATCAGCGCAGGAAGTCCAGGTGTTCTATATCATCCAGGAAGCGTTCACCAATATCCGCAAGCACAGCAATGCGCGCAACGTGCGCATCATGCTGAACAACGAGGACGATTTCTACACCGTGTTGATCGAAGACGACGGCCAGGGGATGGCCGAAGTCCCGCAGGGCAAAGCGGGCGAGCGCATGGGGCTGGCCATCATGCGCGAGCGCACCGAGCGGCTGCCGGGCCAGCTCGTGATCGAGAGCGAGCCCGACGAAGGCACCCGCATCGTGTTGATGTTCACCGCGCCGCCGCCCGTGGCGCGGGAGCGCGCGCCACGGAGCTGACGTGCGCGTTCTGCTGATCGACGATCACGGACTGGTGCGCAAAGGCATCGCGGGGCTGCTGCGCAGCCGCGGCGTGGAAGTGATGTCGGCAGGCTCAGGTGAGGAAGGCGTGCGCTGCGCACTGGAAACGACCCCTGACATCGTGCTCCTCGACGTGAAGATGCCCGGGATGAATGGCATCGAGACCATGAGCGTTCTGCGCGCGCGCGGCGTCGGCGTCCCGGTGCTGATGCTCACCATGAGCAGCGACGACGCCGATTTGAGTGCCGCGCTGCGCGCGGGCGCGCAGGGTTATCTGTTGAAGGACATGGAGCCGGAAGAGCTGGTGCCGGCTCTCGAAGCGGCACTGCAAGGCGAGAGCGTGGTCGCCAAGGAGCTTCTCGGAACGCTGACGCGCATCGTGCGAGGCGACGCGGGAGCGCCCGCGGACACGCCGCGCCGGTCCGCGCCGTTCGCCGAGCTCACGGCGCGTGAGCTGGAGATCCTCGAGCATGTCGCACAGGGCTTGAGCAACAAGGGGATCGCCAACGCTCTCGACATCACCGATGGCACCGTCAAGCTGCACGTCAAGGCAATCCTGCGCAAGTTCGGGGTGCACTCGCGCGTGGAGGCGGCCGTGATCGCAGTCGAGCACGGCTTGGGAAAGAAAAAAGACCGCCACGGCTGACGGCCGCAAAAAGTTTACGGCGCGGGCTCGAACCAGTTGAGCCGATCGCGCAGGCGCACCACTTCGCCGACGATGATCAGGGTCGGCGCCTTCACTCGGCCCTGGTGCACCTTCTGCGGCAGCGTAGCGAGATCGCCGGTGAGCACGCGTTGCTGTGGCGTGGTGCCCTGCTGTATGAGTGCGGCCGGGGTGGCCGCCGGGAGGCCATGAGCGATGAGCTCCCGGCAGAGGATGTCGATGCCGTGCAAACCCATGTAGAACACGACCGTCTGGCGCGGCTGCGCGAGCGCCGGCCAGTTCAGATTCATGCTGCCGTCCTGGAGGTGGCCGGTGACGAACACGACGGCCTGCGAGTAATCGCGGTGGGTGAGCGGAATGCCCGCGTAAGATGCGCAGCCGGCAGCAGCAGTGATGCCCGGCACGACCTGGAAGGCAATGCCCTCCTCCATGAGCGTGGCGATTTCTTCGCCACCGCGGCCGAAAATGAACGGATCGCCGCCCTTCAGCCGCACCACGCGCTTGCCTTCACGGGCGAGCCGCACCAGCAGGTGATTGATGTCCTCCTGGGGCAGCGCATGCGAAGCGCGCTCCTTGCCTGCATAGATGCGCGTGGCCTCCAGGCGCACGAGGTCGAGCACGGGCTGCGACACCAGACGGTCATATACCACGACATCGGCCTGCTGCATCAGGCGCAGGGCCCGGAACGTGAGCAGATCCGGATCACCCGGCCCGGCGCCAACCAGGTTGACCTCGCCGCCATGCAGATTGAGCCGTGGGTCTTCTATCGCCTGCTGCAGCGCCTTGCGTGCGTCCTCGTCGCGCCCGCTGAGTACCAGCTCGGCGATCGGGCCTTGCAGCACGCGCTCCCAGAAACGGCGCCGTCCTTGCGGCTCGACGCGCGCCTTGACCTGATCGCGAAACGATCGCACCAGCGCGGCGAGCCGCCCATAGCCCGCCGGAATCAACGTCTCGAGCCGCGCACGCAGCAGGCGCGCGAGGACGGGCGACGCCCCGCCGCTCGAGACGGCGACAATCACCGGCGAGCGGTCGATGATCGACGGCATGATAAACGAGCACAGCGCGGGCTGATCGACCACGTTCACCGGAATGCGCCGCGCCCGCGCTGCGGCGGCTACCGTTCGGTTGGCGGCGTCATCGCCGGTCGCGGCAATGACGATCGTGTATTCGGCCACGTCTTCGGCGCTGAAGCTCGCGCGGCGATGCGCGACTTTGCCGCCGGCAAGATAGTCATCGAACGCCGGACTCAGCGCCGGCGACAACACCGTGACCTGCGCGCCGGCGCGCAGCAGCAGCGCGGTCTTGCGCGCGGCGACGTCACCGCCGCCCACCACCAGGCAAGGCTGCGCGCGAATATCGAGGAAGATGGGAAGAAAATCCATGGGTCCTGCAAAAGCCAGGCGCCACGCGAAGGCGCGCCTTGCTATAGAACCTGACGTTATCTAGGCATCGTGAAATAATACGCGAGGCCCGCGCAGGATCATAGGTTCGCCTGCTCTAGTAGAGCGCGCACCGTCGAATCGCCGCCGTGGATGCACGGTTCGTCATAATTTTCATTCTACTGAAGGCATTGGATTGAGGACCGAACGATGGCAAAAGGCGTGAAGCAGGTATTACTGGTGGAAAACGCGCAGCGCGCGAGCCGATTTCTCAAGTCGCTGTCGAACCCGCACCGTATGCTCATCCTGTGCAATCTCGTCGAGTCGGAAAAGAGCGTGAGCGAGCTCGAGGACATCCTCGGCATACGGCAGGCGACGCTTTCCCAGCAGCTCGCGCGGCTGCGCGCCGACCGTATGGTCGCGACGCGGCGCAACGGCAAGTCCATCTACTACTCGCTGGCGAGCCGCAACGCGCGCGCATTGATCGGGCTCCTCTACGAGCTATTCTGCGCGCCCGGCGTGAAATCCAAACCGGCGCGCGCAACCACACGTCGGCCACGCGACGCTTCCGCACGCCGCTAGCGCGGATGCGTTCGTCCCTGATTAGGCTTATTTACCCTCGCGTTTGAATTGCGCCAACGGGCGCGTCCGGTAAGCGCCGGTCGCCACGAACCGCCCCAGCACCAGGAATTCGTTCGACGGTCTTTACGGCGCCGACGACGCGGGCGACTTCGTTTCCCCCGAGATCGTAGAAAATAAACGTGGGCGTGCCTTTGATCTTTGCCGCCTGGGCGTAGGCCTTCTCGGTCGTCTCGCGATTGGCACAATCCCTGAGCGGAATCGACCCATTGATATCCACCGAAAGATTGACGACCTCACCTCGAACGCACGGCTGACCATCACCGGCGCCGCACAATCATTTGAGCGCTTCGCGCACGACATCCGCCATAAATTGCTCGATTGCGAGCAATGCCCGGCGCGAGGCATCCGCCCCGCTCCCCGTCCCAAGCATTCGGTAGGTCACGTAGACGCGTTCCCGCTCGCGCGCCAGCACGTAAACCGCGATCGAGTACGGGCAATAAGCAATATTGTGCGGGTCTGCTTCCATCGTTGCCCGCGACAGCGCGGCGCTGCAGAACTCGATGACTTCCGCGTTTGTATAAATCGGGCGTGATGAGCCGATGTCGCCGCCGGTGCGCTCGAGCATTGCGCCCACACGCGCAGTGTAGTTGACGACGAGGCCGCGGTTCTCGATCGCGTAGACGAGCCGTTCTTTGACGTCAGCGAACGAACCTGTCGTCGAATTGAGGGCGACCTCCGATGCGCTTACATCGAGACCATGGGCGAAGCAGGCGCACACCAGCGCGTATCGCAGTGCGTCACGATACCTCAGCTTCCTGCAACCGTTTCGCAGCACGAGCGTGGCAGTGGGCGC
>JBKJZR010000275.1:0-13988 GCA_046715035.1 Burkholderiales bacterium | reverse complement strand
GCAACCACCGGCCGTCGAACACCGGCGTGCTCGACCCCGTGACCGTGGTGACCACGTCGGCTTCCGACACTGCCCGCTCGGGATCGTCGCAGGCGACGACCTCGAGCTGAAAACGCGCCGCCATATCGGCACAGAATCGCTGTACGCGCTCGGCCGTCCGGCCCACCACGTTGACTTTCTTCAGGCCGGGGAGCACACGGCTGATCGCGTCGAGCTGTCCCTGAGCCTGCCAGCCCGCGCCAAAAAGCGTCATGACGCGGCTATCCCTGCGCGCAAGGTATTTCGTAGCAACCCCACTCGCCGCGCCCGTTCGGATCTGTGCCAGCGCTTCGGCTTCGAGCACGGCGATCAGCGCGCCTGTCGAAATTCGGTAAACCAGCACCTGGAAGCTCGAGCCGACGGTCACGTCATGGCGCACGATCGGATAAATTTTCATCCCCATCATATCCAGCGCGCGCGAAATGGCGCCCATGGCATTTATCGTCACGCCGTGAAGCGCGCCGCGCTGTCTGGCGACGTTGATGGCTTCGCCGCGTGCCACATCCCGAAACGCGTCTTCCACGGCCATGAGCGCGTCGCCCATCGTCAGCAGGGAACGTACTTGCTCGTCGTTCAGGAGCTTTGCCATCCGATTGTTTCGTACTGGTCGAGCGCGAATACTAGCGTCTTCTGTATTCTCAGGGCAGACCAGAACGGCGATTACCTAGTTTAAGCGAGCCAACCGTACTCAGGCGCCGCCGACACGCGTGGGGCTGAACGGCGTGATGTCGATTGCGGGCGTATGCCCCGCGACGATTTCGGTGAGCAGCTTGCCCATGACCGGCCCGCCGGTGACCCCGAAGTGGGAGTTGCCGAACGCGTAGAACGCGTTCGCGAAGTTGGGCGCCGCACCCAGCACGGCGAGTCGGTCGAATCGCCGATCCCGAATCACCACCGATACGCAAGCCCCACCGCCGCGGAATACGCCGAGTTGCGTTCGGTGATCGGACTGCGCGCGGCATCGCCGTGCACACGTCGCGCTTCGAAATTGCCGACGATCACCCAGTGTTGAGCGAGGGCGACGGAATAAATCAATCCGATGCTCGTTGCAAGGAGTCCGCCGTCCGGATCGTAGGCGGGAAGCCCGGTTACCGCTGCCTGCTGCGGCGTGATGCCGTAGAAGGACGACGTCGATTTGGCGCTCGCCCACGTCGGCTGGATAAATACGCCGGCGGCGACGGGTCCCTTGGCGAAGATTCCGGCAGTGATCCGCAGATCGGCTTGCGTGCCGCGATCGGAGTCGGTGTGTTTGCGCACGCGCGCGATTATGTTCACGGGCACCGGACCAAACTTGTGGTCCAGTTCCAGATGCACCCCCAGCGATGCCCCGGGATTGACGCCCGGAACGTTGCGGCTCCTGAGGAAATCGGAGTCTTCGGAGTTGCGTCCCTGCTCGTAGGCCGCCTGCGCTCCGAGTATGAGCTCGGGCGTGAGATTCACGCGCGCTCCGGCTTCGAGCACCCCTCGAGTCGAGCGGACAAATAAAGGATGTCCATAGTATCTGAGCACGGGCACGGGCTCTGTGATCCGCGAATCCGAGCCGTCGTAGGCGGGGCGCGTGCGCACGCCAGCGCCCACCATCGGATACTCGATCGCAGCATTCTCCGCTGCCGAAGAACTCTGTGCCGCCGCGGGACACGGGGCGAAGGCGAACGCCGATACCATCGTCACAGAAGTAAAAAGTCGCACAGGTATTGTGAAATTCATTGGTATCCGCGTTTGCCTGGTTGAGATGGGATCATCACGGGGTCCGACTTTATCCTATGGCGCCTTGCTATTCTAGCGCTGTTCGCCGCAAACCTGCTCCTATGTGGGCGCCCGCACGCGCAGTGTTCAATGACAGGCGATGCGGCCCTGAATGACTACATCACGGGCATCCTCGCTCAGGCGCCGCGGAAACGCGTGGGGCTGAACGGCGTGATGTCGATGGCGGGCGTATGCCCCGCGACGATTGAGGCGAGCAGCTTGCCCATGACCGGCCCGGCGGTGATGCCGAAGTGAGAGTTGCCGAACGCGAAGAACGCGTTCGCGAAGTTGGGCGCCGCACCCAGCACGGGGAGCCCGTCGGGCAGGCTGGGACGGTTGCCTGCCCACCGCGTTACCTTTTCCAGCCGCACGCCGGGAAACATGCGCCGCGCCTGCGCTTCGAGAATGTCGGCGCGCTTCCAGTTCGGAGCAGCGTCGATGCCCGCGAACTCGGCTGTCCCCGCGAGCCGCAGGCCCATGTTCATCGGCGCGCCGACGAATTTGGCGTCGCAATGCATGACCGGGATGCGCGGCATCACGCCCGGATCGCCGATCGTGATGTGGTAACCGCGCTCCGCTTCGACCGGGAGGGACGTACCGAGCCTCGCACTCAACTCGCCGGAAGCCGCGCCCGCCGCGATCACCACGCGCTCGACGGGCCGGAGCGTGCCATCGAGCATGATGCCCAGCACGCGGTCCGCGTTCGTCTGGAAGCCGGTCACCTTGCCGCGCAGGATCGTCGCGCCGTTGCGCTTGGCTTCCCCGGCGAGGATCTGCACGAGACGGTGGGGATTCTTGCAGCGGCCGTGCTCGGGCATCAACATGCCGCTCTTGAAAATGGGTGCCAGCGCGGGCTCTACCTCGCGAATCTCATGCTCGTCCAGCACCACCGTCTTCACGCCCGCCGCCTCGCGCATGGACTGCGCCATCTGCGAGCCCTGCGCCGTGCGCGGGTACTCGGAGACGGCGAGCTGGCCGCAGCGCTCGATCAGCGCCGCGGCCTCCGTGTTGCGGGTGAGCGCGTCGTAAGCCTCGAACGTGCCGCGATGCAGCGCGCTCATCGCGCGCGAGGTCTTCAGGGCCGCTGCTGGTTTGCTCGACTTCACCGCGGCGAGGAGCCACGGAAGGGCCTTGAGGATGTAGCCGGGGCGCACGGCGAGCGGCCCGTCGGCATCGAATAGCCAGCCGGGCACGTCCTTGAGAAACCCGGGAATGGTGTGGGGAACGACCGCGCCGGGGCTGATGTTGCCCGCGTTGCCGTACGAGGCGCCCTCGCCGATGGGACCGGCGTCGATGAGGGTTACCGTGAAGCCCGCCCTCTGCAGCCATGCCGCGCAGCACACGCCGACGATGCCGGCGCCGACGACCGTCACTTCACCTGCGCTTCCCATGAATCTTCCCTACAATTCGCGGCGCGTACGCAGTGGCGTCCCACGCGAACCCGTTACTCCACCTTGATGTTGCGTTCCCTGACGAGCTTGCCCCACTTGTTCATCTCGCTCCTGACGAACTGTGCGGATTCGGCCGGCGATTTCGTCGCGTCAGGCTCGAATCCCAGATTGATCATCTTCTGGCGCAGGTCGGGCGAGGCGACGACTTCGCGAATGGCGGCGTTGAGCTTCGCCACCACATCCGGCGGCGTGCCCGCCGGCGCCTGAATCGACTCCCACGTCGCCACGTCGAAGCCGGGAACGCCGGTTTCGGCGATGGTGGGAATGTCCGGCGCACCCAGGACGCGCTTGCCGGTGGAGACGGCAAGGCCTTTCAATTTCCCCTCCCGCGCCAGGTTGATCGCCGAGCCGATGCCCGGCAGCATCATCGTCACGCGGCCGCCGATGACGTCCGCGACCGCGGGGGCGCTGCCCTTGTAGGGCACGTGGACCATTTCGGCGCCGGTCATGCTGAGCAGCATCTCGCCGGCGAGATGTGCGGCGCTGCCGATGCCGAACGAAGCGTAGGTGAGCTTGCCCGGCTGCGCTTTGGCCATGGCGACGAGATCTCTGACCGACTGCGCGGGCACATTGTTGTTGGTGATGAGCAGCAGCGGCACGATCGCCACCACCGCGACGGGTGTGTAGTCCTTCTCGATGTCGTAGGTGAGCTTGTAGAGGCTGGGGTTGATCGCGAAGGACGCCGAGACGAAGAGCAGCGTGTAGCCGTCTGCGGGCTGGGTCAGCACGTATTGGCTGGCGACAATCGTGTTGGCGCCCGGCTTGTTGTCGACGAGGATCTGCTGGCCGAGCTTTTCGGTGAGCGCGGCGCCGAGGATGCGGGCGAGCGCGTCCGATCCACCGCCGGGAGGGAATCCCACGATGAGCTTGATGGGTTTCGATGGGTATGCCTGTGCCGAGGCGGTTCCTGGCCCGAGGAGTGCAGCGAAAAAGATCAGCGCCACTGCGGGAATTCGCGCGGCGGATGGGCTGGCGGCGGCCATGGGCGGCTCCTTGGGGCTGGTCATTTCGATGTCGAAGCCGGCCTATCTTACTTGATGTTCACAGGCCTTGCCTTGTGGGGCTGGGGAGAAGGTGAGAAGGCGTAAACTATTTACTGAATCCTCATTAATACTTAGAGCAACGCAAAAGATGGCCATCGCATCGCCGCCTGCCGCCGGGGAAGAGTTCCGCGACGATGTACGCAAGAAGCTGCCAGCGCACGTGCTGCGGCCGCTGACGCAGCTTTCGCCGCTGCGCTCGACGATGGCCATCGTGCAGACTTTCGTGCTGATCGCCTTGGTGCTCGGCTTCGCGATCGCCTTCTGGTCCGTGTGGGCCGCGCTGATCGCCATCGTCCTCATCGGCCCGTTGCAGCACGCGCTGTTCATTCTCGCTCATGACGCCGCCCACTACCGCCTGTATCAGACGCGCTGGCTCAACGATCTCGTCGGGCGTTTCTGCGGCATGCTGGGCGGCGTGTCCATGTGCACCTATCGGGTGATCCATCGCCTGCATCACAATCATCTCTATCAGGCGCAGGACCCGGACATCGCGTTGCACGGCGGCTACCCGCGCGGCAAGAGCTATTTGCTGAAGAAGCTGGCGCGGGATCTGCTTGGCCTCACGGCATGGAAGAACTATGCCTATTTTTTCGGCAACCCGGCGATCAACACCGATACCCAACTCGCCGAACGGCCTCTCCACGATACCTCGTTGGCCCTAAAGCAGCAGGCACGCAGCGACCGCTGGATGGTAGCCGGCTTTCACGGGCTCGCACCCATTGTCGCCTTTGCCAGTGGCTGGGGTTGGCAGTACGTCGTCCTGTGGATGATCCCGCTCGCCACCTTGCTGCAGGCGATACTCAGGCTGCGCGCCATTTGCGAGCACGGCGCGGTGACCGATTATTCGTCACCGCTCACCGCGGCGCGCACTAACCTCGCCAACGGATGGCAGCGTCTCTTAATCTTCCCGCACCACGTCAATTACCACCTCGCCCATCATCTCTACCCGGCCGTGCCGCACTATCACTTGCCGGCACTGCACCGGGCGCTGCGCGAACACGGCATTCTCGACAACGCCGAAGTGCGGCGCTTCGCCGATACCTGGCCGATCATCTTCGCCGAGCGGCAACGGCCGTAAGACGCGCGCAGGCGCCATCCGCATGGACCTCGAAGCGAACGACCTGGCCGGAGCAGGGCGGGTTAAGGGCATCTCGCTCCCCGCCGGACAATCAAGATGATCGCTACGGGGTCAGACCGGGGGTTTTCTGCAAGAGGACCGTACAAACAATTTGGGGCAGTGCATTCCAACCCCCTTACCGCGACTCATCCCTCTTGGCGCAGCCGCCGCGCAGCCTCTTCGGCGCGGGCATCATCGATTTCCCGCACCACGCCGTCGAGGTCGACGGGTTTCAGGATCTGCGCGAACCGGCCGGTCAGCTTCACGTCCGGGGTCAAGCCTCCGTTTTCGTAGAGCGACCAGATCTCTTTTCCGTATTCGGTGACGAGCAGCTGCGGGGCGTAGCGGCCGAAGTAGGTCGTCAGGTTGAGGACGTCGCGTTCCAGCATGCGCTTGGCGTGGTTGTTTCCCGCGGCATCCACGGCTTGAGGCAGATCGATGATGACCGGGCCTGCGCTGCCCACGAGCACGTTGAATTCGGAAAGGTCGCCGTGCACGACGCCGGCGCACAGCATGCGCACTACCTCGATCATTAACGAGTGATGATGTTTGCGGGCGTCTTCTGCAGTGAATTCCACGTCGTTGAGCCGGGCCGCCGGTTCGCCGTTGGCGTCGGTCACCAGCTCCATCAGCAACACGCCTTCGTGAAAGTTGTAGGGCGTGGGGACCCGCACACCCGCAGCAGCGAGGCGGTACAAAGCATCGACTTCGGCGCTTTGCCAGGCTTCCTCCTGGGCTTTGCGCCCGTACCGCGTGCCTTTTTCCATGGCGCGCGCGCGACGGCTGTTCTTGGTCTTGCGGTTTTCGGTGTAATCGACAGCTTGGCGAAAGCTGCGCTTGTTGGCTTCCTTGTAGACCTTGGCACAGCGGATCTCTTCTCCGCAGCGCACGACGAAGACCATCGCCTCCTTGCCGCTCATCAGCTGGCGGATGACGGCGTCGATCAGGCCGTCTTCAATCAGCGGCTGGAGTCGTTTGGGGATTTTCATGGTGGACAGGGAAGGGCTTGCTGTGCGGGTGCCGGATTATGAGGGCTTTCCCGGGGGCCGTGCGTGCCATCTGACGCACTGGGCCCGGGTCGGATTGTCGCCGGCAAACTCGCCGCAGGTGGCACCGCGGCGCTGGACCTCGATCGGGCCAGCGCACATCGCACCAGTCAACGCAGCCGCCGAGCGCGGGGGCGCGGCAAGCTGCTCGACGACTCAGCGAATCCCGGCGGCTTTCGCCGCTGCATCCCAGGTGATCAGCTCGCGGCTTACAAAGTCGGCGAACTGCGTGGGGGAGTAGGTGCCCGCGGGCTCGATGCCCGCAGCAGCTAACCGCTCGGCGAACTCGGGTTGCTGCGCGACCCTGTTGACATCTGCATTCACCCTCGTCACGAGCGCACTCGGCATGCGCGCAGGGCCAAACACGCCGAACCACACGGAGGCCTGGTATCGCGGGTAACCCGCCTCGGCGAAGGTCGGCGCATCGGGCACCGCGGTCAGGCGCTTGGGCCCCGTAACCGCCAGCACGCGCAGCCGTCCCGCCTGCACATACTGGACGACCGTCGTTGCGACCGGCATCGCCACCTGCACCTGGCCGCTCAACAGGTCCGCGGTGAATGCGCCAGTGCCTTTATAGGGCACGTGCGTCATTTCTATACCCGCCGTGGTCAGGAAGAGCGCTGTTGCAAGATGACCTACGCTGCCCGTTCCGCCCGATGCATAGCTCAGGTGCCGCGGTTTCGCGCGCGCGAACTCGACCAGCTCTTTAACCGACCTGACCGGTACCGCGACATTCGTAACGAGCAGCAGTTCGCTCGCCGCGGCGAGCGCGATCGGCGTGAAGTCGCCGGGCTGGGCGAACGACAGCTTGCCCGACTGCTGCCCGGTCAGCATCTGCCCCTGGTTGAGCATGACGAGCGTATAGCCGTCCGCTGCGGCACGCGCGCACAGCTCCATCGCAATCATGCCCGTAGCGCCAGGCCGGTTTTCCACAACGACGGTCTGACCCCAGCGCTCGCCGAGCCGCTGCGCTACCAGCCGCGTGACGAGATCCGTGCCACCGCTGGGTACTACGGGCACCAGGAACCGAACCGGACGCTGCGGGAACTGAGGGTCGTCACGCGACGCGGCGAATGCTGAAAACGTGCCGCACGCACTGATCGCGCAGGCCGCCACCAACGTCATTTCAGGTTTCATGCGATGGCCGGCGGCAACAGTTATTCGTTTGAGGCCGGATCGAGGGCCTGGTGAAGTGCACGAACATCGCGCGTTTGAAACCGCAACTACTCGGCCTTGGCGCCGGACAGCTTGACGAGCTTCGCGTACTTATCGATCTCGCGCCTGAAGAACGCAGTGAAATCCGCGGAAGCGAGCCAGACGGCTTCGGCGCCCTCGCGCGCCATGACGTTTCGCAGTTCGGGTGACACGTGCACTTTGCGTATCTCGCCGATGAGACGTTCCAGAATCGGCGCGGGTGTCGCGGCCGGCGCGAAAAACCCCCACCATGCATCCGTCTCGAAGCCCGGAAAATAGGTTGCCATCGTCGGCACCTCGGGCATCGCGCTCGCGGGCTTCGCCGTCGTGACGGCCAGCGCGCGCAGCTTGCCCGCGCGCACGTGCGGGAGCGCAGCCACCAGCGAGGGAAATCCCATATCCACTTCGCCGCCGAGCAGCGCGGTGGCGACGGCGCCCGCACTCTTGTAAGGAATATGCGTGATGTCGATTTTCGCCATGTCGTTCAGCAGGACACCGGAAAGGTGGCTGATGGATCCGGTTCCGTTGGAACCGAAGTCGAGACCGCCCTTGCGCTTACGCGATAACGCAACGAGGTCCTGCACACTTTTGACGGGCACCAGGGGATGAGCGACGAGTACCAGCGGCGCGCTGCCGACGAGCGCCATCGCACTAAGGTCCTGCGTCGGGCTGTAATTGAGCCGCGGATAAAAGCTCGCGCTGACGGCCATCGAACTGCTGGCGAGCATTATCGTATAGCCATCGGCAGGCGATTTCGCGGTGAGCTCTGCGCCGATGTTGCCGCCGGCCCCGACCCGGTTGTCCACATAGACCGCTTGGGAGAACGCTTCGGAGAGACGTGCTGCAAACTGGCGGCCCAACAGGTCGTTTCCGCCGCCCGGCGCGAATGGCACGATGATGCGAATGGGCTTGACCGGGAATGTTTGGGCGTGGACTAGTGCGCTGGCCATGATTGTCAGCGCGGTGATCGCCGCGTAGCCGGCGGCGGAATACCTAAGCTGTTGCACGCGTTCTCCTTCCTTGGTTGAAGAGGAGTCTGCTTGCTGCGTCCTCGCTTCGGCGAGCGGAATCCCGCCGCTCTGCGAGTGTTAATCGTTCTGGACGAACTTGCGGCGTGTCAGCCGAAGTAAGCACCTTCCAGCACTTCGACCGGGACCATCTTGTTCTTCCTGGTGTCACCCTGAAAATCCTTGCCGGCGTCATCCGTGCGAAACGGCTTCGTCGCAACGGCATAGTTGGGCGTGCCCACGCGCAGCATCACCAGCGGGCCGGCGCTTTCGACCGAATGGAATCGGTAAAGCGAGCCCTTGGGCACGAGGTAGCCTTCGTGGATGCGCATGGTCGCGGTCTCGCCTTCATGGTCGTAGAAAGTTGCGGCGCCCTGGAGAATCACGAACACGTGGTCTTCGTGCGGATGCTGGTGCAGCGAATTCTCTCCGCCTGTCGCATAAACCTTGATGATGACGGTGAGGTCCTCGGTCGCCGCGACCGGCGTGTTCGAGCGGCCTTGCGCCAGCAGTTGAGCACGCAGCTTGAACGCCTGCGGCTTGTCTTTGTTCTCCGCGGTCATGATCCTGATCAGGTCTGCGCACAGGGCCGAGCTGTGCAATGCGGTGGGCATTTCCTTGGCAACCAGTTTCACGGTGTCTCCTCGCTGATTTGTCAGTAGCGGTGCTGCTGGAAGTATACCGGCGGGACCGGGTCGTCGGGGAGCGCGCTGGACCTTGAGGAGCGACGTTGCACTGTCGGTTGGCGTGCGTTCGAGCTACGCCTGGTAAAACCGGCGCGGCGTCGCTGATGCACGGCCGGTGCTCAAAATTAGCAGCGGGTGAGGCAGTGGCCGTCAACTGCATGGAACCGTCTGAAGCGTCACTGATCCAGTTTAATGGCTGCCGAATCGATTACCCTCGCCCATTTCTTGATCTCTGACTGAAAGTAAGCCGCGAATTCTGCTGGCGGGCTGCCTCCCGGCTCGGCTCCTTGACTCGTCAGGGCATGACTCACTTCCGACGACTTGAGCGCTGTGCGCGTATCGGCTAACAACCGTTCGATGATCGGTTTAGGGGTCATTGCCGGAACCAGCATGCCGAACCACGAACTCGACTCGAACCCGGGATATGACTCCGCAATAGTCGGTATCGTCGGCAGTGAGGGAGCCCGTTTTAGACTGGTGATGGCGAGCCCCCGGACCTTGCCGCTCTTTACATGGGGTAGCGAGGATACGGTGCTGCTGAAGAGCAATTGCACCTGCCCACCTATCAAGTCGATGAATGCAGGACCGCTTCCCTTGTAGGGCACATGCGCCATCTCGATTTTGGCGGCAGTCTTAAGCAGCTCCGTGGTCAGGTGTATGGAGCTGCCATTGCCTGACGATCCATAGTTCAACTGTCCCGGCCTGCTGCGGGCAAGCGCAACCAGTTCCGACACGGAACTGGCAGCAACCGACGGATGGATGACCAGCATAAATGGCGTCGACGTGATCAATGTAACCGGCGCGAAGTCCTTGATGGGATCGTACGGTAGCTTTTTGAACAAGCTGGGGTTGACGGCGTGCGTTGTGGAAATCAATAGCAGGGTATAACCGTCCGGCGCCGACTTGGCGGCGAGCTCTGTCCCGATAATGGTGGTGGCTCCGCTCCTATTGTCCACGACCACAGATTGACCGAGGCTCTCGGTGAGCTTTTTGCTTATCATGCGCCCGACCGTGTCTCCGGGACCGCCAGGGCCAAACGGGACAATCAACCGGACCGGTTTATGCGGATAGCTCTGTGCCGCGCTGACATGGGGAATGATCGCGGCGAGAATCGCTCCCACCACGACAGCGAGGCGTACCCCCTGACTTCTAAACATTGCAAGCGTACTCATCAGATCACCGCCGCTGCTGCCAGTTTGTCAATTTCCTCATCGGAAAGACCAAGGACGCTGGTCAGAACTTCTCGTGTGTGCTCACCCAGAAGCGGCGCGCGCCGATCGTAGGTAGGCGGGGTAGCCGACAACCGCGCCGGGTTCGCGAGCATCGACACGGACCCGGCGCGGGGGTGCGGAATCCGTACGTGCATGCCGCGGGCCTGGACGTGTGGATCATCAAACACTTGGGGTATGTCATTAAGCGGCCCGCACGGCACACCCTGTTTGGTCAGGTTCTCGATCCATGCGTTTACGGGTTTCTGCGCGAATGCTTCTGCAAGTCGAGGCACGAGATCTTCGCGGTGCTTCACCCGCAATGGATTGGTGCGGAATCGACTGTCCTGGGCAAGCTCGGGCAGCCCCAGGATTGCGCACAGCTTGGCAAACTGGCCGTCATTTCCAACCGCAACGACCATCGGGCCGTCCTGCGCCACGAACATCTGATATGGAACTATGCTGGGATGGCCGGTCCCCATTCGCTTCGGGACGAATCCGCCTATGAGGTAATTCATATTGATATGTGAGATCGTGGCAATCGTCGTATCGAGCAATGACATATCGATGTGCTGACCCTCGCCGCAGCGGTCGCGATGAGCGAGGGCGGTCATCACGGCAAAGCTCGAGTACATGCCCGTTATGACATCACAGATCGCCAACCCTACCTTTGCCGGACCGCCTCCAGGCAACTCGTCGGGGCCGCCAGTGATGCTCATGAGGCCGCTCATCGCCTGAAAGATGTAGTCATATCCGGGTCGGTGTCGATAGGGGCCGGTTTGACCGAAGCCGGTGATCGAGCAGTACACAATCCGGGGATTCACTGCGCGTATGGCGTCGTAGTCGAGGCCATACCGTTTGAGATCGCCAACTTTGTAGTTTTCGACAAGGACGTCGGAGCGTGCGGCAAGCGCCCTGACGAGCTCCTGGCCACGCGGTGTGGAGATGTCGATCGTGACGGATCGCTTGCCGCGATTGATCGACATGAAATACGCGGATTCATCGGTTTCAACGCCTGCGCAATCCTTGAGATACGGGGGAAACGTTCTGGACTCGTCGCCATGGTGCGGACGCTCGACCTTGATCACGTCTGCGCCGAAATCAGCAAGGCTCTGAGCGAGAAAGGGACCAGCGAGCACGCGGCTCATGTCGAGTACGTGCAGGTGTTCGAGTGCTTTAGGCATTGCGGGCTACTGGAAATCCAGTGTTAGGGCTGGGTGACTTGTAGCGAGGGATGGGACGCTAACGTCCGGTAAAGTTGGGCTTACGCTTTTGCTGGAAAGCAGTGACTGCTTCCTGGTGATCTGCCCCAATGTTCGTGAGCGCTTCGTAGGCGAGCGACGCGTCCATGTTCGAGTGCGCGAGCTGCCGCAGGGGGATGTTGATACACGTCTTCGTCCACTTGATCGCCTTCGTCGCGCCGTTTGCGAGTTTTTGCGCGAGCGCATTCACTTTGGCATCGAGCTCTTCCCGGGGCACGGCGTGATTGATCAAACCGATCCGCTCCGCCTCTTTCGCCGAGAGCAAGTCCCCGGTCAGCAAATACTCTTTAGCTCGTGCGTAGCCCACGAGTTGGGGCCAAATGAACGCCCCGCCGTCTCCCGCAACGTACCCCATCCTCACGTGCGGGTCGCCCAACCGGGCGTCATCGACGGCAATCAGGATGTCGCACAACAAGGCCAACGTTGCGCCGAGCCCGATGCAGTCGCCGTTGATGCGCGCGATCACGGGCTTCTCAAGGTCGAGCAGACCGAAAATCATCTTCTTCATCTCGAGGTTTTTCCGGTTGAAAAGCTCGGGGTCGTCGATGCGCTTTTGCATCATAGGAATGTCCCCGCCTGCGGAAAATACGTCTCCCGCCCCCGTGAAGATCACGACGTCGCACTCGTGATCGACCTGCACTTCGTAGAAGATCCGCGACAGCTCCTCATGCAGCTCATAGTGAATGGGATTCATCGGCGGCCGGTTCAACATGAGCGTGAGGACGCGGTCACGATGCTCGATGCTGAGATGCTTGTATCCTGAATAGTCCATTCGCCATATTACTCCAGCGTGATGCCAGCGTGCTTAAGCAAGTTCGACCACTTCGCGATTTCGCCATTGATGTAGGCGCGAAACTCCCTGCTCGACATCGCAGTCGCTGCTTCAAATCCAGTCGCCGACAGCCGGGTGGTTACATCGGTGTCCTGCAGAATTGCGTGGAGATGCCTGCCGATCTTTTGCACCACCTGATCGGGCGTGCGTGCCGGAGCAAGGATTCCGTACCAAGTAGCGGCTTCATATCCTTTTACGCCGGATTCGGAAATGGTTGGGACGTCCGCAGCCAGCGTCGAGCGCTTGCTGCTCGTTACTCCGAGCGCCCTGAGTTTTCCGGCACGCACGTGCGGCAGGGCAGATCCCAGAACGCCGAACATGAGGTGGACCTGCCCGCCGATGAGCTCGATCTGCGCCGGCCCTGTGCCTTTGTACGGCACGTGCACGATTTCGGCGCCGGTCATCGCGCGAAACAGCTCCGCTGCAAGATGGGTGATGCTCCCCGTGCCGCTCGAGGCGTAGTTGATCGACCGCGGTTTGGATTTTGAAAGCGCGATCAGCTCGGGGATCGTGTTCACGGGCACGGAGGGATGGACGACCGCGAGCAGCGGCCCGGTGGCAACGGGCGAAACCGGCACGAAATCGCGGTTCAGATCATAGGGGAGGGTCGTCGCGCTTGGCGCGATTGTCAGCGACGCAGTGATGAAGACCAGCGTGTATCCATCCGCAGGAGCCTGCGCAGCGAGGTGGGTGCCGATTACGCCCGCCGCGCCGGGGCGGTTGTCGACGACGATCGGCTGACCCAGGCGATCGCCCAGCTTCTGAGCGATGAGCCGCGCCACGGTATCCGAGCCTCCGGGCGGAAACGGCACCACGAGCCTGACCGACCTGGTCGGATACTCGGTGCTCGCTCTGGGCGCGGTTGTCTGCGCGCATAGTTCCCGGCTCAAAAGCACGGTGATCAAGAACAGCAGCCGGAAAATGTGGGGTTTAGGCATGGGGGTTTCCTGGTATCTGGTGGGGCTCCGCAGAGGTCATTGAGTCCAATCCCAACTGGCAGGCCCGGTCTCGTCGGCGACGATGCGGTTGCGCAGCACGCCCACGTTTTCGACGGTCGATTCGATCACATCGCCGGGTCTCAGATACCAGGGCGTTTCATGCGGTTTGCGGCCGGCGGCAACGCCTGCGGGGGTGCCGGTTGATATGACGTCGCCCGGTTCCAGCGTGGCTTGTGAGAAGTATGCGATCAGTTGCGGGATCTTCCATATCATCTGGCCGGTATTGCTGTGCTGGCGAGCCTCATCGCTTACGACGCCTCAGTAGCGCGCGCCCAGAGTCTTGTAAGGCGCTCCGCTCAACGCCTTCATAAGCGTTCTGATGTCCGCCAGCTTCTCCAATCCGAGCACCATTTCTTCGA